>JANMGR010000012.1:0-11652 GCA_031374785.1 Sphingomonadales bacterium | reverse complement strand
ATCGAACGCAACGCGCTGGGTGCGGTCAAAGCGGTCAACGCCGCGCGGCTGGCGCTGCACAGCCATGAACGGCCCAAAGTCTCGCTCGATCAGGTGATCGAAACGATGCGGCAAACCGGGCTGGATATGTCGTCGCGGTATAAGGAAACCAGCGAGGGCGGGCTGGCGGTGAATGTGATTGCGTGTTGACGCCACCTGTTCTTTAGGCAAAATGCAGGCGGCGGTATTTGCCCCTGAAATACAGCAAAGGATCGCGGCGCGGTTCGAACATCGCTTTCAACACACGGCCCACCAAAATAAAGTGATCCCCGCCATCATACACCGCATCGCGCGCGCATTCAAAACTGCTGAGAGAGCCTGTCAACACCGGCGTGCCGAATTCGCCAACCTCCCACGGGGTGTTGGCAAAGCGATCTTCGCCTTTACCGGCAAAGCGGTTTGATGTTGGCTGCTGACCGATTTGCAGCACGTTGACAGCAAAGCGTTCCGCCTCACGCAACACCGCTGCACTACCCGCATTATTGGCGACACACACAAGCAGCAAAGGCGGGTCAAGCGACACGCTGGTAAAGCTGTTCGCAGTCAACCCAATTGGCTGGCCTTCGCCGTCCATCGCGGTGATAATCGTTACGCCAGTCGCAAAACAGCCCAGCGCATCGCGGAAAGTGCGCGCGTCCGAACCTTCGCGAAACTCCGGCACAAAGCGCGGCTGTTTGCGCTCCAGAAAATCGAGCAATAAAGCATTGAACGTCTCGGTGCGGTCCAGGCCGCTGTCCTCGATCACCACAGCCTCGGCGTCAGGTAAGTTTGCAATGAAAGCGGCTGGCGCGCCTGCGCCACCGAACGCTCCGTTGATGGCGAGCACAGGAATCGACAGCTGCGCCGCCGCAACGCTTAATGTCTCTGCTGCACCGCTGGTATCGAACCGGTCGAATAGGCGCGGATCGAACTGCCCTGCCCCCATCGTTCCGGCCAAGCCCTGCACCACTTCGCGGCTATCATCGCTCGGCAAATCGACGAGCACTAGCCCCGTCGCCAGCGTCGCTGCATCCTCTGCCAAGGCCGCCGCCGCCACCCAGCCGGTCAGCGTTGCTGCGACAACGACAGGCCGCGTGCGCATTTGTGCCAGCACCGCACGAACATCCTCGACATAGGCATTGAAATCATAGCGCGCATCGTCGGGCCACTCGCTGCCGCCATGTCCGCGAAGATCGATATTGATCGCATGACGCCCGGCATCGCGTAAGGCCAGCGCTACACTTTCCCAATCGGCCCGCGTTTGTCCGGGACCGTGAAGAAGCACAACGGCGGGGTCAAAGGCGCTTCCGATGTCATCTGATTCCAACCGGATACCAGCGAAACCTTTGAATTCCCGAACATAGCGCATATTTTGAAACCCCTTTGGTCCGAACTGCTCGTCCCCGAAACCGTTAATGCTGAGCCTGTCGAAGCACGTCCTGAAGTCCTACACAATTGTTTATGCCGTGGGACGTCCTTCGACAGGCTCAGGACTAACGGTGTATAGAAACGTGGTGGCTAAATCCAAGCGGCTTACGCATGAACTGCAATGCCTTCAATCGACATCATCCACCGCAACCGCTTCGCCCGTCACACGTTGCGCAAGCGCCGCCGCAATGAAACCATCAAGATCACCGTCCAGCACATCCGAAGGCGTTGGCGAGGTATAGCCCGTCCGCAAATCCTTCACCATTTGATAGGGCTGCAACACATAGCTTCTAATTTGATGCCCCCAGCCAATCTCGGTTTTCGCCGCATATTCGCCCGAGGCAACCTCTTCGCGCTTACGCAATTCCGCCTCATACATCCGCGCTTTTAGCATTCCCATCGCAGTGGCTTTGTTCTTGTGCTGCGAACGGTCATTCTGGCTGGCAACAACGATGCCAGACGGCTTGTGCGTAATCCGCACGGCGGAATCGGTGGTATTAACGTGCTGCCCACCGGCCCCAGAGGCGCGATAGGTGTCGATTTTCAAATCGCCTTCGTTAATCTCAATCTCGATATTGTCGTCGATAACCGGATAGACCCAGACGCTGGAAAAGCTGGTGTGGCGTTTGGCCGCGCTGTCATAAGGCG
This sequence comes from Sphingomonadales bacterium, assembly GCA_031374785.1. Lineage (GTDB taxonomy): Bacteria > Pseudomonadota > Alphaproteobacteria > Sphingomonadales > Sphingomonadaceae > Sphingorhabdus_B. The sequence goes on along the minus strand of JANMGR010000012.1, from coordinate 9,558 downwards.
AGATGCGGACTAGCCTGTGCACGCCGCTTTCGGTCTTGGCATAGCCATAGGCATTTTCGCCTTTGATTTGCATCGTGGCGGACTTGATCCCCGCCTGATCACCCGCCTGATAATCAACCATCTCGACTTTATAGCCGCGCTGTTCGGCCCAGCGATAATACATCCGCTGTAACATTTCGGCCCAGTCCTGACTCTCAGTGCCGCCTGCGCCTGCATGGATTTCGATAAAGGTATCGTTGCCGTCTGCCTCGCCCGATAGCAAAGCCGCAACTTTGTCCTTATCCGCGCGGTCGGCGAGCGCTTTCAACGACGCTACGCCTTCATCGGACAAGCCTTCATCATTTTCCATTTCGGCAAGCTCGATCAGCTCGACTGTACCGTCCTTGTCACTGCCAATTTCACGGACCGTGCCGATGGCCGCATCAAGCCGCCGCCGCTCGCGCATGACTTCCTCGGCCTTTTTGGGCTGATCCCATAGCTTTGGGTCCTCAACGCGTGCGTTCAGCTCGTCCAAACGGCGCAGCGCGCGATCCCAATCCAACGACATTTTCACCAGATTCAGCGCAGCATCGATACGGTCAACAAGGGCTTGCGCATCGGCACGCATGTGGGGAACTCCGTCGGGGTTAGGGTAGAGCAGCGCCTTTAGCGGAATGTTTGGGGGAGTCAAAGATTGCTAAGTTGAGGTCTGAAATGTTGGGGAGAGCTGACTGTCCGCTTTTGTCTCGTCGCGTCCAATTGCAGACCGTCCTCCCATCGTCGCCCCGCACTGGATGCGGGGCTTGGCTTTTCTTCGTGAAGCGCGCGCCAAGGCAGCCAAGCCCTGTGTCAAGCACGGGGCGACGGCAGCTTGTAGAACGATCAATCTTATATTTTGACGACCGTGTTGTTGTCGTTCGCCGTCGTAATATGCGGGCTATTTAGTAAGACGCGCCATCGACAAGGCGACGTGGCAGATCACGCCACAAATCGGGTTTAAACATCCTGAGATTCACGCCCATGCGCGCGTACGCTGGATCGGTCGCCGTCCAATGGGTCGTGCAGCCACAGTCCGGGCAGTGCCATGTGTCGAGCGAACGATCACCCTGTTGGTAAGCAACGCCCTCTCCCTCGACAGAGATCAAGTCCGGCGAGCAATAGTGCCACAATCCACCCGTGCGCCGACAAATCGAGCAATTGCATTCACTGACTTCGATTGGTTCGTCGCGTAGTGTCAGATGTATCCGCCCGCAATGGCAGCTGCCGTGATGCTCGGTCATTGTCGCTTACTTCCCTTCAAGTCGTTATAGACGTCCGCTTGTATAAATCTGCCAATTTCAACGAAATGACCGAAAACTTGTAGTCAGCCAACGCCAATCGCCTACCCCCGCCGCGTAACTTCCGCCCACAACCCTGCCCCGCCCAATCCGGCGGCAATTCCGCCCAGCACATCGGCCCAATAGGCGTCGTTGCCATAGTCCGAACGCCAGTTCAGCAACGGGCCGGTCAGTGTGTTCAGATCATAATCCTTGGTAAAGCCAATCGCGCCGTGCACTTGGTGGGCGATGCTGGTCGCTTGGCCGATGGCTTGATTGGTACGCAATTTCGAGGCGGCGATTTCGAACAATGCCGCGTTGGCATCGCCGTTTGCGCGGTCCAGTGCAGCGGCGGCAGCTGCTCCCGCAACGTTTACCGCAGCAGCCTCGGTGGCGAACACCGCTAGCACCTGTTGCACCGCCTGAAACTTTGACAGGGGCTTGCCGAATTGCTGGCGCGTGTTGGTGTATTCAATGCTCATTGTCAGCGCCGCGTCCATTGCCCCTGCGGCCTGCGCGACGCGGACGAATGCTCCGATAGGCTGCGACATTTCGCCCCCGACAATCAATTCCCCAACCGGCAGTTGCGGCGCTTTTGCTCCGGCGATGCGTAGCACCGCAAAAACATCACCCCAATCGCCGCCGAACCCGTCTTCGCTTTCGGGCAGCAATAATTGTGCGAACCCGGCGGCTTCGATTGGGGCCATGCCGAGGGCAGCGGCTTCGGCGAACACAGCCTCTGCCGTGTCGCATAAAAGGGTCCGCTGGTCGCTCATCGCAAACCAAGCCCCCGCGCGATAATACCGCGAATAATCTCTCGCGTGCCGCCCCTTAAGGAAAAACTCGGCGCAGCAATCAACAGCGCGCGCATCAACCGCGCCACATCGTCATCGCGGCTTGCAGGACAATCCACCAAAGCCTGCACACGTTGCGGCAAGGCTTGTTCAAAACTGTTGCCCAAATCCTTGACCATCGACGCCTCGACCATCGGGTCTTCACCCGCCGCAAGCTTTGCCGCGGTGGAAAGCGACATTTGCCGCAACGTCCAGAGTTCTGCTGTCAATGCGCCGATTAAGCTGCGCAATTGTGGTTCGGGGTCCGGCCCTGCGAAATCAATCAGTGCTGTCATCAACACATGGCTGGATAAATAGCGTTCAGGGCCAGATCGTTCGAGCGCAAGTTCCGCCGTTGCCTGCGCCCATCCCGCGCCGCGTGTGCCGACCATCGCCCATTCGGGCAGCAGCACGTCATCGAAAAACACTTCGTTGAAATGATGCTCGCCCGCCATGTCGATAATCGGGCGAATCGTAACCCCCGGCGCATCCATCGGGATCAGGAATTGCGACAGGCCCGCGCCCCTCTCGCTGCCCTCTTCGCTGCGAACCAACGCCAGCATGACATGGCTGATATGCGCGCCACTGGTCCAGACTTTCTGTCCTGAAAGACGCCAGCCCTCTGCTGTCGGCCGCGCGGTCGAACGAACTGCCGCAAGATCGGAGCCAGCCCCGGGTTCGGATAATCCGATACAGGTGTATAGCTCTCCTGCGCAGATCGGCGGCAGATAGCGCGCCTTTGCCTCTTCGCTGCCATAGCGCGAAATCAGCGGCGCCGTCTGCCGGTCGGCAATCCAGTGCGCGCCAACAGGAGCGCCTGCCGCCAGCAATTCTTCGATGACGATATAGCGTTCAAGCGGATGCCGGTCCTGCCCGCCGACCGATTGCGGCAATGTCATGCCCAGATAGCCCGCCGCACCCAGCGCCAGCGAAAATTCTGTATCCGCGACCACCCAACAATTGGGAACACCCAGTCTTGCCTGATGCTGATCCAAAAATGCGCGAACGTCGGCACGCACTGTGGCGCTATCACCCGGCGGATTGAATGGGAAAATGGAAAAGCTTTGCTGCATTATCAGCTACGGCTTGCCAGTGCAGAAGGCGGCTTGCAAGCCAGACTGGCTCGCTTACGAGTATTTAGACGTTTTTCCAGTCGCCTGTAGTGCTGAACTGGGGCACTGTTTTTGCTGGCGGTGGCCGGTTGATGCTATCATAATAGCCAGGTGGAAGGACATCCAGCGGCATACCCGCAGCAGCAAGGCTATAGGGAGGAACGCGGCGGCTGGTGCAAAAACCGCCATTGCCGTCATTCACCAGCGGCGTTTCAAACTTCAATCCCTGATGATGGCCTTTTGAACGGACCACAGTGGATAACGCCAGCTGGCCATCGCCCAAATCAAGCACAAAGCGTGTACCGCTGGGCACATTTAATATGCCCTCTACCAACGCGCCACTTAGCGACAGGTTGCGCATAATAACGCGGTAGTAATGGTTGTCGTGGACAATGCCGACTTTGCGGAACATCGATATCCGGTCACTGCGATGAACAGCTGGCCCCGCAGGCTCAATCACCCATTCGCCGCTCTCAAATTTTTCGAGCAGTTTTTCGTTGTTGATCGGCTTACTATACACATAGCCCTGCACATAGGTGACATTCAAACCGCGGACGAGTTCAAGCTGGTCAAGCGACTCAATGCCTTCTGCGGTAACGTGCATATCCAAAGCTTTGCCCAGCGTAACAATGGCGCTGATTAGTGCTCCGTTACGCGAACCGGGCTCAGTCACGCTGCGGACAAAGCTTTGATCGATCTTGATTTTGTCGAACGGGGCAGTGCGCAGATAGCCAAGTGAGGAATAGCCGGTGCCAAAATCGTCAAGCGCCAAGCGGACATTCAGGTCTTTCAATGCTTTGAACATTGCATCTGTGCCAGATGTTTCCTGCAGGAAAACACCTTCGGTCAGTTCTAGCTCCAGCCGCTCGGGCGGCAAGCCGGATGCAATAAGCGCATTTTCCACGATTTTAGGCAACAGGTCGTTGCCGAACTGGATAGGTGAAACATTGACCGCGACGATCATTTTGCCCGGCCATTTTGCTGCCTGAAAACATGCTTCGCGCAGCACCCACTCGCCGATTTCACTGACCAGATTGGCCTCTTCGGCAATGGGGATGAAAACCGCAGGCGAAATCGGGCCGCGTTCGGGATGGTCCCAGCGAACCAGTGCTTCAAAACCTGACACCTGATTGGTTCTGACATCCACCGATGGCTGATACGCCAGCCACAGTTCCTTTTTCTGGATCGCATCGCGTAAATCTTCTTCAAGGATGCGGCGGTCTTCCGCAGTTTGCAGCAGCTCGCTTGAATAAAACCGGAAACGCCCGCGCCCACCGCCTTTGGCCGCATACAAAGCCAAGTCGGCGTTGCGGATCAAATCTTCGCTGGTCACGCCGTCAAACGGGCTGACCGCGACACCGACCGAGGCACCGATGATACACCGCGCGCCATCAATTGAATATGGCTGCGACAGGCTTTTGATGATCCGCTCGGCCAGTTCGCCCAAAGCGCCGCGATCCTCGACATCTTGCAGGATAATCTGAAACTCATCACCACCCGGGCGGCTAATCTTTTCGCGGTCGCCAACCACCTTAACCAGCCGTTCCGCGACTTGTTTCAGCAACGCGTCACCAACGGGATGACCCAGCGTATCATTCACATGCTTAAACCGGTCGAGATCTATCAGCATAATCGCACAAGGCCGCTGCTGCGTTTGGAAAACCGTCAGTGTCGTTTCCAACAGCTTTGACATACGGTACCGGTTTAGCAGCCCGGTAAGCGCATCATATTTGGCCAGTTTAGACGTATCGCGCACATGGCGGCGCTGTTCGGTGATATCCACGCCGCTGCCGCGATAGCCGATAAAGTCGCCAGACGAGTTATGAAATGGCCGCCCCGAAACCGCCCACCAGATTTCGCCTTCGCCACCCGCAGCCATAAGGGCAAGGTCATCGAATTTCGATTGCTTAGTAAAGATAAACGGCAATGTGCGCTGATTATCCTCCGCTTCCTCATCCTTGCTAAACAGCTCCATAAAGATTGAGCCGATAAGCTCATTATGCGGCTTGCCCAATGCGGCGCAGACCGCTTCACTTAGATAGGTGACGCGCCCTACACTGTCGGTTGACCAAAACCAACCGCGGCGGCTTTCTTCAAAATTCTGTAGCAATTCTAGCGCTGCTTTGGAGGATGCGAGCGGCACAAAGCTTTTCGGCTTTGGTCCGCTGCGCCCGTTCATCCGCGCAAAAAATCCCGACGCGCTGCCCGCCGCCAAATCGCGGCTTTCGATAACATCTGTGCTAAGTTTCTTGGCAACCATGTTGGCTTGGGCGGTCCTTCTGCAAACGCTATCTCACACAGGGCGTTTCAGAAGGGTAAACAAACCCTTGGAATTGTGTCACATACCGCGCCCAAGAAACATGCGCGTTGCAGCCGCCATCGGCCAAAACGCCCCAGCCCAAAAAGGACTTTCCTATGATCCCCTTCGTCACTTTATTCGACACGCGCGGCCAGAAAATATCGGTTAACCCAGAGATCGTGCAGTTCGTCAAAGCCGCCGATAACGCGCATGACGAATGCCTCGTCGTGTTCGGCAAAGACCAGCTGCTGCGCGTGCGCGGGACGCTGGATGAAGTGACGCGGGTTTTGAGTGAGGGGTGATTTTGGAGCAGTTGTTGAGTGCCGAAATTTTGGAAAGTCACACTAAGGTCTCACCTTAAACGCAAGCAAACTGGTCGCATTTGCCGATTATGCAAAGAATCAAAGGTGCAGTCACGCGCCACCTGAACACAATTGGTCGCAATGCACATCATGCGTAGCTGTCGGGGCTCTTTTTGGATCATCTGGAGTTGGCATAGAATTTCCTCTTTCGGTAAATAAAACGAATCATATATAACCGATATGGTGTTTTGTAGGACAGGGGTTTTTAGTGTGTAGTTAGAAAGCACTTTAGCATCGCAGTTTGACTAACAGCTCTTCGTTCGCCTAGTAACTGCGTATGGCTATTTCTATTGGCAGCATTGTTGATGCACTGATCGCTTTAGGTGGCTCTGCGCACTATGAAGCGATTACGGACGAGATTCTACGGACCGGTCAGCCGCCTTTTCCCGCAGATCCTCAAGCTAGCGTTCGGGCGCGGCTGCAAGAAAACTGCTCGGATTATAAAGCTTATAAAGGCAATCAAGACCTATTTCAAAGTGACGCTGGAAGTGGAATTTGGGCGCTTAGAACTTTTACGAAGCAAACGAATGAAGGGCCATCTTCCTCAAATGACCACTTCAGTGAAGACGCAGAAGCCTATGAAGCCCGCGAGGGTAATCAGGTATTGCGCGAGCATCTGGTTAGAGAGCGCAACCCTGCCCTGATAAAAAAGTTCAAAGCCTCGCTGGCTGAACCGCGATGCGAAGCCTGCAGCATGCAACTTTCAGAATTTTACGGCGATATGGCGAAAGACTATATCGAGGCGCATCACCGAAAACCCATTGCATTGGAATCAACCCAACCAACTCGGCTTGAAGATTTGGCTGCTTTGTGTCCGAACTGCCACCGCATCATTCATAAAAACTATCCGATGAGCGTTGAGGACATGGCGGACTTTCTTGCGCAACCAGATGGTTTTTCAGAGCATCTGGGGACCGTAAGACTTAGCCGCTCGACATGGAAAATTGCAGTTCGTCGGGCTATCGAACGACTGACAGAGAATTCGGGAAATCGCCGTTTTTCAAGACAATCGCTAATCGACTTGGAATTGGAACATATTGTAGCGGATGTGCAGAGCACGAGCGCAGCCCCAGACCAAACGTTGAGCCGTGTGCTACAAGAACTGCGCGATAATGGCGAAATCCTATTTCTCGATTCAGAGCGCGGGGAATATCTAATTAAATAACTGATTTAGATCATTTTATTGACGCGAAAAGCGAATCGATCAATGATGCCGCATGACAGTTATCGATCTCTATTCAAAACAACGCTCCTACCAAGAAGCCCTGATAATCGGCAGCAGACTGATCTATGCCGACACAACAATTCAGATGTTCTCCATCGAAAATAGATTGGCAGCTGAATTTTGGTTTTCGGAGACCAACTGGTGCGTCAAAGAAAACCCGTGGTTTGAAGGGTATCTTGAAAAGGGGCCGCTCATCCTGTTGCAAAGCCTGCGTCGTTCCCGCGACTATTTACTAGCGCCTGCCGATGGCGAGTTTCGGAACAGACGAAATAAGCGGGTCAGCCTGCGCCACTTTATTGCGCACCATGAAAGTGCCGCAGCCCCGCTGAGAAGCATTGGCGTTTATTGGCATTCGCCAGAAGCCGAAGGGGATTGGGCGGAACAAATTTGCTATTGCGCACCCAACGGCAACTCATACTATCTAGCCCATCAAATGCGCGATTGCGTTCCCCAGAGGAAGGCAAAATGAAAGCCGTCCATCTCAGTAGATATTTTGTCGATCAATTCTATTTGGGTAGTTTTGAAGTGATGGATTCAGACAGCGGCCTTGTTGTGGCCCAGTGTTCCTATTTTTTCGACGCCGTTGCGAGTGATAGGGAGATTACTGAAGATGCGCGTCTTCGGGCTGAAGCGATTGCCGGAGCCTTGAATTTGATTGCGTTCAATTGGAAAGCGCCTTTGTTCTTCGAGTAGACTTAAGCGTTACCCGCTCGTACCCCATCTCCCAAGGCGAAAACAGCTGCGCCCCCGTCGCCGCAACATCGCGCAAGTTGCGCGTCACAAAGCACAGGTCCAGTTCCAACGCCGTTGCCGCAAAAAGGGTATCGATCACCGGCGGCGGATGGCCGGCATCGCGCTTTATCGCTGGTTAGTCATCGCGCTTGGCAGCAAGCACTTTCAAACCTGCTCCACTTCAACACCCATGTCTGTCGCATCAGGGACACCTCTGTCGAATGTAACAAATGCCTCGGTTCCCTTGGCTGCAACAAGGTGAAGGACATCGGCGATGTCGGCTCCTTTGGCATGTAGATCGAGTGCAGCGCGAATCGCGGGTTCATCATCGACATGGATTTCCAGAGAATCCAAAAGACCAATTACTGCGGCGTTTAGCTGTATTCGATCAAAGTCATAACGAGATCGTAGCGTCCAACACAGTTCCAAAAGCACAGTGAGCGGCACGTACACACCGGCAGCAATGACCGTGCGTGCGATTATGGCTTGCGCGCTTTCGCCTTCAGCGATGATGCGCACAAGTATGTTCGTATCGACAGACTTCACCGCTTTGGTGGACCCCATTGTGGATCATTGCGAAACATTTCATCGATGGCAGCATTTGCTTCTTCGTCAGAATATACCGGCCCTGTATAATTGACCGCCGCACGCAATTTTGCCATCGCCTCGTCAAAGGGCAGCTTCTTGATCTTTACAGGCTTTACTCGCAACATAACGCCTGCCGCTCCGTGGACGACTTCCAGTTCGGTTCCCGGCGTCCATTTCAGCCGGTCCCTTACATCCTTAGGAATGACAACCTGCCCTTTGGCAGAAACTTTTGTGTGCTGCATCATACCGGTAAGATTAATGCATATTGCACTTTGTGGCAAGCAAAACGTTGACCTCCCCGACTTGCACCCCGCGCCTAGTTCCGCTACGCGGCTCGCGATAGTCGAATCTCCCGCCTACGCTATGGCTACGGCGGATAAACCCGCTCTCTTTTTGCGTAGGAAACACATCCATGACCGCCGTTGGACAAGACTCGCTTGGCACTCGCTCGACACTTTCGGTCGGGGGCAAATCCTATGCTTATTACTCGCTGAAAAAAGCAGCGGAAAAGCTGGGCGATGTGTCGCGGCTGCCGTTTTCGATGAAGGTGCTGCTGGAAAATCTGCTGCGGTTTGAGGATGGCGGCTTTACCGTTTCGACCGCCGATGCGCAGGCATTGGTCGATTGGCAGAATGATCCATCGGCTTCGCAAAACGAGATTCAATACCGCCCTGCCCGCGTGCTGCTGCAAGATTTCACCGGCGTTCCTTGCGTGGTTGATTTGGCCGCGATGCGCGATGCGATTGCGAAATTGGGCGGCGATACCAGCAAAATTAACCCGCTGGTGCCGGTCCATCTGGTCATCGATCACTCGGTCATGGTCGATGAATTCGGCCATCTAAAGGCGGCGGAACAGAATGTTGTCATCGAATATCATCGCAATGGCGAACGCTATGACTTTTTGAAATGGGGTTCAAAATCGCTGGATAATTTCAAAGCCGTTCCTCCGGGAACCGGCATCTGCCATCAGGTGAATTTGGAGCATATTGCGCAGGCGGTTTGGACGTCCAACGACGCGGACGGCAATTTGGTCGCTTACCCCGATACCTGCGTTGGCACCGACAGCCATACGACGATGATTAACGGCCTTGGCGTGCTTGGCTGGGGCGTGG
>JANMGR010000206.1:0-21723 GCA_031374785.1 Sphingomonadales bacterium | reverse complement strand
GTTGCAAAGGCTGAAAGATCCGGTCGCGAAATGCCCTTTGATGCCGCCCCGCGAATTAGCATGCCGTTACCGAAATCCAGTTTCGCATTGATACTTGGCAACCAGTTTTCATATTTAATGTTGGCGCTATCGTCGATCAATTCGCCGGTGAAGACCGAAGCAAATTGAGCCAATCGTGAGGCACTAAGGCCGCAATAGCCCGGCGCAGTCTGTCCTGCTTGAATATTGGTGCAGGACCTTTGAACCTCGGCTACGCTCACCACGCCATTGCCGTCGCCGCCAACATTGATGCCGTTGATCACACGTGGAGTGTCAAAACCTTGTGCGGTTGGATACGCGATAGAGCCGCCGCTGCGTACTGTCGTCTGGACATAACGTAAGCCAATATTGCCACTTAGCTCCATGTTATCACCAAATTTCGCACCGAAATCGACACGCGCATATCCACCAAATGTGCTTTCTTCGACATCGGAAATTTCGCCTGCGGTCCAAGGGCCACCGGGTATGAGATTGTTACGTGCTGAAATCGGGAACCAAGCATTCGGCGTTAACGTAAACGCGGTGATCGCGTTGGCTTGCCGAGTGATCGCGCCGCTCAAATAGTCAGCTACCAGATTGTCACCGCCAAAGAAGAAGGCCGAACCGTCACCAAAGGGTGTGGGACCATTGCCGCGTTGGAAGCCGTCGCCGAATGGACTGCGGAGTTGCGCAGAATTCGGGAAGTCGCGAACATACGCACCGCCGCAGCCGAATGCCTGAAAATCACCGCAGTTCCAATTGCCGCCACGACCGGTCCATGGCGCGCCAAGGTTGCCCCAGTTGGAGAAGTTCGCACTACGCGTAACACGGCTACGATCACTCCAGCGTGCACCAAAACGTGCATTTTTGAAGAAACCTTCTTCACTGATATCATATTCGGCATCGGCGCGCATCGTGGTCAGGTCGCCTTCATTCTTCACCTGATTGTCGAGCAGGAACCAAAAGAATGTGCGCGATGGATCATTGAAATAGCTCGACGGTGAAGTTGCACTTCCCGGCTGTAGAAACTCGACTTGCGGCGTGCTGCCGCTGTTGTCGATACGCAGATCGGTATAGGTCTGCATTGCAGAGATGAAGCCGTTTTCGGTGCGGTCCGATTTGATATGCTGCACTTCAAAATTGAAACGCAGTCTATCTGTTGGGCTTAGTTTAATGTGTGCCGAAAAATCCTCGGTTTTTGCCGTATCTTCACGCTGGAACCGCAGCAACTCTGTCGGGATGCCGCGACCGCCGGTAAAGGGCTGTAACTGCGTCAACGTGCCACTGACAAACTGGTTGCCATCATAGGTAGCCGTTGTTCCCGGAGCAAGAACTGGGAACAATCCGTCATCGTTGACTAAAGCCAGCACCGCAAATTCGTTTAATGTCGCTTCGGTTTCGGCGCGGAGATATTCGAGCGTTACCTCTGCACGACCGTCAGTACTTTCCCATTGGCCAACCGCCGAAATTGAGTTGCGATCACGCGTCAAATCAGTTGTGCGAACGCCCGCGCCTTTTGGAACGAACACCGAATTTGGCGGTGGAAAGTTTGTTGCATTAAGCGGTGTACCACCACCAAAACCGCCTGAACCTACAGGACGCACGCGTATGCAAGGTCCGGTCAACGAACGGTCGCGATAGCAAGGGTCAGTAATCTGCGAAGCGTCTGTGCGTGTCACCAACTCTGACTGTGTATAGGCCAGTTGCAGTCCGAATGTGCCGATACCGGTCTCAAATGTGTTCGATCCCAGAATGGAAAAGCCGGGCGACCATTCCTTTGCCAGATCGCCGTAATTGCCTTCAACCGCGCCAGCCAGATGCAAACCGGGATTGTTCAGCGGCTTGCGTGTCACAAGGTTGACCGAGCCGGAAATGTTGCCTTCGATCATGTCGGATGTCGAGTTTTTGTAAACTTCTACCCGGCCAAGCAATTCGGGTGACACATCATTGAACGACAATTCGCGTCCGCCGTTCGCGGAGAAAATATCACGACCGTTTAGATGAGAAAGCACATAAGGAAGGCCGCGGATGACAACGCCTGAACCTTCAACCGAAAAACGGTCAGGGTCGTTGCGCTGTTCAAAGCGAGAAATGTTGACGCCGGGAACGCGTTGTAGAGCTTCGGCAACTGAACGGTCGGCGAGCGCACCAATGTCTTCAGCCGACAACACATCGACGAACGTGTCTGAATCGCGCTTTATGGTCTGCGCGGTTTCCAGTGCTTTGCGATAGCCAGTAACGACAATATCGCCTTCCGGCTCAGCTTCCTCGGCTGCCGCTTCTTCCGCTGCGGCATCCTGCGCGAATGCAGGTTGCGTCGCCAATGCGCATAGCGCCAAGCTTGAAGCCGTTGTCATCACGCCATTGCGCCACGAACGTCCAAATGCAGAAATCTTCACCAGGCTATCCTCCATCCAATCCCTGTGCGGAGGGTATGATTCCCTCTGTCACTTGCCACTGCATAATCGCAATTGAGAGCGTTCACAAGATTGAAAATGAACGTTCACAATTTGCCGAATCGCGTTAAGTGGTTATAGAGCGGGCAAGAGGATCGAGATCATGGCAATCAATCATATCGTCATCGTTGGTGGCGGAACCGCTGGCTGGATGGCGGCGGCAGCACTTTCAAAGCTACGAGCGGGTCGTCCAGTGGCGATTACTGTGGTTGAATCCGAACAAATCGGCACTGTGGGTGTTGGCGAAGCGACGATTCCGCCGTTCCTTGATTTCAACCGGTTGCTCGATATCGATGAACGCGAAATGCTGGCCGAAGTCGGCGGCAGCTTCAAATTGGGCATCCAGTTCGTCAACTGGGGCAGGCTTGGCGATAGCTATATCCATCCCTTTGGTAATTACGGCTATCAAATGGAGGGCGTCTCGTTTCACCACGTCTGGCACCGCTATCAACAATCCGGGGACAAAAGGCCGATTCAGGTTTTCAACATGGAAACAATGGCCGCGCATTTTGGCCGCTTTGCCCGGACCGAGGATTACCAGCGCGACGATTTACCGCCGGTAAACTATGCTTATCATTTAGACGCTGGACGTTACGCGCGGTATTTGCGGAAATATGCCGAGACACGCGGCGTTGTCCGCAAAGAGGGCAAAGTCACCGATGTCGCGGTTGATAGCGAATCCGGTTTTGTCACCACGATTACCTTAGAGGATGGCACCGTCATCAACGGCGATCTCTTTATCGATTGCTCTGGTTTCCGCGGGCTGTTGATCGAACAGACGTTGAAAACCGGCTATGAGGACTGGACGCATTATTTGCCGTGTGACCGCGCTGTGGCGCTGCCATGTCAACGTGAAGATGGCAGCGGGCCGTTGCCGTACACTAGGGCAACCGCGCATAAGGCGGGCTGGCAATGGCAAGTGCCGCTGCAACACCGCAACGGTAACGGTCATGTCTATTGCAGCAGCTTTATGGAGGACCAAGAGGCGCTCGACATCTTGCTGGGCAACATCGCCGGAAAACCCGGGGCTGAGCCTAATTACCTGCGTTTTGTGACGGGGCGGCGAAAGAAATTCTGGAACAAGAATGTCGTAGCTCTTGGGTTGGCTGGCGGGTTTATGGAGCCGCTGGAATCCACCTCAATCCATTTGATCAACTCCGGCATTAATAAACTAATCGCGGTGCTGTCGCTGGACGGCATCACACAGACGCAAGAGGATGCGTTCAACCGCCTGACGGGAAAGGAATATGCGCGCATCCGCGACTTTCTGATCCTGCATTACAATGCGACCACCCGCGACGATAGCGAATTCTGGAATTATTGCCGGACGATGGCAGTGCCCGATAGCCTGACCGAAAAGGTTGAACTCTTCCGCCAAAATGGCCAGATTTTCCGCGAGGATGACGAGCTGTTCACGGAAACCAGTTGGGCTGCTGTGATGATGGGTCAGGGGATCCAGATGGGTGGGCATAATGCGATGGCCGACGGATTGAAGGACGCCGCAACGCAGAAAGAAATGGACGGTATCGAACAGTCGATCCGCTATGTCGTGCAACACATGCCAGCACATGGTGAGTATTTGCAGCGTTATTGCCCGGCGAATTTATAATTGCCACCGCATTAGGCGCGTGGGTAATCATATAGTTAATGCCAGAGATGATGGTTCCCCGATAAGGATTCGAACCTCAATAGACAGAGTCAGAGTCTGTAGTCTTACCGTTAGACGATCGGGGAATATTGCGGGGCATTAGGTGTAGGTGTGGTGGCTGTCAATCGGTTCGCTTTTGGTCATTTATGACCCGCTTGCTATCGCCTTGAAATTTTAACAGCTTCATTGTAACACTGCTCCTAAGCACTGGGCGGTATTTTCCGAAGCCAGATAGAAAATAAGAGATTGAGTTCGGCTATGGGCGACCGCATCGCACCATCGCCGCAAAACGGTGGCAATAGCGGCGGACGGGGCAGAGGCAAAAAGAACAAAGCTTCCCATCGCCGCAAAGACACCGGGGCGGCCGCAACTGGAGGCTCGCGCGACAGCGCAGCTGATACCAACCGCAATGCTGCACCAAAACCTGAAACTGCCGGCGCCCCTGTTAGTGCGCGCAGTGGTTGGCTGGGCAAGACGGCCTATGCGGCGCTAGACCTTGGCACGAACAACTGTCGGTTACTGATTGCGCGCGCCGCCAATGAAGGTTTTACTGTTGTTGATGCGTTCTCGCGCGTCGTTCGGCTAGGCGAGGGACTGAACAGCACCGGCAAGATCAGCGAAGAGGCGATGGACCGCGCCATTGAGGCGCTGTCGGTTTGTGCAGACAAGCTGAAACGCCGCAACGTCGTGCTGGCGCGTTCAGTCGCGACCGAGGCGTGCCGTCAAGCCGTCAACGGCGCGCAATTTATCGAACGGGTGAGGCTTGAAACCGGCATTGTGCTCGACGTTATTAGTCCCAAGGAAGAAGCGCGGCTCGCGGTGATGGGTTGTCACGCCCTGCTAGAAGCGGGCGAGGGACCGGCTTTGATTTTTGACATTGGCGGTGGCTCAACTGAGGTAGTGCTTGTCTCCACCGACGGTATCGTTCCTGAAATTCTCGACTGGACCAGCATCCCTTGGGGTGTAGTCTCGCTGACCGAAAGCGAAGTGCATGACGAGGAAGATGCCGATGCGCGGGCCGCGGCTTATTCGGCTATGCGGGCAAAAGTCAGTGCAGCCTTTGCAGATTTCGCTGCAAGACTGCCAACGGACGGCGGCGACCACCGCTTGCTCGGCACATCGGGGACCGTAACGACCTTAGCCAGCGTCTATCTGGAACTGCAAACATACGAGCGGAGCAAGATAGACGGACTGCATCTGCCGTCGCAAGCCTTGCGCGATATCAGCCAGACCCTCGCCAAAGCCTCGCCAGCGGGCAGAGCTGAATTCCCCACTATCGGCTTTGATCGTGCTGATCTGGTCGTTGCGGGTTGCGCAATACTGGAAAGCATTTTCGATATGTGGCCGGGCGAACGACTGGGCGTGGCGGATCGTGGCATTCGCGAAGGAATCCTCCGCGCGCTGATGGCGAGCGATGCAAAAAGGCGCAACAGGCGATGACCGAACCAGGAAATAAATCCGGCTTTACCGGCAACCAATCCGGGCGTAGCCTGAAAGTTAAAGAGCGGGTCAAGACCGCGAAAAAGCGCACGCCGCAGTCGAACCGCTGGCTCGAACGGCAGTTGAACGACCCCTATGTAAAGCGCGCACATGCCGAGGGCTATCGCAGCCGAGCGGCCTATAAGCTGATCGAGCTTGATGAAAAATTTGGTTTTTTGAAGGGCAAAAAGGCCATCGTCGATTTGGGGGTTGCGCCCGGCGGCTGGCTGCAAGTGGTGCGCAAACGACTGCCAAAGGCAGAGGTCGCGGGCATCGACCTGTTGCCAGTTGATCCGCTGGATGGTGTGACGTTGTTTGAAATGGATTTCATGGATGACAAAGCACCCGATGCACTGGTCGCAGCGATTGGATCGAAGCCCGATCTTGTGCTGTCTGACATGGCGGCGAACACTGTCGGCCATAAACAGACCGATCATTTGCGGACGATGGGTCTGGTCGAGGCGGCAGCGCATTTTGCGATCGAAGTGCTGCAGCCCGGCGGGGCATTTGTTGCCAAGGTATTTGCCGGTGGAACTGACCCTGAATTATTGGCGATCCTGAAAACTAATTTCACCACTGTCAAACACGCCAAACCCCCTGCAAGCCGTAAGGGCTCTGTCGAATGGTATGTCGTTGCGCAGGGCAAAAAGGGCTGATTTTCCGCCATTCATCTGTTGCCTAAACTCGCGGAACCTCGCACACTATCCTCTGATCAAGGAGAGATGCGATGACCGAATCCGATGATATGCTACCAAACCAGCCCACCGATTATGTGCCACCAGCAGTGTGGACTTGGGACACGGCAAATGGCGGTCAGTTTGCGAACATCAACAGGCCCATTTCTGGCGCAACGCATGACAAAGATCTGCCTGTCGGCAAGCATCAATTTCAGCTCTATTCGCTCGGCACGCCCAATGGCGTCAAAGTGACGATCATGCTGGAGGAGTTGCTGGCGGCGGGACATGCTGGCGCAGAATATGACGCATGGATGATCAACATCGGCACGGGCGACCAATTTTCCAGCGGCTTTGTCGGCGTTAATCCAAACAGCAAAATTCCGGCAATGATGGATCACTCTGTCGAGCCGTCGGTACGCTTGTTTGAAAGCGGATCGATGCTGGTTTACCTCGCGGAAAAATTTGGTGCATTCCTATCGACCGAACTGCACAAACGGGCCGAAACGATCAACTGGCTGATGTGGCAAATGGGCAGCGCGCCTTTCCTTGGCGGGGGCTTTGGCCATTTTTACGCCTATGCGCCGTTCAAAATTCAATATGCCATTGACCGTTATGCGATGGAGGCAAAGCGGCAATTGCATGTGCTTGATACGCATTTGGCGCAACACGAATACATAATCGGCGGCGATTACACGATTGCCGATATGGCGATTTGGCCGTGGTACGGCGCGATTGCGCGCGAAGCTTACGCGGCGCAGGAATTCCTGTCGGTGCATGAATATTCCAATTTGCAACGCTGGGTCGATCTCGTGGGGTCGCGCGACGCGGTGAAACGCGGGCGGATGGTCAACCGTACATTTGGCAGGCCCGAAACGCAGCTGCGCGAACGGCATGATGCGCGCGATTTTGAAGCAAACCGCGAGGATATGGTCATCGAACGCGGAGGGCGTATATGAGCGGCATGGACCCCGAAATTTTCGACGCCTTTATTGAGCAGCTCCGCCGCTATGTGCGCGAACGGTTGATCCCGGCGGAAGAGGATGTGATCGCAAACGACCGCGTGCCTGATGATATCCTCAACGAAATGCGTGAAATGGGCCTGTTTGGTATCACCATTCCTGAAGAATATGGCGGCGCAGGGATGAGTATTTCGCAATATATCGAGACGGTAAAGCAGATCAGCTATGCTGCACCCGCGTATCGCAGCACGATGTCGATCAATGTCGGGATGACGGGCAGCGCGATTAAGAATTTCGGCACGGCGGAGCAAAAGGCGCAATGGCTTCCGCGCATTGCCAGCGGAGAAATTGCGTGTTTCGGGCTGACCGAACCGGGTAGCGGATCGGACAGTGCGGCGATGCAGACGATGGCCGTCCGCGATGGCAATGGTTACAAACTCACCGGCACAAAACGCTACATCACCAACTCGCCCTCGGCCAAAATCGGGTTGATTATGGCGCGGACGTCGAAAGAAGCACTCCCCAAAAACGCCCATGTTTCCTGCTTCATCGTCGATATGGAAACAGCGGGGATCAGCATTGGAAAGCCCGATAAGAAAATGGGTCAGGCCGGCGCGCATATCGCCGATATTGTCATGGAGGATGTGCATATTCCTGGTGACGCGTTGGTCGGCGGTGAAGAGGGGCGGGGGTTCCAGATTGCCATGCAAAGCCTCGACAATGGTCGCCTGTCGGTCGGCGCAATGGGCGTGGGCATGGGGCGGCGCATCCTCGATACCGCGATCCGCTATGCGACCGAACGCAAAGCTTTTGGCGAGGCGATTTCGAATTTTCAGCTGATCCAAGCGATGCTCGCGGATAGCGAGGCTGAGCTTTATGCCGCCGAATGTATGATCGCCGATGCGTGCGCGCGGGCGGACCGAGGCGAGGTTATCCTTCGCAAAGCCGCCGCCGCCAAATTGTTTGGCACCGAAACCTGTGGCCGTGTTGCGGACCGCTGCGTGCAGATTTATGGCGGAGCAGGCTATCTCGCCGAATATCCCGCCGAGCGTTTCTTCCGCGATGCGCGTATCCTGCGGATTTATGAAGGGACTAGCCAGATTATGCAGTTGCAAATCGCTAAGCATTTGCTGCGCGAATTTGAACGCGAAGGAGCCGTGTGGTGAGACGCGCCGCGATTGTAGCTCCCATCCGCACTGCCGTTGGAAAATTCGGCGGTGCTTTGTCGTCGATGACCGCAGGCGAATTGGGCGCGGTCATATTGAAAGCTTTAATCGAGCGCACAAAAATCGATCCGGCGCGCGTCGATGATGTTATTTTTGCGCAAGGCTATGGCAATGGCGAAGCACCGTGCATCGCGCATTGGTCTTGGCTTCTGGCGGGCTTTCCAGAGGAAGTCCCGGGTTATCAACTTGACCGGCGTTGCGGATCTGGTCTGCAAGCCATCGTCAATGCGGCGATGATGGTGCAGACCGGCGTATCGGATATCGTCATCGCGGGCGGATGCGAGAGCATGTCGAATGTCGAGCATTACACCACCGAACTGCGCAAAGGCGTACGCGCTGGCAATATGACGCTGCACGACCGGCTGACCCGTGGACGCGTAATGTCGCAACCGGTCGAGCGCTATGGCGTGATTTCAGGGATGATCGAAACCGCCGAAAATCTGGCCAAAGACTACGGAATCACACGCGAGGCTTGCGACGCTTACGCAATGCGCAGTCATCAGAACGCGGCTAAGGCATGGGCCAATGGAGTGTTCGATGATGAATTGGTTACTGTTTCCGTGCCACAGCACAAAGGTGATCCAGTCATTTTCGCGCATGACGAAGGCTATCGCGTAGACGCCACGCTGGAATCGCTCGGCGCGTTGCGTCCTTTGGAAAAAGGAGTGGTGACAGCAGGGAATGCCAGCCAACAGAACGATGCAGCGGCCGCCTGTCTGGTTGTTGCTGAAGACAAACTCGAAGAGCTGGGCCTTGAACCTATCGCCTATTTTCACAGCTGGGCAGCGGCGGGTTGCGATCCATCGCGGATGGGGATTGGCCCTGTTCCCGCGACCGAGCGCCTGTTCGCCCGCAACGGCCTTGGCTGGAACGACATAGGCGTCGTCGAACTGAACGAAGCCTTTGCGCCACAGGTTCTGTCCTGCCTGAAAGGTTGGGGCTGGGCGGACAATGACAGCCGTATGGACATGCTCAACGTCAATGGCTCCGGCATATCACTCGGCCATCCGATCGGCGCAACTGGTGGACGCATCCTCGCCAATTTGACGCGCGAGATGCAGCGGCGCGATGCACGATACGGCCTTGAAACCATGTGCATCGGTGGCGGGCAGGGTATCGCCGCGATTTTTGAGCGCGCCTGATTATGGCGGATTGGCAAGACTGGATCGGCCGCGAAGAACAGCGCACCGACTGGATTGAACCCGCTGCATTCGGCCGCTGGCTTGCAATGCTGGATCGGGACGCGCCTGACGGCGGCAGCGTGCCGCAAGGTTATCATTTCTGCCTATGCCTTCCCGATGCACCGACTGCTCGATTGGGTCCAGATGGCCATCCCTTGCGCGATGAAAGCCCGGATAGTTTTATGCCACCTGTGCCGCTGCCCCGCCGCATGTGGGCGTCGAGCAAAGTTGAATTTCTAGCGCCGCTCAGCGTCGGCGATGCAGTAGTTCGCACTTCGCGGATTGCTTCGATCACAGAAAAAACAGGAGGCTCAGGCCAATTGGTGTTTGTCGATGTGGCGCATGAAACATCGGGGGCAAAAGGCGTTGCGGTTCGGGAAACACAGTCGCTTGTCTATCGCGCCGCCGCGGCGCATGACGCTCAGTTGTCGCCGCCGGAACTGGGCGAGACCAATTTCGCGCCTTCCGATTGGGATGCGCACCGCGAAATCGTCCCAAGCGAAGCGTTGCTGTTCCGCTATTCGGCGCTGACGTTCAACAGCCACCGCATCCATTATGATCTGCCTTATGCGCAGGGCGAAGAACGCTATCGCGCTTTGGTTGTGCACGGGCCATTGAATGCAACTTTGCTGCTCGATCTTGCGCGCCGTGAGCTCGGCGACAATCGCCTAAAGACATTTGCTTTTCGCGGAATGTCCCCCGCCATGTGCGGCGAAAATATGCATCTGGTGATGCGGACTGTCGAAAGCGGAGTAGAGCTTGCCGCGTTTGCCGATGATGATCGGCAGATTGTGGCTGCAACCGCAACGCTTTAGTCAGTCAAGGCGTCAGATTTTCCACTCTATCCAGCGCAGGCAGCGCGGTTATACTGGGCCGCCCGACAAAGGCGATGAATGCCTCCAAATCCATCGGCCCAACGACTGGATTTATGCCTTTGACAAAGCCTGCAAACGAATCTCCGCCATTCGATAAAAAGTCGCTGGCGGCGACGCGATAGCTTTTGTCATCCTCAATCGCCGCGCCGTTTAATGTGGCGAATACAATCCGTTGGCCAACGGGACGGGAGAGGTCGTAACCAAACCGGAAGCCAGTTGACGGGGATAGGATGCGGATTGCCATCGGATCAATGAACTGCTGTTCGAGCAATTCGCGGAGTTGTTTTCCGGTAAAGCTTTTGACCATTAATATGTTGCCAAATGGCTGCGCGGAAAAAACCGAGCCAAAGGTGACTTTGCTATCCGGACCCGGCACAACATCGGCGCGCAGGCCGCCGGGATTCATGAAAGCGATTTGCGCAGCCCCTTCTTCTGCGCTGCTGGCGGCGGCCAATTGTGCATCGGCGATCAGATTGCCAAGCACGCTCTCTCCATTCTTTCCGCCATCGCGGGATGCGGGGCCAGAAAGCGTGCCGATAATGCGGCTTTCATCAGCCTTGGCTGCATTGCGGTAACGCGTAACATGGGCGGCCACGTCAGCACGCGGTGCGAATTTTGTATATCCGTCGGCCAGAGCCACAGGACCGCGAGAGCCGGTAAATGCCTCGCTTTGCACTACGATATTGCGGGCGGATTTTGATAGGAGCTTCTTCGTCGCAGCATCGATCTTCACGTCAATGCCCGTCACAACCTGTCCACGCGATCCTGCGCTGGTCAATAGGATCGGGCGATCCTTGTTCAGATTGCTATAATCGCAGACATAGGCCTGATGCGTGTGACCAGAGACAATCACATCCACACCAGCGTCTAGCCGTTCTATAATGCCGAACAACGTTCCCGAAACGCCATCGCATTTCGGATTGTTGATGTCGCCGCCATTGTTGACGCCCTCATGGACCAGAACAACGATCACATCTGCGCCCGCGGCCTTTAGTTGAGGGATCAACGCATTGGCTGTGTCCGCCTCATCGCCAAAGCGGATGCCTTTGATTCCAGCGGCGGAAACGATGTTGGCTGTGCCCTTCAACGTCATGCCGATAAAACCAATCGTGACTTTGGACTTTCCAGTTCCAAAGCTTTTCAGCGCAAACGGTGGGAACAATGGTGTGCCATCCGCCTTTATCGTGTTGGCGGCAAGCTGGTGGAATTTTGCGCCGGGAAAAGGGTTGTCGATCCGACAAGGCTCGGCCTTGGTAAATTTCTCACAACCGCCATTCTGCATGCGGAGCAGCTCTTGCGCGCCGCGATCAAATTCGTGATTGCCGACTGCGTTAAATTCAAGGCCAACCATATCCATCGCCATGATGGTGGGTTCATCGAGAAACAGCGATGACGATAAAGGTGAAGCGCCGATCAAATCGCCTGCCGCCACCACGACATTGTTGGGGGCATCGGCCTTTAGCGAGTCGATTGCTGACGCAAGATACGCAACGCCGCCTGACGGAATACGCACTGTTTCACCGGCAGCGTTTATGATCTCGGTTGCTGCTTTTGGTGGATCAAGAGCCCCATGAAAATCATTAAACCCAATGATGCGGACGGTAACTGGCTCGGCGGCAGTTGGGATACCTTGCGTCGTTGCGCAACCCGATAAAGCGAGCAATACGGCTGCGATAAAAATCTGTTTCATAGGCGCAGCATGCCCAAAGCAAGTGACAGGTTCAAGTCACACACTCGATTTCACCAGCCGCGCCAAAATGTCGGCGGCAAAGGCGCTGAGGGTGTCATCGCGCGCGCCCATGATGACAATGCGGTCGCCGCTTTGTGCAAGCTCGACGATGCGGTCGCCACAGTCTTCGCGTGACCGGATATGTTCGGCATGGCGTCCTGCGGCAACGACGGCGTCGGTAATGAGCGGGCTACCTTGGCTGCGGTCCACAGTTCCGCCAAAATACACCGGATCGCACAGGATCAGATAATCGTCGCGGCCCAGATGTTTGGCAAATACCCCTGCGAGTTCATTGCCCATGACACGGATCGGGCCGTAGCCATGCGGCTGGAAAAACGCGATGATGCGGCCGGGAAAAGCTTTCAGCGTTGCTAATGTCGCGGCGGTTTTATCAGGGTTATGGCCGAAATCATCGATTACGGTGATACCGCCAGCAATGCCGACAATATCAAACCGGCGGGCGAGGCCAGCAAAGCGTTCGACGCCGTGGATAGCTTGCGCGATTGGAACGCCCAGCGCGGCCACTGCCGCAATTGCGGCGAGGGCGTTGGCGATGTTGTGTCGTCCCGGCACTTGTAGCGTGACCGGCCAGCTTTCGCTTTGCACCGTCAGCGTAAAATGGCTGCCCAGCGGCATTTCAACAATGTCGGTTGCGCGGAAATCGGCGCGGTCGGTAAAGCCAAAACTGGTTGCGCCTTTAAGGCCCAAGGGTGCAATCAGCGCGACAGTTTCGATATCATCGGCATTCCAAACCGCATGTTTGGCTTTGCGGGCAAAATCGCCAAACAGCTGCCGCAGTTCTTCTAACGATTTATGATCGAGACTCACATTGTTCAGCACCGCGACTTCAGGGCTGAACAAGGCAATCGAGCCATCACTCTCGTCAACTTCCGAAACAAACACATCGCTGCGCCCCACGCGGGCGCTTGCAAAGGGGGCGTCGGCGGAAACGAAGTTCTTCATCACGCCTCCGTTCATGATCGTCGGATCAAGCGATGCGTCGGTCAATATCCAGCCGATCATGCCGGTAACTGTCGATTTACCACTGGTCCCGCCAATAGCAATGGAGCGCGGTGCAGCGTTGAACAGATCGGCCAGCAATTCGGCGCGGGTCATGCGGGAGCAACCGAGTTCCAGTGCTTTCGCGACGTCGGGCACGCTATCCTCGACAGCGGCAGATGCGATCAAAATTTGGTCGGCGCTTGTCAGGCCACTGCCGTCTTGTGCAAACAAATCGATGCCTAGGCTTTTCAGCCATTCAAATTTGGGCGCAAGGCGGCCTTGATCGAGTGCGCGATCCGACCCTGCAACACTCGCGCCGCCATCGCGCACAATGTTTGCCAGCGGCAGCATCCCCGAACCACCGATGCCGCAAAAGAAATAGGATTTGGTATTTGCCATTCGCCCCCGCTATTGCCTTGATCCATGTTTGGCAATTGGCAACGGGGCGAAGCTGTATGAAGATCGGAATATGCGCGCCCGCGACCCCGTTTGCACGGCAAGATGCGGATCGGGTAATTGCGCTTTCGGCGTTGCATTATCCCGATGCCGAGTTGGTGTTTCACAAACAGTGCTTCATCGAAAAGGGGCATTTTGCGGGGACCGATGCGCAAAGGTTGGCGGCATTCGTGGCAATGGCCAATGATCCGGCGTTCGATGCAATTTGGTTTGTCCGAGGCGGCTATGGCGCGTGTAGGATTGCTGGCGACGCGATCGGCGAACTAAAAGCAGCAGCCCGCAACAAAACCTATATGGGTTATAGCGATCAGGGCAATCTGCTCGGTGCTTTGTATAGAGCGCAAATTGGTTGGCCAGTGCACGGCCCGATGCCGGGAGACATTCACCGAGTCGGGGGCGAGAGAGCAGTCATCACTGCGCTAGACTGGCTAGTCAAAGGCAATCCTAAGGCATTGGAAAAAAGTCTAAAGCGTAATGAAAAGCACGTCGCGTTCAATGCTGTGACATTGGCAATGATGACAGGCACGCCGATCATGCCGGACCTTAAAGGTCATGTGCTGATGATCGAGGAAGTCAGCGAACATCTTTATGCCTTCGACCGCGCAATGTTCAACATCACCACTGCGTTGAAAGATGCTGGCGTCGCCGGGCTGAGACTCGGCCGCGTTTCTGACATTCCTGAAAACGACCGGCTCTTTGGTGAAACCGCGTTGCAGATTGCAAAACGCTGGTGCGCAAAGAACGGCATTGAATTTTTGGGGCATGCCGATATCGGCCATGACATTGATAATAAGGTCGTGCCGTTCGGTATGCTGGCCTGAAACAGGGGACTAACGATGCGCGCATTCATCTTTCCGGGGCAGGGCAGTCAGGCTGTCGGCATGGGAAAAGCTTTGGCCGAGGCGAGCGCCGTTGCGCGGGAGGTGTTTCAAGAGCTTGATGATGCTTTAGGACAAAGGCTGTTCAAGCTGATGTGTGATGGGCCGGACGATCAGTTGCTGCTGACGGAAAACGCGCAACCGGCGATCATGGCCAACGCTATCGCAACACTGCGTGTTTTGGAAATCGAGGGCGGCGTAAAGCTCTCTGAAAAGGCTCATTTCGTGGCGGGGCACAGCCTTGGTGAATATAGCGCGTTATGTGCAGCCGGGGCTTTGGATCTGGCGACGACAGCGAAGCTCCTAAAACTACGCGGTCAAGCGATGCAAGCGGCGGTTCCGGTTGGTGTCGGCGCGATGGCGGCTTTTCTGGGTGCGGATATCGAAAAGGCTGAGGCGCTTGCAGAGGCCGCGGCGGAAGGTGAGACTTGCACGGTCGCCAATGACAATGATCCGTCTCAAGTAGTCATCTCTGGCCACAAAGGCGCCGTCGAACGTGCAATCGCATTGGTCAAAGACCACGGCATAAAGCGCGGCATATTGTTGCCCGTCTCTGCACCCTTTCACTGCCCATTGATGCAACCAGCGGCGGACCGGATGGCCGGGGCGCTGGGGCGGACTGCTATCAATGCGCCGTTAGTGCCGGTCTTTGCCAATATTATTGCTGCGCCAGTTTCGGAGGCCGATGAAATCCGCCGATTGCTGGTCGAACAAGTCACCGGCCGCGTCCGCTGGCGCGAATCTGCCATCGCGATGGCAGCGGCGGGCGTGACGAACTTTTACGAATTCGGCGGCAAAGTGTTGTCACCTATGGTCAAGCGCAGTGCGGGTGACGACGTGACGACGACCAGCCTGATTTCGATGGATGACATTGAAACTGTCCTAAGGGAGCTTTAAGCGATGTTGTTACAAGAGCGCGACGGCGCGATCCTTACCATAACGCTCAACATGCCCGAAAAGCGCAATCCGATTTCGGATGTCGCGGTAGTCGATGCGTTGTGTGCGGCGTTTGACGAGGCTGACCGCGACATTTCGGTGCGCTGTATAATCCTAACTGGCGCAGGCACAGCGTTCTCGGCGGGCGGCGACCTGAAACAGATGCGCCCTGACAGCGGCGGTCTTCGGTCGAGTAATCCGGTCGAGACGCGGCGCAATTACAAATATGGCATTCAACGGCTGCCTTTGATGTTTCAGGCATTGGAAGTGCCGGTGGTGGCGGCGGTAAACGGTCACGCAATCGGCGCGGGGCTGGACCTTGCAACGATGTGCGACATCCGCGTTGCGGCGCAAAGCGCTAAGTTTGCCGAAAGCTTCGTGAGGTTGGGGATCATCCCGGGTGACGGCGGCGCGTGGTTATTGCCGCGCATTGTCGGCTTCAGCCGCGCAACAGAACTGGCGCTGACCGGCGAAACCATTGATGCGGCTGAGGCCCTGAAAATAGGCCTTGTTAGCCATGTTGTCCCTGATGCTGATTTGCTGACCAAAGCCAAAGAGATCGCAAGCAAAATCGCCGCAAACCCACCCCATGCTGTGCGAATGACTAAGCGTCTGCTGCGCGAAGGACAGACGGCAGATTTGAAAAACATCCTCGAAATGTCCGCCGCGATGCAAAGCCTTGCGCACGCCACAAGCGACAATGACGAAGCGATCACCGCGTTTATAGAAAAACGCGCCCCCAATTTTACAGGAGAATAAAATGTTCGATCTAACCGGCATGACAGCTTTGGTAACTGGTGCCTCGGGCGGCATTGGGAGTGCAATTTGTGCTGCGCTTGCGGGCCAAGGTGCGCGGCTGGCTGTATCGGGCAGTAACGTCGAAAAGCTAGAGGCCTATCGCGGGTCATTGGCCAAAAAATACCCAAATGCCGATCATGTTGCTATTCCCTGTAACCTGTCGGACGAAGACAGCGTTGAGGCTTTGGTCCCAGCCGCGCTCGAAAAGCTGGGTCAGCTCGACATCGTGGTCAATAACGCTGGCGTTACCCGCGATAATTTGGCGATGCGGATGAAGGATGAGGAGTGGGACGAAGTCATCACAATCAACCTCGAAGCCGCGTTCCGGATCATGCGCGCCGCGACGAAACCGATGATGAAAGCGCGCTTTGGGCGCATCATAACCATCACCAGCGTTGTGGGCGCAACGGGCAATCCGGGGCAGATCAACTATGCCGCATCCAAGGCCGGCCTTGTCGGCATGTCAAAGGCATTGGGCGCTGAGCTTGCCAGCCGGAATATCACCGTAAACTGCGTGGCTCCCGGTTTCATCCGCACCGCGATGACCGATACGTTGCCCGATGCACAAAAAGAGGCACTGAACGGACGAATACCGATGGGCCGTATGGGCGAGGGTAGCGATATTGGAGCCGCCGTTGCTTATCTCGCAAGCCGCGAAGCAGGGTATATCACCGGCCATACATTACATGTTAATGGCGGAATGGCGATGTTATAGGCCTGAATAGATTAGGGGAATTTTATGAAAATTTATATTCTGACGGCAGCACTTTTGGCCTCCGTATCTCTTGGCGGCGCAACACCGGCATTGGCGTTTGTTATCGAAATTGAAGATGCGTTGTGCCCAATTGAAACCATTGGCGAAGCAGAATTGGATAGCTGGTCTAGCACACTTGTCGATACCAACGGCCGATTGACCGATGCGCAAACGGATAAGCTTGGCGCTGCGTTAAACACCTGTGCTGAAAAATTCAGCTGGAGCGAAAACGACAGCATTTCTGCCTTGGAATTTAATCTGTCGGTTATCGCCAGCACAGCAATCGGTGATAAGCTTACCGCAGAGGGCATTAACGCTGAAGGCTATGAAACGGTTTTGGATGACAGGTCAGCGGCTGAATTAAAACAAGTTTTGGACGATCCCGAAAACAGCGCCGCGTTGAAAGCATTGACCGATTTAATTGTGGCAGGCTTTGGTGAGAAACTAACCGATGAAATCACCGCCGACATCGCCACATATGTCGCGTTCGTAGCGCAATCGCGGTTTTCGGCGCTAAAATTGCTGGGTGGAAGTGACCAATAGGATTGCATGCATTTCCTGTGCATATCCGACTAAGCTTTCATCCAATTCGCCGCTCCCCTCTTGCCAGCGGCGAAGCGGGGCATTAGGGGCTGTTTTTTGTAATTCATTCTCCCAACAAAGAAGGGGCACAATATGAGCGATACTGCAGAACGCGTCAAAAAAATCGTCGTCGAACATCTGGGCGTAGAAGCCGAAAAGGTGACCGAAGAAGCGAGCTTTATTGACGATTTGGGCGCAGACAGCCTCGACATTGTTGAGCTGGTTATGGCCTTTGAAGAAGAATTTAACGTCGAAATCCCCGACGATGCGGCTGAAAAAATTGCGACTGTTAAGGACGCAATCGACTTCATCACAACCAACAGCTGAATTTTCGCTGCGCATTGCAGCCAATTTGGATAAAATTACAGCGGCTTTCCGGCTTGGGTTGACCAAACTGGAAAGCCGTTTGCATTTTGGCGCTGGCCTCGCATAAAGAGCCAGAGATTTAGAGTTTAGGGAGGGCATTTGATGCGCCGTGTCGTTGTAACCGGATTGGGTCTTGTCACGCCATTGGGCGCAGATGTGGAGACCAGCTGGGCCAATCTGCTTGCATCCAAATCGGGCGCAGGCTTTATTACGCACTTCGACCATAGCGACCAAAAATGCCATATCGCTTGCGAAGTGAAACCAAAGGATCACCCTTGGGGTTTTGATCCAGATAAGCGCGTCGATCATAAAGTGCAGCGTCAAGTTGATCCGTTCATCATCTTTGGCATCGATGCCGCTGGGCAAGCGCTTGAAGACGCCGGCCTGACGGAGATGACGCACGACGAACGGCTGCGCGTAGGTTGCTCGATTGGGTCGGGTATTGGCGGGCTGCCGGGCATCGAAAGCGAATCGCTGTTGCTGGCTGAAAAGGGGCCGGGCCGCGTTTCGCCGCATTTTGTGCACGGGCGGCTGATCAATTTGATCTCTGGTCAGGTATCGATCAAATATGGTCTGATGGGCCCTAATCACGCGGTTGTGACGGCTTGCTCGACTGGTGCGCATTCCATCGGTGATGCTGCACGGATGATTCGTGATGATGATGCTGATGTGATGCTGGCGGGCGGAGCAGAAGCGACGATCTGCCCGCTGGGCATTGCAGGATTCGCGCAAGCCCGCGCGCTCTGCACAGCGTTTAACGACGAACCAGAACGCGCCAGCCGGCCCTATGACAAAGACCGCGACGGCTTTGTTATGGGCGAAGGCGCAGGCGTTGTGGTGTTGGAAGAATATGAGCACGCCAAGGCGCGCGGCGCAAAAATCTATGCAGAGGTCGTGGGCTATGGCCTGTCAGGCGATGCCAATCACGTCACTGCGCCACATCCAGAGGGTGACGGCGCGTTCCGGTCGATGCAGATGGCGCTGAAAAAGGCGGGCATGACGCCAGCCGATATTGATTACATCAACGCGCACGGCACATCGACAATGGCAGATACGATAGAGCTAGCGGCGGTAAAGCGTCTGTTTGGCGATGCAATTAGCACTGTGTCGATGAGCTCAACCAAATCGGCGATTGGGCATTTGTTGGGCGGTGCGGGCGCTGTTGAAGCAATTTTCTGCATTCTTGCGCTACGCGACCAAATTGTGCCGCCAACGCTTAATCTCGAAAACCCTGATGAAGGGACAGAAGGCGTTGATCTGGTGCCGCTGCTTGCCAAAAAGCGCGCGGTCAAAGCGGTGCTGAACAACAGCTTCGGTTTTGGCGGCACCAATGCAAGCCTGATTATGAAAGCGATTTGATCCGATGCTGCGCACGCTGAAATGGGTATTGATCGTTCCAGCGCTTTTGTTAGCGCTTGTGGGCGGGAACTTTGTCTATGGCTGGCACGCGGCAGGCCCGTCCGAGCGCGAAGTGACTGTGGTTGTCAAACCCGGCTCTGGCATCCGGCTGGTTGCCAAGCAATTGCAGATTGGTGGCGTGGTTAAATCTGCAGATGCGTTCGTCAATCGCGCGCGGATTTTTGGCGCGACCAGCACAATCAAAACCGGCGAATTTCGTATTCCTGCGGCTGCATCCAACGCCGATATTCTCTCAATCCTGACAGGCGGCAAAACCGTGCAGCGGATGGTGACTGTGCCAGAGGGTATGCCATCGGTCATGGTTTTTGACCGCTTGATGGCTAACGATATGCTGACTGGAACGATCCCGGTTCCAGCCGAAGGCTCAATTTTGCCCGATAGCTATGCGTTTGAAAAGGGCGAAACGCGTGCCGCTGTTGTGTTGCGGATGCAGGCTGCGATGACACAGGCGATGGCGGAGCTCTGGCCAAAGAAAAGCGCCGACAGTGTTGTGAAAACGCAGGCTGAGGCGATCATCCTTGCTTCGATTGTGGAAAAAGAAACGTCGCTGAAAACTGAGTTATCGACTGTGGCTGGTGTCTATTCGAACCGGATTACTAAAGGTATGATGCTTCAGGCTGATCCAACAATAATTTACCCACTGACTAAAGGCAAGCCATTGGGACGCCGCATTCGCCAGTCGGAAATATCTGCCGTAAATGACTATAACACCTATTCAATGGTCGGGCTGCCCAAAGGACCGATTGCCAACCCTTCGCGGGGCGCGATTGAAGCGGTTCTGAATCCAGCAAAGACCGAAGCTTTGTTCTTCGTTGCCGACGGCAAAGGCGGCCATGTGTTCGCCAACACGTTGGAAGAGCACAACGCCAATGTCGAAAAATGGTACGCAATCCGGCGCGAACGCGGGGAAATGTGAGCAAAACTAAAGTCTATCTGACGGCAGATCAGCTGCTGGAGGATTCGTTTAGGCTTGCCAATTTGGTCGCTGAGTCCGATTTCCGGCCCACGCATATTGTCGGCATCTGGCGCGGTGGTGCGCCGATTGGTATAGCGGTGCAGGAATTGTTGGAATATCGCGGCATCGACTGCGACCACATCGCGATCCGCACATCGTCTTACACCGGCATCGATCAACAAGAGCCCGAAGTGCGCGTCTATGCTTTAGGCTATCTGATCGACACGCTGAACCCCGACGATGCTTTGCTTGTTATCGACGATGTGTTTGATTCCGGTCGATCAATCCGGGCTTTCTTGCAAGAGTTAAAGGCTCGCTGCCGCCACAACATGCCGCGCACCGTGAAAATCGCGACGGTCTATTTCAAACCAGCGCGTAATGTGACCGACCTTTCGCCTGATTTTTACGTCCACCAAACTGATGATTGGCTGGTATTTCCGCACGAGATAAACGGCCTGACCGAGGAAGAAATTCGCGCTAACAAACCGGGCGCTGATATCATCTTGAAAGAGAAATACTGACGATGGATAATGCCGCGCGGAATGTCTTGATCAATGTGCTGCCAAAGGCGGAGTTGCATCTGCACATCGAAGGTTCGCTGGAGCCGGAGATGCTGTTTGCCTTGGCTAAGCGCAACAATGTGGCGATCCCCTTTGCCAGCGTTGAAGAAGTGCGTTCGGCATATGACTTTTCGAACCTCCAAGACTTCTTGGATATTTATTATCATGGCATGGGCGTGTTGCTGACCGAGCAGGACTTTTTCGACCTGACGTTTGCCTATTTGCAGCGAGCCTATGCTGACACTGTGCGCCACGTCGAAATCTTCTTTGACCCGCAAGGGCACACCGAACGCGGCGTTTCATTTGATACGGCCATCGGTGGAATACTGCGCGCGCTGGATGCAGGGCAGGACCAGTTCGGAATTAGCTATTGCCTCATCATGTGCTTCTTGCGGCATCTGGACGAGGACGCCGCGTTCGCTACTTTGCGCGAGGCCGAACCTTGGCTTGAACGCATCACCGGCGTTGGCTTGGACTCGTCTGAAGTCGGCCATCCGCCATCAAAATTCGCGCGCGTTTTTGCCGAGGCGAAAGCGAAGGGCCTGAAACTCGTTGCGCATGCTGGCGAGGAGGGGCCACCGGATTATGTCTGGGAGGCGCTTGATGTGCTGCATGTGGACCGTATCGACCATGGCAACCGTGCGCTTGAGGACGGAGAGCTTGTCGCGCGGATTGTTGCGGACGGCCAAACACTGACGGTCTGCCCGCTTTCTAACTTAAAGCTGTGTGTCATCCACGACATCGCGGATAGTCCGGTAAAGCGCATGCT
>JANMGR010000171.1:0-5930 GCA_031374785.1 Sphingomonadales bacterium | reverse complement strand
GATTTTCGGCATAATCCGGCGAACAGCCTCAATCGCTGCTTCACGCGTCAGTGCATTCAAATCCGCACCAACAAAGCCATGCGTGGTCCGCGCCAGTTCGCGCAACGACACTTTGCTATCCAACGGCATCCCGCGCGTGTGAATGGCCAATATCTCGCGCCGTCCGCTTTCATCGGGAACGCCAATGATGATTTCACGGTCAAACCGGCCCGGTCGGCGCAGCGCCTCGTCAATCGCATCTGGGCGATTGGTTGCGGCGATGACCACCAGATTGGTGCGCGGCTCCAGCCCATCCATGAGGGTCAGCAACTGCGCAACCAATCGCTTTTCGGCCTCGCCGTGGACTTTGTCGCGCGCAGGGGCGATCGAATCAATCTCATCGATAAACAAGATCGAGGGCGCGGCCTTGGTCGCCTTTTCAAAAATTTCGCGCAGTTTCTTTTCGGATTCGCCATAGGCCGAACCCATGATTTCGGGGCCGTTGATAACGAAGAACGCCGCTTCGCTTTCATTGGCGACCGCACGGGCAAGCCGGGTTTTGCCCGTCCCCGGTGGTCCGTGCAGCAAAACGCCGCGCGGCGGATCGACGCCCAAACGCGTGAACAATTCGGGATAGCGCAGCGGCAGCTCCACCATTTCGCGCAGCTGGCGAATGGTGTCACCCATGCCGCCGACATCATCATAGGTCACATCGGCGCGGCGAACATCGCCCGCCTCGGTATATTCTGGCCGCAGTTCAACCTCGGTATCTTGGTCGATATGGACGAAGCCTTTCGGCGTCGTTGCCACCACGGTCAGCCGGATTTCGGTCAGTGAAAAGGCAGGCGCAGCGAGCATCTGGCGCAATTGCGGCGGCAGATTATCAGGCGCGACGCGTTGTTGCCCGTGCGTTGCGACCACATCGCCGGTCACCAAAGCGCGACCAATGAAATTGCGCTTCAACGCATCGCCCGGACCGTCGAGCCGAATTTCTTTTTGTGCAGGTGCGAAAACAACCTTCTTTGCAGGCAGCGAATCGACTTTGCGCAGCTCGACCTGATCGCCTGCGCCGACACCGGCATTGGCACGTTGCAGGCCATCGAGCCGGATGACGTCCAGCCCATCATCCTCTGGATACGGATCAACCGCGCGGGCAACGGTGGAGCGTTTGCCGATAATCTCTATGACATCGCCTTGTTGCAGGCCCAACGTCGCAAGCGTCGTGCGGGAAAGCCGCGCAAAACCGCGACCTGAGTCTTCTGCCTTTGCATTGGCGACTTGCAGCCGCTGTGCCTTTGCTTTCGCCATTATGGTCTTTCCTTCTCGGCCACGTCATGTTGGCAAGATAGGGGCGCACAAACAAAGCGGCAACCACCAAGGCAAAATAAGGCGGCCAAAAAAAGGGGCCAGCGCGAACGCCGACCCGGGAAAGTTTTAGGAGAGGATGCCTGTAAAGGCACGCTCTAACTGCGCTGATACCGATTATTGTGCAATTGCGAAGAAAACAATTGAGGTTGCAAAAACCGGAATTGGGATATACTCAAAATCCAAGCGAAACCAAGAATTCGCATCGAGCGGGAACTGACTCACCAACGATGCTGCACCGCATCAAAAACAGGATAGCATAGACGATGCGCCGATTGCCGCCCCTTCGTTCACTTGAAGCATTTGTCCGCACTGCAAAGCTTGGATCTGCCAAAGCCGCTGCAGGCGAATTGTCGCTTTCGCCCCCCGCACTCAGCCGCCGGATTAAAGCGCTTGAAGATTTTATGGGCAAGCCATTGTTCGACCGCAAATCGCAGGCGATGTATCTGAACACTGATGGGCAGATTTTAATGAACGCGGTGGAGCCGGTTCTGGAGTCACTGAGCGAAATAGTCGAAGAGCTGGCAGGAGAGGGCGGTGAATATCGGCTGCGGCTTGGCGTCCTTCCCTTATTTGGCACACAACGGCTGATCCCGCGCCTGCCCGAATTGCGGAAACTATTCCCCAAACTGCATATCGATGTCGATACATCGGGTCATGCCGAAAATCTGTTGGGCGATGTCGTCGATGCCGCGATCATCATTGCCGATTCAGTCGATCCGAAACTGTATAGCGTGCGGCTGGATCGCAACACAGTTTATGCCATCGCGTCGCAAACGATGATGGATCTTCAAAGTATCAAAACCCCCGCTGACCTGAAAAATCACACAGTGCTGGTGCATAGCGATATGCCGTTGATCTTTGATGCGTGGCGCAACGCGATTGGCCAACCAAAGTTGAAACCGGCGGCCGTCGATCATATCGACAGCGGGCCTTTGATGCTAGAGGCAGCGGCCAATGGCCTTGGCGTGGCGATCATGCACGGCAGCCATTTAAGCGATGCAAAGGATGACCGGCTAACGCGGTTGTTCGATACCGAGGTGGAAAGTCCATACAGCTATTGGTTCGTCTGCCGCCCGCGCGCGCTGAAACAGCGGGCGGTGCGGATTTTCCATGATTGGTTGTTAAAGGCGGGGGTTTAGCGATCACCTCACGCGCCGGATTTTATGTAAAAGAGACAAGAGGGGGAGAGTGGACAGCTTATTCCTTCAAAGCTAAATTTAGAACTGAAAACCGGTTTTTGCTGACGCTTGGTGGGTGTCAAATCGACGTTTGGACACAACGGCAACCCCTCCCTCTCTCCTGCCTCTTTTACAAACTTTCTGGACTACGTCCTAGGTCGAGCTAAAACTTGACCTCTGGCGCCGCAGAAATTGCTGGCCGTTCGTCCGCGCCCAATTCCCAGAAACCTTGCGGGTTAAAGCCCAAAGTATTGGAAAACAGCACCGCCGGAAACGCTTCGCGCGCACCGTTATAGTCGGCAGCGGCTGCGTTAAAGGCGCGGCGCGATGCTGCCAGCTTATCCTCAACATCGGCCAGTTCGTGTTGCAGCGTTTGAAAATTCTGGTTTGCTTTCAGGTCGGGATAGCTTTCCGCGAGCGCAAATAATCCCTTCAAAGCGCCGGTTAACCCACCCTCTGCTGCGGCCATCGATGCCGGATCGCGCGCAGCAAGCGCGGCGTTGCGCGCGGTGATGACCGAATCGAGCGTCGATTTCTCGTGCGCAGCATAGCCTTGGACAGTGCTGACCAAATTGGGGATCAGGTCATGGCGTTGGCGCAATTGTGCGTCAATATCGGCCCAGCCTTGACGGCAGTTTTGCCGCAAGCCCACCAATCGGTTATAAATGAATACGACCATCAGGCCGAGAACGGCGATCACAATCAGAACAATCAACATCATGGCTACTTTTTCCCCTCTGCCGTGATTATGCTGTTACATCTAGCATTTCGGGGGAAGATGGCCAGTCATGATTAGCATAGCTGATGTTGACACTTTGATGTCCGGAGGTCTCGGTAATTGGCTGGAACAGAAAGCTGCTGAGCGGGCAAAGGCGCGTGAGAAGGTTTTATGGACCAGCATTACCGGTGTGGTTCTGGCGGCGGTGCTGGGGCTAGTCGGCTTTCTGTTTGGCATCCCTTTCCAATTTCTGATGTTTGGCGTTGTTGTGGTGGGCGGCGGGTTCTTTGCCTGGGCCAACTATATCCGGCAGCAAATGGTGAACAGCCTGAAACAGGAAATGAACGGGGCGCTTGCAAAATCCTTGGGGATTGATTTCCAAGTCGATCCGCAATTGGGGCCGGAATTTGAATTGGCCTGTGAATTTGATCTTTTGCCTTCCTATGATGATTCCTATTTTCAGGATGCATGGCGCGGCTGCGTTGGTGGCACCGATTTCTTACTCTATGAGGCAAAGCTAACCGAGACGCGCGGTTCGGGAAAAAATCGCAGCACGGTGACGGTTTTTAAGGGTGTATTGCTGCGGATGCGCTTTGCCCGCAATTTTATCGGCACAACATTGGTGCGCCGCGATGGTTTCAAATTCACGTTGTTTGGTGATAGCAAAAGCTATGCCGGGCAAACGCTGGACCGGATTAAAATGGTCGATCCGCGGTTCGAGGATGCGTTTGATGTGTATAGCAGCGATCCCGTCGAGGGGCGCTATCTGGTGCATCCAGCGTATTGCGAGCGTTTGCTTGAGCTGGAGCGCGATTTCTTTGGCGAGAAGCTGTGTGCGGTGTTTCACAGTGGTGATTTGCTGGTCACGATCCGTACCGAGGATTTGTTTGAAAGCGCCACGTTGGACCCTGCACAGGACCGGCAATTGTTAGGCCAGACGATTGATCAGTTCGCAGCGATCACGCGGCTGATTCAAACTTTGAATGAACGGCCACGGCGCTAAAAGGCCGGGAGCAGCAGCGGGCGTTTGATCGGTGCGCTGCCCCCTATTGGCAAGGAGGCTGTAGCAGACAGAAATCTGGAACAGCAGGGTCGCGGCGCAGCTATGCCGAATGAATGTCGCGTAATCTGTGATCTACATCACGGTCTATCGCCAGTTTGCAGAACCGCTGTTTATCTTTCGCTTTTCGTTGGTTTGTGAATGTTCGACCGCCCACCGAACGCGATCAATGGCTTCAACCGGGACCGCAGCGTCAAACACGACGCCACACTTTGTTCCGCGCACCCAGACCACATAACCCAATGCGTCGACCCGCTCGACGCGCAATACAACGGTTGAGCCAATGCGAGGGGGCTCGTCCACATGCAGGCGGCACCCTTTGCGCGAAAGATTGTCGACGGTGCAGGTGATTGATTTGCCAGACAGCACCAACGAACCTGCGATGCCCGCAGCTAGCCGCCCCATTGAGCGGTCACCAAGCCTGCTAAAGGATTTTTTTGCGAGCATCCCTGAACCAGTAGCACAGTCAAAGTGAATAAATGGTTAGAGATACAATATTAGGGTCAGGAGCGTAGGGTCAGGACCCTAAAAAATGCCGCGGATTTCGCCGATTACGAACGATAAATGGGCGCTGGCATTGCTACCAGCGCCCACTACGCCTGATCTTTGGAAGTCCTTTGCCCGAGGGCAATTCTTTCCGGTTTCCGGCGTCCGGATCGTCGACTGTCCCGAGGGGCAGTCGACTCACCAAACTGCTGTTGGTTTGTCACCCGGCGTTGATCTCAGCGGTGAGGCTTTGACCCGCACTTGGCTTCAGTTTTCCTGCAGCAACCTTCGCTTCCTGTTTCTTCCGCTTGCGCGTCCGATCTATTCCGTTCCGGTATCTGACCGCGATGCTGCCGTTCCAGCGCTTTCCCGAAGGTCCGCTTTTTCGTGGCGGCATCGCTGCCTGACAAACACAAAGTCTCATCAACGACCGAGTCGGACAATGACAAATTTATGACTTATCCACAGCCAGAGTGGTTCGCGGTGGATAAAACGGAGAACAAGTCTGCGGGGCAGGCGCCGCAAACGAAGACGGCCTCCACGCAATTAGCATGGAGGCCGTTCGTTATGACGGGCGGGCGGGGGGAGAGGAGGAGAGAGGCCCGCGCCATCAAATATCGGAGCGACTGTGCCGCCGCCGTTGATTTGCAAATGACGATGTATTGCTTTTTGTGCAATTGCGAAAAAAATGGAAGTAGTTGCAAGGAATGCAACTGGATCAATCCATAGTGATCGCAATGCGGCCGATTGCTGTGCGGGATTGCAAATAGCGCAGGGCCTCCAGCCCATCTGCCAAATCAAACTTGGCACCAACATGCGGCTTCAAACCCGCTTCGGCCAACGCATCAATCGCCTCGATATTCTCCGCGCCCAACGCCGGAAACCGCCGCCCATATTCGCCCGCGCGCACGCCAATGATCGAAAAGCCCTTTATCAACGGATAGTTGACGCTGATGTCGGGGATGCGTCCGCTGGTGAAGCCGATCACCAAATCGCGTCCGCCGAATCCCATGCAGCGCACCGATTGATCAAACAGATCGCCGCCGACGGGATCGAAACATAGGTCGACGCCGTTGAGACCAGTGATGGCTTTGACTTCGTCGCGCAGATTTTCGCCAGTGTCGAGGACATGCTCCACACC
>JANMGR010000168.1:0-4805 GCA_031374785.1 Sphingomonadales bacterium | reverse complement strand
GCGCGCGCGGCTTGATGCACGTCTTGCCAAAGAGGCGGCGGAGTGAACTGGCTGCTGACCCTGCCTTGCACTCGCCGTGAAGCAGAGGCGCTGCATGAGGATGACGAATGGGTCGTGATGCTTGACCCCATGCCGACGATTGTCGCTGAGGAAGTCGAGGCGTTTAACGACGCCAAATGGCAGGTGAAGGCTTATTTTGCCGAGAAGCCAGAGGCCGACGTTTTGACGAAACTGCAAGGCCGCCTGCCCAGCGCGGCAAAGGCAAAGCCGGTGCTAGAATCGCTCCCCGATGAAGATTGGCTGGTGCTGAGTCAACAGGGACTGAAGCCGGTCAACGCTGGCCGGTTCTATATTCATACGAGCGACAATAAAGGGTTGGTTCCGAACGGGGCAACAGTATTTCAAATCGAGGCGAGCCAAGCGTTCGGCACCGGCGGGCATGAAACTACCAGCGGCTGCTTATCCATGCTCGACCGGATGAAAACATCGGGGTTGCGTTTTGACCATATCACCGACATTGGCACAGGCACAGGATTATTGGCCTTTGCCGCGCGCAGCCTTTGGCCAAATGCATACATCACTGCATCGGACATAGATCCCGTCAGCATCGACGTGACCGCCTATAATGCCTATCTGAACGCTGTGCCTTTGGGGCAATCCGCTGGTCACGTTGCTCTATGCGTCGCGCAAGGCACCGACCACGCATTGTTACAAAGCCGCGCGCCTTACGACCTTGTCATCGCCAACATATTGGCAGGGCCGCTGGTCGAACTTGCCGCGTCGTTCGCCGCGATCACACAAGCAGGTGGCTCGCTAATCCTTGCCGGGCTGCTCGACACACAAGCGGATGCAGTGCTGACCAAATATCGGCGCATGGGCTTTCGCTTACAAAGACGCATTGATAGCGGCGACTGGCCGTGCCTGTGGCTGATAAAGCGGCGCAGCTATAGCTGGAAACGCCCGCTCCGCGCCAGCGGGCGGACCAGCCAGCCGCCGGGTGATTTTGGCACATGGTAACGCTTGCGGAGCGCCGCTTGATGCACCATATCAGCGCGTAATGGCATCTGACGATATTCCCACTAATCTAAACGACGCGCGGCGGGCGCGGCTTACAGAGGCGCTTTTGCGCACGGGGAAAGGCGACCGTTCGGCGTTCGAAACGCTCTACCGCGCAACTTCGGCGAAACTATTTGGCGTGTGCCTTCGTATCTTCCCCGAACGCCATGAAGCCGAGGAAGCTTTGCAAGATGCTTATCTAACCATTTGGAACCGCGCCGCGAGTTTCCAGCCCGGACGCGCCAGCCCGATCAGCTGGCTTGTCGCGGTGACGCGTAACCGCGCCATCGACCGGCTACGCGCGTCTGGCAAAGCGAAATTTACCCCAATTGAAGATGCGGGCGAAATTGCCGATACTGCGCCGCGCGCCGATGCACAGATGTTTGCCGCCAGCGAAGACGATCAGCTGCATGGCTGTATTCAAGGGCTAGACGGGCGCGATGCGCACTTCATCCGTTCAGCCTTTTTGGGTGGGGCAACCTATTTGCAATTGGCAGATACAGAGAGGGCACCTCTTGCGACCATCAAAAGCCGTATCCGCCGCGCACTGATAAAGCTACGCGCGTGCATGGAGGGGGAGGTATGAGTATTTTGAGCGAAGACGATATCGTCCTTGCTGGCGAATATGTTCTCGGCTTGCTTGATGCAGCGGAGCAAGCGACCGCGCACGCGCGCGTTGCAACAGATAGTGCGTTTGCTGCCGAAGTTGACGCTTGGCGCGAGCGGCTCGCGTCTATGGCTAGTGGTGCTGATACAGCTGCCCCCGATCACATTTGGACCAAGATCGACGGCGCATTGCCACGCATAACTGGCCAAGACACCGGACGCGGAAAGTTGCGATTGTGGCAAGGCTTGGCCGTCGCCAGCATGGCTGTCGCCGCTTATCTCGGCGTTCTTTTATGGGTACAACCTTTTGTGCCTAATATCGACACCCCTTCGCCATTGGTTGCGGCCTTGGGTAGCGAAAATGGCAAAGCGGCGATTACCGCGCGCTACGACATGCAGAATGGCGAGCTGCTGCTGACCCCAGTGTCGCTTGATACTGGACAACTTTATCCCGAGCTATGGATCGTACCCGCTGACGGCAAAGCGCGATCGTTAGGGATGATGGCGGTTGATAAACCAACACTCGTAGCCGTCACACCCGAAATGCGCGAATTTATGGCGGCGGGCGGAACGCTTGCGATCACGCCCGAGCCTGAGGGCGGTGCCCCCGGCGGAACAGCCACAGGCCCGATCATCGCCAGCGGAAAAATCACCGTTCTTTAAGCTCGCACCATAAGCGCAAAAAAATTTGTGC
This sequence comes from Sphingomonadales bacterium, assembly GCA_031374785.1. Classification (GTDB taxonomy): domain Bacteria; phylum Pseudomonadota; class Alphaproteobacteria; order Sphingomonadales; family Sphingomonadaceae; genus Sphingorhabdus_B. The sequence continues at coordinate 2,449 of JANMGR010000168.1, read as the reverse complement.
ACAGTTGCATCTATTTCGAACCAACATCCGTTCTTGTAAACAGCACGCACAAAATGGCGTGCCGTTTTATTTCAAAGAAGGATGCCCCAATGCACTCACGCTTTTCCCGTTCGCTCATTGTTGCAAGCGCACTGATCGTTGCAGCCCCAGTAATGGTCGCGGCCAATCATCACAAAATGTCAAACCCGACCGTTGGCGGCGCGCCAATGATCGCGACAAAGACCATCGTTGCAAACGCCTCTGCTGCGCCAAACCTGACGACATTGGTTGCTGCTGTTAAGGCTGCTGGTCTTGTAGACACTCTCGCCAGCCCCGGACCATTCACAGTCTTTGCACCGACAAATACCGCTTTCGACAAGCTACCCGACGGAACCATCGCCACAGTATTGAAGCCTGAAAACAAGGCATTGCTGACCACAATCCTGACCTACCATGTCGTTGCAGGCAAGCTGACCTCGAAAGATGTCCTCGCCGCGATCAAGGCTGGTGGCGGCAAAGCCACGTTGACTACTGTTGCAGGCGCAAAGATCACAGCGCGCCTATCCGGCAGCAGCATCGTCATCACCGATGGCAAAGGCGGCCAGTCCGCTGTCACGACCGCTGACGTTATGCAGTCAAATGGCGTCGTTCATGTGATCGACTCAGTACTGCTTCCTTAATCCGGATTACCGAGCCGGCGGTTTATCGGACCCCCTTGTCGCCGCTGGCATAAACTGACCCCTCCCCTAAACGGGAGGGGTTTTTTATTGGGGTTTAGCGCTCGCATATGCCTGCGTGCCGTGTGTGATAACATCATCCTCCGGCAAGATATCCGCAATCGGAATATCGGGCAGCCGTTCCAGTTCGGCATATACCGGCGCAAAATCGGTCTCGACGGTCACGCGACGTAAATGCTCCAGCGAGGGGATGACGAAATAATTCTGCTGATAATCATCGATCCGGTATTCGCTGCGCATCAACCGCATCAGGTTAAATCCGATACGATTGGGGCTTGGATCATCCAACGCAAAGATACTTTCGCCATAGCTTGACACGATACCTGCGCCATAGATGCGCAACCCCGCTGGTTCCTGTATCAGCCCGAATTCGACCGTGTACCAATAGAGCCGCGCGAGTTTATGCAGCGCGCCAAAGCCAAGGCTGCGCAGCCCGCCTTTGCCATAGGCTTCCATATAATCGGCAAATATCGGATCGGCGAGCATAGGCACATGACCGAAAACGTCGTGAAAAACATCGGGTTCTTGCAGATAATCAATCTGATCCGGCGTGCGAATAAAGTTGCCTGCGGGAAAGCGGCGGTTGGCGAGGTGATCGAAAAACACCGCATCAGGGACAAGCCCCGGCACCGCTACTACCTGCCAGCCTGTTGCCACCATCAACCGCGCATTCAACTCAGCATAGTCAGGAATACCGGGCTTTTCGAGCTTTAGAACATCGATCCCGCGCATAAATGCCTCGGCAGCGCGACCAGGCAGCATCGCTGACTGCCGCGCAAACAGATGATCCCACATTGCGTGTTCATCGCTGCTGAACGCAGACCAGTTTTGCGGGATAGTCCAATCCGCATTTGCGCCCGCTGGCAGTGTGTCATAGACATGTTTGAAATCAGCCATAGGATTTAGTTACACTTGAAACTGTTTCGCATCAACAGCCTGTGGAGTGCAATGCGAGCTTTGTTCGGTTGGTCGATGTTGGTGGTTGGCTGTTATTTCGCGGCGGCACTGGTTGGCAGTTTGATTCCGGCTAATACAGAGTGGACAGAACCCAAAGACGGCGTTCCCATTTTTGTTGAAACTAACGGCGTGCACGTCAGCCTGATTTTGCCGATGGCAGCGGTGGGTGAAGACCTATCCGATCTGATCCGGCCCGAGCATCTGGCCAATCCCGATTTGTTTGGCACGCATGCTATGATCGGCTGGGGACATGGAGCGGTCTATCGCAATGCGCAGACTTGGGGCCAAGTCCGCAGCGGGGATATCGGATCGGCCATTATCGGGTCAGACGACACGACATTGCATATCTATCATGTGACAAATCCAAAACGGAGTAGCATTCGTAAAGAGTTTCGCGTGACGGACGCACAATACCGGATGATGGTTGCGCAGGTTCGAGGAACTTTCAAACTGACGAACGGGGCCAGCACAGCCTATCCAGCTTATGGTCCGAACAACCTGTTTTACGATAGTGTCGGGCGCTATTCTGCGGTGAATACCTGTAATGAATGGACAGGGCGGGTGTTGCGAAAAGCGGGGGTGAAGGTTGGTGTTTGGACACCAATGCCCGGCGGGGTGATGCGCTGGTTTTAACCAGCCCCCGCCACAATCGCCGCCCAAGCCGCCTCATCGATGACCTCTATCCCCAACTCAGTCGCCTTTTTCAACTTTGACCCTGCCCCCGGCCCCGCCACAACCAAATCGGTCTTTGCCGAAACTGACCCAGATGCTTTCGC
>JANMGR010000160.1:0-41423 GCA_031374785.1 Sphingomonadales bacterium | reverse complement strand
AAGGCGGGCTGGCTAATCCGCTCAGGCACGCAATTCCATTGGGAAAGCAACGGTTACACGTGCTTTGATGACTTTATGGCGTCATTGGCATCGCGCAAACGGCGGGCCATCCGAAAGGAGCGCGCAGCGGCACAAGAGGCTGTCACAATCGAGATTATACGCGGCGCAGACATTCGCCCCGAACATTGGGATGCGTTCTGGATATTCTATCAGGACACTGGCGCACGCAAATGGGGAACGCCGTATCTGACCCGCAGTTTCTTCGACCTGATCGCCAAAAGCATGAGCGAGGACATCGTTCTTTTTCTTGCAACGCGAAACGGTTGGCCCGTTGCCGGGGCGCTGAACCTGCTCGGCCCCGATTGCCTGTATGGCCGCTATTGGGGATGCAGCGAGGATATTCCGTTCTTGCATTTTGAGTTGTGCTATTACCAGGCCATCGACTTTGCGATTGCGCATGGGTTGCGCCGCGTGGAGGCAGGGGCGCAGGGCGAGCATAAGCTGGCGCGCGGCTATCTACCGGTGACGACGCACTCGGCGCATTACATCGCCGATCCGGGCTTTCGTTCGGCGGTTTTCGATTTCCTTGAACGTGAACGCCGCGCTGTCGAACGCGAGCAGGAATTTCTCGGCGAGCTCGGTCCGTTCAAGCGGGGCTAACGGATCAGCTTGCCGCCCTTCGTCACTGCCTCGACATTCTCTAGCACACGAATATCAGCTAACGGATCACCCTTCACCGCGATAAGATCAGCAAAGTGGTCTGGTGCGATGCTGCCTATTTCGGTTTCCTTGCCCATTACCTTTGCGGCCTCAATCGTTGCAGATTGGATCGCTTGCATAGGGGTCATCCCGTATCGCACCATATAAGCAAATTGCTTGGCATTGCCGCCATGCGGATAGACTCCGCTGTCGGTGCCATAGGCAAGCTTCACGCCCAGCTTTACCGCTTTGGCAAAGCCTTCGCGTTGGACGTCGGTGGTCTCGCGATTCTTCCGCAGATACTCCTCTGGCCAGCCCTCTTTGGTGCCGACATCGTCGATATAATCGCCATTATAGATATCCATGACCAGCCACACACCCGAGTCTTTCGCCATTTTCAGCGCCTCATCATCAATCAGGCTGGCGTGTTCGATCGAGCGCACACCAGCACGGATCGCGGCTTTGATCCCTTCGGCTCCGTGGGCATGGGCTGTGGCATAGCTGCCATTGGCCTTGGCAACATCAACCGCCGCGCGCATTTCGGCCTCGGTCAGTTCGGGCGCGCCGGGTTCAGTGCCGATAGCGAGAACTGCGCCTGTTGCCATCAGCTTCAGGAAGTCGACTTTGCCCTCGAACAATGCTGTCGCGCGCGCCGCAACGGCCTCCGGTCCCTTCGCCACGCCAAGGCGCATATCGGCGGGCAGCTGCTCATTCGGGACGACACCATTCAATTCTCCGCCGCCGCCGGGATGCGTCAAATAGGCACCTGCCACAGCCATCCGCGGCCCCGGCACCAGCCCTTGATTGATTGCATCGCGCAACGCCACGTCGGTCAATCCGCGATAGGTTCCAACATCGCGCACAGTGGTAAAACCAGCGCGCAAAGTTGACAGTGCGTTGGCGGCGCCGTGGAGTGCGGTCAGTTGCGGAGAGGTTTTAATCGGCGCGGCCAGATCGGCACTTTGCCCCGCGTCAGCCAAATGGGTGTGGAGATCAATCAGGCCGGGAAGTACGGTGTAGCCGGACCAGTCGATATGCTGTTTGCCGACAAGCCGAGTTTGGAAATCTTTAAGCGAGCAAGCCGCAACTTTGCTGATTCGTTCGCCATCAATGAAAATGCACTGGCTGGTTAGCACTTTACCGGATGCAACATCAATCAGCGTTCCCGCCCTGACGATTGTCGGATGTTCGGGGAGTTTGATGTCGGCATAGGCCGCAGGGGGCAGAAAGAAGGAAGCGAAGACTGTCGCAATAAGAGCGAAGCCGCGCATCAGCCTTTCTTAGTGATCCGCTCGATTTCCTTGGCAACCATACCCTCGACCAAAATGGGCAGGTTTGTGTCGAGCCATTCTTTCAGCATCGGACGCAACAAGTCGCGGGTCAGCCCCTCAAGCGAAGTTTCGCCGCTGCGCACTATTTGCGGCGCGGCGCCGGGTTCAGCCAATGTCTTCAGCACTGAAAAGCTTTGCGCAAGGCTTTGCGCTTTGCTGTCATCGAGCAGTTCTTCGGCAGTTTCGGTCAGCTCGAGGACATCTTCCTCGGGCTCGATTTCGTCCTTGCGGGGTACTGCGGCACGAGTCGCGCGGGCACGCGTGATGACACGGTCATCTTCGGCAATGATCTTTTTGATCGACGACAAAATCGCCTCCATCGAAGGTTCGCTGCGGTCTTCAGCCATCAAAATTGCCCCTCAAATTGCCCGGTGTTCCGTCTAATAGTCCGGAAGTGGCTCTATTTCTGCCTTTTGGGCGGGTGTGTCAACTGTGCGGGTTGCCTCGGTGGTGGGGTCCGCGCGCGTTGACCAGTCATTCCATGCGCCTTCGACCGCGTCATAGTTGACCATCGGGTCGTACAAAGCACCGCCTTCAAGCCCCAAATCGCGCGCCTCCGCGCGGCCCATTGCAGCGAGCAAAGAAAAGCCTGCAACATAGGCATTGCGCCGCGCAGTCACCAATTGCACTTTGCTTTGCAGCAATTCTTGCTCTGCGTTCAAAATGTCCAAAATCGTGCGATTGCCCACACTGTTCTCGGCGCGCGTGCCTTCTAGCGACAGTTCATTGGCAGATACTGCGCGTTCGGATGCGGCGATCACCTGAAGCGATGCGCGCCAGCTGGCATAGGATGCCCGTGTTTGTGCAATAGCCTCACGCTCAGCAGCGATCTCTTGCTCCTGCGCTTGGCCCAAACGCGCCTGTGCTTGCCGAATTTGCGCGGCGGGTTGCCCGCCCGAATAAAGCGGTATTGTCGCCCTTACGCCGATTTGGGCTGAGCTGCTGCGATCGTCAAAAGTCCGACCGAGGGTGCCCGGATCAATACTACCAAAATTGTTCGAATAGCTGCCACTGGTAAACCCTGCAACTTGCGGCAGGCGCGATGCATTGGCCCCGCGCCGATCAAAATAGGCGGCTTCGCGCTGTTCGCGTGAGGCAATCAGGTCGGGATTGGCATCCAGCGCAACCTTTACCGCATCATCGGGGGTCGCGGGCAGGTTGGGCAAAGGCGGTGGCGCTTCCAAATCGCCCGGCGCATCGCCGACCAGCTGAATATAGATTTCTTTTGACCGAATCAGGTTGGCGCGCGCGCCTTCCATGTTACTGATTGCCAACTGCAAACGCGCTTCGGATTGGGCGACATCAGTGCGGGTCAGGTCGCCAATTTCAAACCGGTCTTTGGTGGCTTCCAAATTGACCTGCAACACGCCGACTTGCGCACGGTTCAGCTCGACAATTGATTCGTCGCGGATCACATCCATATAGACGCCGACGACAGCCGAAAAAATCGCACTTTCGGTCGCGCGCAATCCGGCCTGTCCGGCCTCAACCCGGTTTTCCGCTGCGAGGATACCGTTTTTAACCGCGCCGCCGGTATAGATCGGTACTGACAGGTTGATGCCGCCTGAAAACAAACGGTCGGGTGAAAAATTGGTGCCGTCAGAACGCGGAAACAGTTCGGAATAGCTTGCGGTCGCCGACGCATCTGGGCGACCTTGCGCCTTGGCAATCGGCACGCCTTCGTCGGTCGCGCGCTGTCCTGCGCGTGCGCCCGTCAGCGTCGGGTTCGTCTCATAGGCCTGTGTCAACGCATCGCGCAGCGTTTCGGCTTGCAACGGCGTTGCGGCCAATATCGAAGCTGTCAGAACGGGGGCGGCGCACAGCAAAAGGGATAATCTGCGGGTCAAAAGACAAACTCCTTGGCACGGGCAAAGCCTGGAAGCGCCGCGATTTCCATATCGGCCACCATGCGCAGTGTTATCTGGCCACCCCGTTTCACGCCGGTTGCCAGCCGCGATACCGGGCCGTCCGTGATGCCGGTCACGATTCGGCCACCATCGGCCAATTGATCGACGAGCGGTTGAGGCAATTCCTCAATCGCCCCATCAATGATGATCAGATCAAACGGCGCGTTATCGGGTGCGCCTGCATTATGGGCGCTGCGCGATAGCTGAACGTCCGGCAGGTTCGCCGCAAAGTCCTCAGCAAGTTCAGCCGTTTCTTCAACAGCAATAAGCGACGTTACTTTACGGCTCAGCAAAGCCGCGAGATACCCCGTTCCCGCACCGATCAGCAAAACACGGTCCGTTGGCTTTGGTTCTGCCACCGTCAACATGTGTCCAGCAGCCACAGGCGGGTTCAGCATCCGTCCGCCGCCCAAAGGAAACGACCGGTCCATATAGGCCGCACTGTTCGCAACGGCGACAAACGCTTCACGCGGCGTCGCCAACATAGCTGCGATAATCCAGGGTGCGTTCACCCCATCGGTGCGCAACTGGCTATCCACCATGTTGCGGCGCATCTCTTTTGATTGCGGTAGAAGCGTCATAAACTTATTGCCTGCAATGTTTTGGCACTGCCGTATTGCATAGGCAACACAGTTCCTAAACACAAGCTTGTAGTGGTGGTTACTTCAAAGGCCAATATGGATTCGGACGAAACACCGATTTCACACCGACGAAGCGCATCACGCATTGCATATCGCGGGCAGTGCCGTTAATGGCGCGCACTCGCACCACAGACAACGCGCATTTTTGCTCTAGTCAATGTCGAGGCCCGATGGCGGAGTGGTGACGCAGAGGACTGCAAATCCTTGCACGCCGGTTCGATTCCGGCTCGGGCCTCCAGACATTTATCATCGAAGCGTAAAACCACAGAATTCTCTGAGTTTTTGGTTCGGAATCCGCAATTTAATGGTCGTTACCCGAAGAAAAAAGCGCACAAATTCGGCCTGAATAGGCGCAGAGTCTCGACGCGAATCTTAGCTGTGACAGTTTTGAGAGAGACGCGGCGAGAATCACGAACATTCCAGACTAGCAGAAAGCGCATTAGTCATGTCGATAGCAGTCATTTGTTCATCTTGGCGGCAGACGGCTGTCCCCAATGCGTTGGTCGAAGTAAGCGGATTGGCTGTGAATGTTTGGCGCGTCGCAAGGTCGTCTCGGTTGATCCACGACGGCAGGCAACTGGCGAGTCTTTCAATTGAGAAGCAGGTGGGTGGCTATCCATCAGTGACGACGTAAAAATTCGCGTTCTTGTTAAAGCTGGCATCGAACAAAAATGTTTTCAGCTCGAAATTCATATCGTCCAAAGCCTACACGAAGCCGCCAAACACCTATTTTCGACAGAGCAATATAAAACGGCGAAGGAAATCGCTGAATTACTCGATTTGCTTTTGCCAGCAGGTTTGGGGGGGGTGATGTTTTTTATGCGTGGAAAAAAATCTGAGGCACAAAAGAAGAGCAAGAAAAGCCCCTTTCAAGTTACGAAATTGAGCAAGAAAACGGCAGCACAACCATCCTAATTTTTACGGTGACGAAAACCATCTGAGCCTTTCAAATGATACTTTTAATCTAGCAACTGACCCAGAAATGATCCGGTTAGGTAAGCGCGTTATGAAGCCTTTTGAGCAAAACGGAATCGATAGCCTTGGGTTTTTATCAGGACGATCAGCCTATTTTTGAATATGGCGACAAGGAGGCTGGCAGATTTATAAACCGCGCGCCTGAAGTTTTGTAGAAACCGGCTGATGCTGAAATTGAGGACGAAGGTGCCAAACAGCCGGTTCAACACGTGGACGGCCAGTTTGAAATTGTGACTGCGCAATATGTCGGTTCCGCGCAATGGGGGCTCCGGTGCTTGGGAAAGATCAGAAACATGAAAATGGCTGATGAGGCTTGGCTTTCCAACTATCAAAAAGGGAGGGAACCGGACGCCGTTCCGGGTGCATGGCTAGATGCCCATTTAGAGATTGAACAGCACGTCGATGATGTCAATCCAACATACACTATAACCAGCGTTAAGCGGGTTATAAGACCAGAGGCCTCGCAAGAAGGATTTTTCGATGACGACGCTTAAAGAAGCCCGTGAAGCTGGAAAGCTAACCCAGTTCGTCAAAGAGCACCGGCGCGACCCTAAGGGCAGCGCAGACGCCTTCAATCACACTTTGGAGGCAATGGCCGGAAAGTCGAAAGCAGTTCCGGCAACAACGAAGAAGCGCAATCCCGACGATTGAACCGGTACTCGGCTTCCTTGGCATACTTCCACAAATGCTTGCCTGATACGTGAATATGAGTGCCGTTGATCGGCCGCTTCAACTGCGACCAAAAGCCTTCCATCCCGTTGACCGTTGCGCCATATTTACCAACATATTCGCCAGCGCCATGATTGACAGTGATATGGTGAAATCCGTGATCGGGAAGGCTGTTATAGCTTTTCAGTTCGTCGGTATTAACCAGCGACCCCTTGGCAACATGGGCGTTAATGTGCGGCATGAGGCTTGAACGCTTTACGTCTGTGACAACCTTAGTGACAACTTCGTCACCGTCCATCATGCCAAGCACAACAGTTTTTCCAGCGGCCCCACGTCCACGCTTGCCGCCCTTGCGAACGCCGCCCACATAGGTTTCGTCAATTTCTACGGCTTCCCAAGGACCGCCTAGAACGCTGTCACCATCAACATCGGCCATATGTTCACGAATGAGGCCAGCCATTCGCCATGCGGTCTTGTATGTGACGCCTAGTTGACGCTGCAATTCCTTAGCAGGGACGCCGTGGCGAGTGGTGGTGAACAAATAGATGGCATAAAACCAAAGCTGTAACGGTGTGCGCGTTTGTTCAAACGGTGTGCCTACAGTCGGGTGCAGATGATGGCCGCAAAACTGGCATGAATAAGCGCGCTCGGCTTTGATGCAAAACCACTTGGAAGCGCGTTCGCAGAAAGGGCATTCAAAACCGTGCCCGAAACGGACTTCAAACAGATGTTGCAAGCAAGCTGCATCCGCAGGGAATTGCTTGAAAAACTGTGCGATATTTTATTGCTCATATTAAAGCACACACTATTCATTCTACGTACGCAAGGGGAATAATTAACTTCTTTTATTTTCATGGTTGGTTGTTTCTTACAGTATTAATTGAAATCGACGCAATCTTTGCTTCGAGCCCAGTTTGACCCTGCCCGCCCGACACTATAAGCTCAAGAGATTGAACGGTACAATTTGATGGAATTGTAATGTTTGCTTTCATAGCCTTAGCAACGCTGTCTATTGACCAGATCGGCTGCGGGTGCAGTCCCTTGAGGCAGCGCAGTTGCCAGCGTAAAAAGCCACGTTCTCCGAGCTGTAATTCTGTCAATTTAGCTGAAAAGATATGACTGCCTGGCGCCAAAAAGAGCAGTCTCGTTGCAATAGTATAGGTTGTTCCAGAGTTGGCAAACACCGAAAGTGCGGGGCTCTTGGCGCCGACATTTTCGTTGAAACTGCCGCCAGCATCGGGCCTATCGGTCAGCTGCCAGCCAACTGGGCCGTAGCGACTATCGAGATCGCTGAATACGAATGACGGGTTAGCTAATCGAGCCGCTTTGGCACCCGGCATTTTCAAGTAAACGCGGGGCACATCAGAAAAATATCCATCGCTAACTAATCGCTGCATAAGCCCAATCCGTTGGTTATCGGCATTTTGTCCATTAGGGAGGCCGCCAGTTTCCAAAACAAGCTCAACAAGCGCGGGCAGGTTTTTGCTATTGGCATTCGCATAGGATAGAAAACTAACGGCCCAGTTGTTTTCCTGACGGATAAACGGCCGCATTACCAAGCGAATCTGGCGATCCTCGATTGCTGCGAGCAGCCTTGGGAATAGGACGGCTTGCAAGTCGGGTTCAGTCCGAAGCGCGATGTCGTAATGCGTTAACGCTATACGATCATCGTTTTTACGTGCAGCTGCCTCGATAAGCCACAATTGCGTACCCGTCTCCCGTCGAGACTGGCGCGCTGACAATTGCATCAAAATTTCGGCATAGGCGTTATTGCCCGTAAGGTCTGCGTAAAAGCCCAAAATACGAAGAGCTTTTGGATTGATCGCCTGTCCGCGCAGGGACGCCAGCGCAAGTTCGCGAACAAGTGGTGGTGGTGATTGAAGGTTGGCGAGTAAAAGCTGGTCAGCCCGCTCGGCGAGTGCCGTGCTATCAGCGGGAACGAACATAAGAGCAATTTCCGGGCTCTTTACCCGTGTAATACCAGACACTGCCAATGCAAAAATTAGCCAAGCACCGATCAGACCAATTAGTAAACAACAGCCCAACCTAAAATATCCGACTTTCCGCAAGGTTGACAAATTTATTCGCTGCTCACTAGCCTTAGCCATTTTTAATCATCCAATGTCTGCCGAGTGGTGTCGCTTATTCCGTCGATCTTGGCGGCACTGAACCACAAAATATATGCTGTAAACACGCTGGCGATGATAGGCGTCCGCAACGGGTAATCGCCTAGACTTGCGACAGCGATCATGCCGATGCAGATTGCTGACATCCGCGCATATACTACCGGTTGAAGGGCCCCATCCATTCGCCGAAAAATTAAAACGATATTACACAAGTACAGAATCAGACCTACGGCCAGAAGCAGTAAACCCGGAACGCCGAAGGTAACGGCGATCTCAAACCAATCGCTGTGCGCATGGTTGAGGTAAGTTGGACTTAGGAGGTCAACTGGCTCCAAAATTTTGTAGGCCTCAACAAAAGAACCGGACCCGGAACCCCATGGAAAATACTCCCAAAACAGATCCGTCGAAATTTTCCAAAACTCGGCGCGATTGTCCTTGTTGGCGTCGGTAGATAGAATGCGTTCAATTGACTGCGCTCGAGATAAAAAATATGTGACCACTCCAGTGCCAACGGCAAATAAGCTTATCAACAACGACTTCAAACCAAAGTTCCCGGCCAAGCGTTTTTTATTTTGGACATCTGTGCTACGGTATTGAAAAAGAAAAGCACCCCCAGCCAACCCGACAATCCCAATTAAAAGTCCAGATCGCGACCCCGTCACCAGTATGAGTGGTATGAGTATCACGGTGAAGGCCGCTGCGATAATCAGGCGCCCTCGTCGCCGATCAGCCGTGCCATTGAATGTCGATGCGAATACGGCCAACATTGGGAACAGGCACGCCAATAATGTCGCTGCGTGATTTCGGTTTGCAAACAATCCGACGGCAGATCCGTTGTTGGTGATTCGGTAAAAGTATAGTAACCCGTTAGGCTCGCCAATGATCTGTAACAGCCCAATAAATCCCGAGATGATCGCTAGAACGACGAGTACTGTAAGCATTCGGTAAAGATCGCTCCTGTTGAATTGGACGCCAACCAGCAGCACCGCCAATGGCGTTGCGAGTGAGGCAAGGGCGTGCCAACCGTTCATTGGCGTCGTTGTTAAAGGACGCCAAATATTTTTTAGTTCGACGAGCTGTTCGACGTTGGTTAGCTGTGCTCGACCGGGCAATGCCTGCCACAACACCGGAGGCAAGGGGATTAGATGAAATGCAGTAAGGCAAAAGATGGCAAAAAACATGCCGAACACCCATTTATAATGCTCAACGTGCTTTTTTTGTAGCGTCATACACGCGATGGCGCACAGTAAAATTGCGGCAGGATGCAGGATGGCGATCGATTGCACATCTGTCCTCGATGCGCCTCCGGTGGCAAAAACTAAGGCTAAAAAAGCAGTCAGCAACCAAAACTTGTAAGATGGAGCAATGGTTGCACCGACTGATCGTAGCACTTTGTACCTAACGTAAATTGTTCGAAAATCAGAGGTCACTTAGGTTCCGTATAATTCTCAATAGGTCCATTTGCAAGGCCATCTCTAAATCAAAAACTTTCTTAGCTCTGACCCATAAGTCGAAAAAGAGTAGAATTCTGATGGTCCTTGAGCTAGCTGCGCGACACATGGAAGCAGTCTGACCAATTTACGGTCTTATCCTGCTAGCCGGATAACATGACAAACCGTTGGGGTGCCCACTGCGATGTTGCAGACCGAATCTTCAAGTTATAACGCCGCTGTTCAACTCAATGAGCCCGACACGACGCAAACCGGCGCGCAGGCGGGCTTAGCGCCGCCACTCTTGTTGCAATATTGGCAAGTAGTATTGCGCTGGAAGTGGGTGATTATCGGCATTGTTGTCGGATGCCTCGCTCTGGGTTTAATTACTACCCTTCTTGCTACGCCTCAATATAGTGCTGTTTCTCGGATCGAGATCAGCAGGGATCAGAAAAAAATTACAAATGTCGAGGGTCTAGAATCGCAGTCTGCAGGACGCGATATGGAGTTTTATCAAACACAATATTCATTGTTAAAGGCCCGATCGTTAGCCGAGCGCGTCGCTCGCCAACTGCGTCTTGCGACCAATAATGGTTTTTTTGAGGCGCATGGTATTGATCCCACCGATAATTCTTTATTTGCGACCAAATCTGGTAAGCCATTGAGTTTAGACGACAAGAAAAAGCGCGAAAAACAAGCAGTCAATTTGTTGCTGGCTAACGTGTCGATCACACCGGTCCGCGCGTCGTCTCTGGTTGACATTAGATACGGTAGCGCATCCCCGACGCTTTCGGCCGAAATTGCCAATACTTGGACTGAGCAGTTTATCATCCAGAGCATGGACCGTCGTTTCACTTCAACTGCGGACGCCCGTAAATTTCTTGAAGGTCGGCTGGAGGATTTGCGTGCACGACTTGATACCTCGGAGCGGGATTTAGTAAACTACGCAGAGGAGAAGGGCATCGTTGCTTTAGGCAAAAGTAAAAATGCTGAAGGCCAGACCGCCGTCGAACGTACTTTGGTTTCTACTGATCTGGAGGCACTGAACGGCGCGCTTGCCCAAGCCACTGCTGATCGGATTGATGCTCAAAGCAAGGTTGGCGTAGGAAAACGGGGAGGGGCTAGCAACTCATTGAACGATGCATCAATTGCCCAAATCAGACAAAGGCGTGCAGAAGTTGAGGCAGAATATGCAAAATTACTGGTACAATTCGAGCCCGGATATCCTGCTGCAAGAGCGCTTTCTGAGCAGTTGCGTGCTTTCGATATTAGTATAGCGCGTGAGGAGGCTCGAATAGCCAATAGCAGGACGTCTGATTTTCGCGCTGCTGCTCAGCGCGAGGCGGATCTAAGACGTCAGGTTCAAGGTCTTAAGGTGCTGATGAGTAAGCAGCAACGAGATAGCATCCAATACAATATTTATCAGCGTGAAGCTGACACTAACAGAGAATTGCACGACGGGCTTTTGCAGCGGTATAAGGAAATTGGCGTGGCTGGCGTTGGCTCTAACAACATCGCGATCGTTGATACCGCAACAGTGCCAGTCGGGCCGTCATCGCCCAACTTGCCGTTGAACCTCGCGCTGGCGCTTCTTGCCGGTTTAGGCTTGGCCACGCTTGCCACTTTTGCCCTGGATCAGATTGACGAAGGTCTAAGAGACCCTAGCCAAGTCAATCGCCTTTTACAGGTACCCTTATTGGGCAGTGTTCCCGATGTTTTAGAAACCAACGCGCTAGACGAGTTGGCGGATGCCAAATCTGCACTGTCTGAGGCTTATCTCAGTATTCGGTCTAATTTAGCTTTTTCAACGGATCACGGAGTCCCGCGTGCATTGATGGTTACTAGCACACGACCAGCGGAGGGTAAGAGCACGACGAGCCTTGCGCTAGCCACAGTTTTGGCCCGTACTGGCAAAAGAGTTCTGCTTGTCGATGCCGATATGCGGTCACCATCGGTACATCAATTTGTGGGTGTCCCCAATGCCCTTGGACTTAGCAATTTCCTTGCTGGAGAAAATGACTGGAGTGGCTTTGTTGTGCCCGGAAAGTCAAACTTCCCCAGCATAATGCCCGCTGGACCGACGCCGCCAAGCGCTGCTGAACTGCTCAGTTCTGATCGGATGCTCCTGCTGGTTCGACAGTTGCTTGAGAAATTCGATCATGTCATTCTCGACTCACCGCCGATATTGGGTCTTGCCGATGCTCCGTTGCTGTCGCGCGCAGTCGAAGGCTGTGTATTCGTAACCGAAGCCGAGGGTGTTGCGGTGCGCGGGATCAAGGCATCGCTCAACCGCCTCCACTCCGTGCACGCCCATGTGTTTGGCGTCGTCCTGACCAAGCTGAAGTCCAAATCAGCTGGTTATGGCTATGGCTACGGATACGGATATGGCTACGGCCAATCGGGAACAGACTCAGCTTAAAAACGTTTACGGGCGTTGCGTAAGAACCCGATAATACTGGCCCATAAGAAGGGATGCGAAATGCTACAGCGTCTGAAATCGGTCGTTCGAAAAATCATTCGGCCAGTGCTGCACCAGCCGGAAATTGATGTTGCCTATGATCTGTTGGGAACGGACTATGGCGGCTGGCCGCTCGTCAAAGAATTGACTCATCAAACGTCGCTGATCTATTCATTTGGTGTTGGCGAAGACATATCTTTTGATCTGGGCGCAATCGATCTTTATGGCATGACAGTGCACGCATTTGATCCAACACCACGTTGTTTGAATTGGATTGAGAAACAGTCGCTGCCGGCCCAGTTCCATTTTCATCCGGTAGGTATTTCCGACGTTGATGGGGTTGTGGAGTTTTTTGCACCGGCGGTTGAGGGTTATGTTTCGTTTTCGGCTACGCCTGCAAAAAAGTCAGACCCTTCGCTGGCAGTTAGGGCGCCCGTCCGGCGGCTGGAAACTCTTATCGGCGAACTTGGCACTTGCGCGCCCGACATTGTTAAATTCGACATTGAAGGTTTCGAATACGGGGTACTCACTGACATTCTTGCGGGACCGCTTCGTCCCGCGCAATTGTTGATCGAGTTCCACCATTATATGTATGGCATTCCTGCAGACCGCACGCGGCAGGCTGTGGTAGAATTGCAAGCAGCGGGCTATGCGATATTCTATGTGTCTGAAATCGGGCATGAATATGGATTTGTGGATCGCGAGCGTCTCGCGCGCTAATGGAGATCGATTTTGGGTTTTTTGATGTTTGATAGAAAAATTGGTAATTTGTGACTGGCAAGGAGTAAAAAATGAGCATCAAGACAGCTCTCGTGTGTGGAGCAGGCGGATTTGTTGCTGATACATTACTGCATAAGTGATCCACAGTCATAACTGCACATTTTGCTGTTTGCGCACTTTATTTTACGGACCTGTTATGTTGTTGAGTGAAAAGATGCGCGTACGTGGGCTCCATCGCAACGGCCTGTTATCTCTGAGTCAAAGCTTCATCATTCTTGCTTACGGATTTTTGACTTTCCGACTTCTGATTGCCGAAGCTGGGCTTGAAGGCCTAGGGCTGTGGTCTCTGCTCATGATCTTTGGCGGCGTTGCTACGACCTTCGATTTCAGCGGTGCTGGCGCGCTTGCACGCACCGTTGCCCGCAGCGAAATAGAATTTGCCAGCGTGTCGCGCCCGCCACTCATTCATACTGTGCTGCTTACCAGCCTTGCTATAAATTTGGTGCTGACCGGCGTGTTCTTGTTCTTGGCCCAATTATTACTACCCAATATGGTATCGTCCGAACAGTTGCCTTTGGCGGGTACGCTGTTGCCGTGGGTGGCAGGCTTGATGCTCACTACGCCATTGGCGGTTGGTATCAGTTCATCGATTGATGGACTGATGCGTGCGGATCAGCGCGCTATTCTGCTATCTGCGGCAGCGGTTGTCGGATTATTGACTGCTTGGTTTGCAATTCCAAAATACGGTGTTGTAGGCATCGCGGTGGCTCAATCGGTTCAGCAAGCCATTATTATCATTGGGGGCTGGATTTTGCTGCGCCATCATATCCCGGGCATGGGCTGGTTTCCGGTTCAATGGCATTTGGGTATATTTCGCCAAACAAGCGGCTACGCAGTTAAACTCAATATTATTGGGGTACTCAGTTTGCTGCTCGAGCCTCTGACGAAATACTGCATCAATTTGGCCGGCGGTGTTGTTGCCGTGGGCAGCTATGAACTCGCATCTCGGCTTGCGACGCAGCTTAGAGGCATTATCGTAAGCGCGACGACGCCGTTAATCCCGGCCTTTGCGGCATCGGACAAACCCAAAGATAGAAATTTTGTTTACAGGCTCGAACGCGCCCAAGCATATGCCCTTATCGCAGCATTGGCGGTTGTGTTGGGGTCGATATTTGCCGCACCAATCATGTGCTGGATCATCTTGGGACATGGTGACGAAAATGTGATTCGCATGAATGCTTTGCTGAGCGTGGGCTGGGGTATCAATCTTTTTGCCTTACCGATGTATTATGCAGCACAGGGGCAGGGCATATTGCGCTGGAACATCGCGTCACACGCATTAACCGGGCTAACTGTTTTGGCATTCTCGCTTTTCCTAGCGCCGACTTACGGATCGATTGCGGTCGTTTTCGGCGTGGCAACAGGCCTAGTTTTGGGAACCATAATGACTATGGCAGGCAACGCTAGGCTGTTTGGTGCCGGCAAAATGATCGTTGACCGGTTGCCTCTGACAATTCTGATAACAGGTGTTATAGTAGGATGTGCGATTGCATCGTGGGTGGCAAGCTATCACCTTGTCACGCTGATCGCGAAATTTTAAGACAGTGGACACTATGCAAACCCCATACATGGCGCCAATCGTATCCGCCGAACGGCTGATTCATATCAACCATTTTGGCGGGCATCATAAAGCTTATGCGGATCTGTTCGAAAGGATCTTCGGTTTGAAACTGTCGCTAGGCACTATCGACCGTGCGCGCGGTAAAACGCTGGTTGCCAGCCAACAGCTTTTCTTTGGAACAATTGACGATGACATTGCCGGCTTCACGCATATCGCCTTGCGCCGGGCGATGCGTGGCCAACAAACGGCAGGCATCTTTATGCAACCGCAAAGTTGTTTTACCACAAGCTGGCACAGCAGAATGAAGCGCCTCTATTTTTCGATCATCAGCCGAATACCTTATGTCAGCGTTCTCTCTATTGTACCGTTCCCAGCCTTACCCGCCATCCAGAAAGTAGCGACCGGCTGGATGCATGATCCTCAGCTTTGGGATTTGGTGGATTCGATAGCAGATGCTGCACCGGTCGATCGCACTACTCACTTCACAAAACTCGCAAACGGCCGTCCGATGTTGGCATTTGTAGGCACCGTTAGCGAGAACAAGGGAATCGTACATCTGGCGGACATTCTGTCAGCGGATCCAACATTGACACAAAGGCTGTTTGTCATTGTTGCTGGGCAAGTGACTGAAAATGCCAAAGGGGCAATGACTAAAATTCGTGCGGCAGGCGGCACTATCCTAGACGAACGAATAAGCGATGCAGACCTCGCCGCATTGTACAACGCATCAGCCGCCATTTGGGCCTGCTATCATCCGCTTTTTGATCAGGCATCGGGAATATTTGGCCGAGCCGTCCAATTTGGACGCCGTCCGGTGATTAGAGATGGAGCACGCGTGATGGGATATTATGCGGATTTGCTTGACGTGAATCCCGTGCGCCTGCCCGAAGATCCGGTTGCCGCGGCAGCTGTTTTGGTTGAAGCGCTGTGTGCCACCGCTCCAGCTGTCCCAGATTTGACAGAAACTCTGCGCGGTTGGCGTGCCGACTTTATCGCAACAGTACGGCGGTCTTTGGGAGCAGGACACTCTGGGGTGTTGTCATGAACAAGCCACACGCAAGCGATCGCGCGCCTAACATTATCTTTATCCAGCCTGCGCTGCCCGCCTATCGGTTGGATTTTTTTAAGCGCCTGTCGGCCGCACTTGGCCCACGTTTTCATATGCATTATTCGCCGGGTGATCTTGGCGCGTTGACCCGTTCCGAGCAAAAATTTGACTGGGAAAGACGTCTGCCGCCCATGCGCTGGCTGTTGCCGGGCGTATTGTGGCAGCCCGGTGTGCTCAAAATTCCGCTCCGGCGAGGCGACCAGATGATCGTCTGCGGTAATCCGCGCGAATTGTCGATGTTGCTGCTATTGCTCAAAGCACATTGTAGTGGTGTTTATACCATCTGGTTTGGCAATTATTGGATATATTCGTCCACAAAATTGCGTTTTTCTTTACGCATGCTGTTGATGAAAATGTCCGATGCCGTGCTGTTCTACACAGACCTTGAGACGGAGCAGTATTATGCGGGCATAGGAAAAAATGATACGCGGCTGATCAGTGCGGTCAATAACGGTATTGATGTCGAACCGATTAAGCAGCGGCGTATAGCCTATACTGCAGAAAGCCGCCCGCGTGACTTGATGTTTGTCGGACGTCTCCAACTTAAGACGGGCCTTGACATACTGATACGTGCGCTGGCGTCTCCTGCGATGCAAGGGATTAATCTCAATGTCATCGGCGATGGCGAACAACGCGATGCGCTGATGGCGCAAGCAATCGAGGCAGGTGTTGCAAACCGGATTTTTTGGCATGGCGCTACCGTTGACGAAACCAAAATTGCAAAAATAATGAATCAAAGCCGCCTATTCGTTTATCCTGGGCCGGTCGGGCTTAGCTTGCTTCACGCGATGGCTTATGGGTTGCCAGCGGTCGTCAGTACCGATGAAGCACTCAGTAATGCAGAGCTGGCAGCATTTAAGGACGGTGAAACAGGTCGATCATTTCTGTATGGTGATCCGGCACATTTGGCAGAGACGATTGCATCAGTTATAGACGATAATATCCTGCTTCAAAGTTGGTCGCGAGAGGCCGTTCGACTGACGACCGAGACTTTCAATACGGAAAAAATGGCAGAGCGTGTTTTAGACATCCTTGGCAGGACTAAGGCCCCATGACCCAACATAAAGTTCGTCTATCATCTCGACAATTCGATGTGGCATTCGCGATAGCGCTGCTTCTGGCGGGCTTTCCGCTAGTAGCAGCTATTACATCGATGTTAGATGTAGTTAGCACGCCGTTCGCCATTGCCGTCAGAGGCATGTTGTTTGCGATGTGTGGTCTATTTTTCCTTTACAATCGCCATGCACCCCCGTCTGTAAAAGGGCGCTACATCCTGATTCTTGCGT
The DNA here is from genome assembly GCA_031374785.1 of Sphingomonadales bacterium. Taxonomy (GTDB): domain Bacteria; phylum Pseudomonadota; class Alphaproteobacteria; order Sphingomonadales; family Sphingomonadaceae; genus Sphingorhabdus_B. The sequence continues at coordinate 24,452 of JANMGR010000160.1, read as the reverse complement.
TGGTGTTCTGGCTGTTCTACATTATACGGATGGTCAATGACCTGCTGTTTAGTTCTTATTTTGATTTGTTTTTTGAACCTTATTTATACTGGCTTTGGGGGCTCGGGGTATCGTTCGGCCCCATGCTGGCAATGATGTTGGTGAACTACCGTGATCGCAATGCCTTTACATTTTTCAAATGGGCCCTTGTCGCCACAGTTTTGGCAATACTGTTCGCGATTCCTAATATTTCCACTTTTGTTGGCGAGGGCAATGAAACATATAGCGGTGGACGCGCCCAATTGGCTGCATTGAATCCAATATCATTGGGACATCTTGGCGTTCAGGCCATTATCCTCGGCATTTCCGGATTTCTTGTACAGCGATGGCACAAGTCACTTTTTTGGATTGGCTTGCTCATTTTGGCAATTTTGTCCGGCTTGTATTTGTCGTTGGTCGCCAACTCCCGTGGGCCTATTGTGAGCATGATAGTTGTGATTGCTGTGCTGATTTTCGCTTCAAACTATCGCGGAAAATATGCTATTATAGGTGTTGCTTCGGTTCTGATGCTGTTCATCGTTCCACTCGTTCAGGTCGTGGACCAGTTTGCCGGAACGGCCATTTACGATCGCATGTTCGGACAATCACAATTAGACGATATAAACACCATTGGGCGCATTGATATTTATTCATCGGCGTGGAATGCTTTTCTAACGAAACCCTTGACAGGAAGTGGTCTGGAAGATCCTGTTTTTGGCGGCTACCCCCATAATTTGGTGCTAGAAGCGTTTATGACGACCGGCATCTTAGGCGGGCTTGTATTTTTGGCGTTGCTTTTGCTCAGCCTTGTAACAGCGACTTTGATTGCGCGGGATCGTCCAAATTATTCTTGGGTCGCGCTGTTGGCAGTGCAGCAAATTATAGGATCACTGTTTTCAGGTTCACTGGCGCAGGCGGGCGTTATGTGGGCGCTTATCGGCATGGTGGCAGCGCTTTCAGCGACGGGCAGGCCTTTAAATCTGACTGCTGCGAAACGTTCGCGAAAAATGCCCATCACGGCCAATTCAGCCGCATTTTCTCAGCTGCGCTGAACGAATTGCCCCACAATGACGCGTCATGATTGGCAACACTATGATTGACGCATAGCGCATTAGCCATATGACGCGTTCAAATGCCCGAACGCTTTTTAGCCCATTTCATCACCCGGGGCGGAATGTTTAAGTCAGATTGAGATATGAGCGGAATTAAATTATGACGGAAGCTGTAAGTAAGACAATATGCGTCGTCGGATTGGGATATATCGGGCTGCCGACCGCAGCCGTATTGGCGGCGCACGGGGCGCATGTCATTGGGCTGGATATCAATGCTGATGTAGTCGCAACTATTAACCGCGCTGATATTCACATTGTCGAACCCGGGCTTGGGCCTATGGTGAGATCCGCCGTACAATCTGGCCGTCTAAGGGCAACGTCAAATCCCGAACCGGCAGATGCATTTCTTATTGCTGTACCCACGCCTTTTATGGCTGACCATGAACCGGATTTGAAATTTGTCGAAGCCGCTGCGCGCGCCATCGCATCCGTAATCCGCAAGGGTGACGTGATCATTCTGGAGTCAACCTCACCAGTCGGAGCAACGGCACAAATGGCGCAGTGGATCGGAGAAATGCGGCCCGATCTGCAATTGCCCGACCCCAATAATGCAGCGCCGGGCGACATCTATATTGCCCATTGCCCGGAACGGGTCCTACCAGGAAAAGTAATCCATGAACTGGTGGTTAATGATCGTGTCATAGGCGGTCTGACCCCTGCATGCGCGAATGCGGCGATTGGTGTCTATAAGCTATTTGTAAAAGGGGCTTGTATCAAAACCAGCGCACGAACAGCCGAATTATGCAAGCTTGCGGAAAACAGCTTTCGGGATGTGAACATCGCTTATGCGAATGAACTTTCCCGCATCTGCGACAAGCTTGAAATCAACGTGTGGGAGTTAATTTCTCTCGCCAACCTTCATCCGCGTGTAAACATCCTTAATCCTGGCCCCGGTGTAGGGGGGCATTGCATCGCCGTCGATCCCTGGTTTATCGTCAGTTCTGCCCCGGAAGAGGCGCGCCTTATCCGTACGGCTCGTGAGGTGAATGATGACAAGCCGGGCTGGGTAATCGCGAAAGTCGACGCAGCAGTCGCTGCAATACAAAGCGGCAACCCCGACGGGCTCAAATCCGAAATTGTTATTGGATGCTTCGGATTGGCGTTCAAGGCAGACATTGACGATCTACGCGAAAGCCCCGCCCTTGATATAGCCACACGCTTAGCTAATCAGTTTGGCAAAAATGCCTTGATTGTCGAACCAAATATTGCCGAACTTCCGTCGAGCGTTGCAATATCCGGTGCACAGCTGGTGGATGTATCGACAGCATTTGAGCAGGCGGATGTGCTTGTTTTATTGGTTGATCACGCATCCTTCAAAACTGTCAAACCGCCAACGGATAAAATTGTAATTGACACCCGCGGCATTTGGATAGCCAATGGGCCGTCGGATTAGCTGAAATAGTTTTCGGTTCCAACTTCGGAAAACGCATAACGTGACTGTCTATTCGTGAAAACACCTCGTAATTTAAGGGCCCAAGCGTATTGTAATTCGCGGTTTATATTGCCATTTATCGGCATATTATTTCTCTGAAAGTGAAGTGGCATGAAAGTTGTATTGCTCTGTGGCGGCAAAGGAACGCGCTTGGGAGAGGTCACCGAAGGCCGTATTCCAAAGCCGATGGTTGCCATTAACGGCAAGCCAATCCTTTGGCATATCATGCAGAACTATGCGAACCAGGGATTTACCGATTTCGTATTGTGTGCCGGCCATTTGTCCAGCCAGATAAAGCAATATTTTCTGAACAGCAAATTGCACAGCAGCGACATTCAGGTCAACACACGGACCGGTGACGTGGCTTTTCTGGGAGAGGCCAGCGAAGAATGGTCGGTAGTGGTTTCGGACACTGGCGAAGAAACGCAAACCGCCGGACGTGTTGTTCGTGTGGGCCGATACTTGGACCAGGACGGTCCGTTTTTTCTGACTTATGGTGACGGGCTTTGCGATATTGACCTGAATGCGTTGTTGGCATTCCATAAGGCTCATGGGCGGTTGGCAACAATAACCGGTGTTGCCCCCCCCGGACGCTTTGGCGAACTTGAGCTGGAGGGTGATCGTATAGCCGAGCTTAAGGAAAAGCCCGAACAGGTTGATCGCTATATCAATGGCGGCTTCATGGTTTTGGACCGGCAGTTTCTTGAACGCTATTGCGCGGTGCCGGACGCTGATAATGTCATGTTGGAACGCGCGCCATTCGAGCAGGCAGCGCGCGACGGGGAATTGATGATGTTCCGCCACGACGGCTTTTGGCAATGCATGGATACGGCACGTGATTGGGAGTTGCTGGATCGTTTGGCCCGACTGCCAAAAGCGCCGTGGGAATAAGTATGCAATTTTTGCACAGCTTTGCCGGCAAGAAAATACTCATAACCGGTCATACAGGATTCAAAGGAAGTTGGTTAAGCCTGTGGCTTGCTCGTTTGGGCGCGGATATTTACGGTTACGCGCTGGCCCCGCCGACTCTGCCGTCGATGTTCGATCTGTGTAGCGTCGCGCAGGTCATGGACCACATGGTCGGTGACATTCGGGACAAGGAGCGGCTCTTCGATCGCGTTGCCGAAGTTCGGCCAGACATTGTTTTGCATCTTGCAGCACAGCCGATTGTGCGTCTTTCTTACACCGATCCCTTGGACACGTTGTCCACCAATGTCATGGGCACTGCCAATGTGTTGGAGGCAGTTCGCGCGCTTGATAGCGACTGTGCGGTTGTGGTTGTCACTTCGGATAAATGCTATGAAAACAACAATTGGGTCTGGGGCTATCGCGAAACGGACCCCATGGGCGGGCACGATCCCTATAGCATGAGCAAGGGAGCGACCGAACTAGTCGTTTCCTCCTGGCGAGGCAGCTATTTTGGATGCGACAGTTCGGTCAAATTGGCCTCCGGTCGGGCCGGTAATGTTATAGGCGGTGGCGACTGGGCACCGGACCGTATCGTTCCGGACTGTATCCGTGCCTTTGGGCTGGGCCAAAATGTCGAGCTGCGCAACCCATATGCGACACGTCCTTGGCAGCATGTACTTGAACCACTTGGCGGCTATTTGTTGCTTACTGCCCGGTTACTGGGCCCTGATGCGGACCAATATTGTAGCGGCTGGAACTTCGGACCATCCGCCGACGATGTCCGACCCGTACAAGATATTGTTAGGATGCTGGCTGAGCAATGGGGGGAAGGTGCAAGCTGGTCGATGTCTTCCACTGAGCATCCAAAAGAAGCCAGCATGCTGGCGCTCAATTGCGACAAAGCCAATAATCTGCTGGACTGGCGCCCTTGTTGGCAGTTAGATGATCTCGTCAGCCAAACAGTTAGCTGGTATAAGGCGTGGCGCGACAATCCTGAATTGCTGAAAACTGAAACAGAGCGGCAAATTGCGGCTTTTGAACAGCGGCTTGTGGATCGCCGGGTGGGCGAAGGGGCGTAATTTTCACATGCGGCTTTTGATAGTCATAGACGGGATGCATCCAAGAGACGGCGGCCCGCCAATGGTCGTCGCAGGCTCTGCACTGGCATTGCAGGCCCAGCGCGTTGATGTCACCGTTCTGACCACGTTGCGCGATGGGAACAGGGAAGAGGTTGTGGCCGCTTGGCAGACATTGACCGATGCTGGGGTAAAAATCGTATTTTGTGCGCCAATCGGTCTGTTGGATATTCTACCTTGGTCGGGTAATCAGTCCGCAATCGAAGCGGCCGTTGCCGAAGCAGATGTTGTGCATCTGCACGGTCTTTGGAATCCAGTGCTCGTCCATACAGCCCGCATCGCCCGCAAATTGGGTAAGCCCTATTTCTTTTCCACGCACGGTGTTCTGGATTATCGCGCGATGCGGCGCACGACTTTCAAATTCTTCAAGAAGCGAACAGCAGTGGTTCTGCTCAATCTTCGCTCGCTTCTGCGCGACGCGAGCGGCGTGGTCTTTGGCAGCGAAGCAGAGGCATCTCAAAGTTGGGAAATCGCGCCTGGTATGAACCAGATTTTCGTGCCCAACGGTGTCACTGTGGCCAATGCCACATTGCCGGTGAGCGCCGAAGAGATGCAATTGCTGCTCAATATCGCCCCTGAATATGAGCGATGGGATCGCTCATTGCTCTATTTTGCGCGGGTCCATCCGGAAAAGGGCACGGATTTGCTGGTACGGGCCTTTAATATTGTAGCATCCGAATATCCCGGAACAGGGCTGCTCATCGCCGGATTAAAGCAGGACGCGGCGTTCCAAGGCAAAGTGGAAATACTCGTTGCGCAAGCACCAGATCCGTCAAGGCTGATCTTCACAACGGCGCTCACGGGTCCGAAAAGCCAATTTCTGTATCGTATGTTTGACTGCTACATATTGCCATCCCACGCTGAAGGGTTTTCGGTGGCTTTGACAGAAGCGCTGGCCAATGGTCGACCAGCCCTGATCACGCGTTATTGCCATATGCCCGTTGTCGAACAACATGGTGCCGGGATCATCGTTGAAGCTACTGTTGACGATCTGGCGAAAGGGCTGCGGAAATTGCTGGGGATGTCAGAAGCGGAATTGCAGGAAATGGGTCAGAACGCCCGCAATTTGTATGAAAAAAATTATACCTGGCCTAAGGTGGCGGTGCGACTTATGATGGCTTATTCTGATGCAATTGCACGGCAAAACGGGCGACCCAATTGAGCAGCGACGGCCTTGTGCTAGTAACTGGTGCCAGCGGGTTCATCGGACAGCGTATGCTGCGTGCATTGGCCAATGCTGGGATTGAAGCCGTCGGCTGGACGCGTGCTACAGGCGACCTGAACGATGCTGATCAGGTGCAACGCCAGCTCAATACGCTCAAGCCTGTGACCATTTTCCATCTGGCGGCGCGGCCCGCGATTGCATCGGACAACAGTTGGACAACCGTCGGTCAGGAACAGCAAATGCTGTCCAACTTGATTTATGCGATGCCCACGCATTGCCAGCTAATCTATACTGGCAGCATGGCGGAATATGGCCGTTCAGGACGCTTTACCGAGGATGACCGCTGTTCACCGGATACGGCTTACGGATGCGCCAAATTTGGCGGAACCAATTTGGCACTTGCCCTGCGCAGATCAATGGGACTCGATATTCGCGTTGCCCGGCTCTTCGGTGTTTACGGACCGGGAGAAGCGCACACGCGATTGCTGCCCTCGATTGTGGGCCGTTTGCAAAAAGGTTCAGCGGTCCCCTTAAGCGATGGCCTGCAATTACGCGATTTCGTGCATGTCGATGATGTTTGTGCATTGCTGCAAGAATACGCACAACTGGAGGGCGGTGATGACGCTTTACTCAATATCGGCACGGGTGTGGGCGTTACGGTCCGCTTGGTTTGCGAAATCGTGGCCGATCTATTGGGAGTTGATCGCGCCTTGTTGCACTTCGGCGCGGTGGAACGCCGTCCTTTGGACCAGGATTGCTTGGTTGCCGACACCAATCGCATGGGAACCATATTGGTCCCGCCGGTACAGCGCTGGCTCTCGCCGAAACTGGCCGCAGACTGTGTTGCGGAAATTCAAGCAGGGCTGTCGCAGTAAATTTGCAGTTCCTGATGCATCGCAGCGGTTGAATGTCGCGAATTTAGCTGTATCGAGCATGCTCATAGTGCGGCTACCATGATGAAAGGCTTTCTGGCCAAGAAATTGAGCGACAATAACACTGGCAAATTAGAAGTTGGAACCGTGATGCAAGAGCCCCGGCCTTATCAAATCTGTACTAAGTTGGTGATTGACACCACCGATCCCGACGCGACGTTTGACGCCGACGGCGTCTGCAATCATTATCATGATTTCAAACTAAACGTCGAACCGCGTTGGGATACGGCTGAACGCGGTCGTGCGGCGCTCGAGCAAGCTGTCGATGTTATAAAGGCGGCAGGCAAGGGTAAGGAATTTGATTGTCTGATGGGGATGAGCGGCGGTGCCGATAGTTCGTATATGCTGCACAAGATGGTCACCGAATATGGCCTACGCCCGCTGGTGTTCCATGTCGATGCTGGCTGGAACAGCGAGATCGCGGTGCATAACATAAACTGCATCATTGACAAACTGGGGCTCGATCTGTTCACGGAGGTGATCAACTGGGAAGAAGTGCGCGATTTTCAACTGGCGATGTTCAAAAGCGGCCTGCCCAATATTGACGGCCCACAGGATATAGCGTTCATCGGTGTACTTTTCCAATATGCGGCGAAGCATGGCATCAAGACAATATTGAACGGCGGCAACATTGCGACCGAATGTGTCAGCTATCCGTTGCAATATTTTTATTATGCTGACTTGAAGATGACGAATACCATTTTGAAAAAATACGGCACCATAAAAATGGCATCCTATCCGTTTACCTCCAGTTTCTATCGCAAAATCTATATGCCTTATGTGCGCGGTGTAAAGATGTTCAAGCCGTTAAATTACATGCCATATGTTAAAGATGAAGCGATGCAGGAAATGGCGGATATTTATGGGTGGAAACCATATGCGCAGAAACATTTTGAATCGCGTTTCACTCGCTTTTTTGAAGGCTATTGGTTGCCCACACGCTTTGGTTATGACGTGCGTCGTGTGCAGTTTTCCAGCTTGATACTCGCCGGTCAAATGACCCGTGATGAAGCGCTGGTGAAACTGGAACAGTCCCCTTACGATCCGGACATCATCCAGCAAGATTTCGATTATATCGCGACCAAGCTGCGGATCAGCTCGGATGAATTGCGCAGTTTTCTAAGTATGCCACAGAAATTTTATTGGGATTATCCTAATAACAAAAGCTATTTTGAGCTGGGTGAGAAAATTCTGGCGCGCGTTGCAGGCACCAAGCGGGGCGGGGCGTATTGACGATGGCGGATGTCACTTTGGTGCATTACGGTTTGGGGAATATCCAGGCATTTGCCCATATCTACCAGCGGCTGAATCTGGCCGTCGAAGTCGCGACAACGGCTACGCAGCTGGCAGCGGCGCAACACTTGATTTTACCCGGCGTCGGTGCGTTTGATTGGGCCATAGCGCGGCTCAATGCATCGGGGATGCGCGACGCATTGGATGATGCTGTTCTCGTCCGCAAAGTACCCGTGCTGGGCGTATGCGTGGGCATGCAGATGATGGCGGAACGCAGCGACGAAGGTGTTGAACCCGGATTGGGCTGGATTAAGGGCGATGTGAAGGCGTTTGACTTCCATTTAGACACGCAATTGCCTTTGCCGCATATGGGGTGGAATGATGTCGATCCCGTCAGCAATGACTGCCTGTTTGCCGGGATCGAAGCGCCGAAATATTACTTCCTGCACAGCTATTGCATCGTTCCAACGGATGAGGCCGATGCATTGGCGACCGCCGATTATGGCAATCGTTTTGTGTCCGCAGTGCGCCATGATAATATCTTCGGCACGCAATTCCATCCCGAAAAAAGCCACAATTGGGGCATCGATTTGCTCCGCAATTTTGTGAGGCAATAGGCAATGTTACGGCCGCGCATTATTCCCTGTTTGCTGATTCACAAGGGCGGCCTTGTGAAGACGGTGCAATTTGGCAGCCCGAAATATGTTGGTGATCCGTTGAATGCGGTGCGCATCTTCAATGAAAAAGAAGTCGATGAATTGATGGTAATCGATATTGACGCGACCCGCCACGGCCATGCTCCCGATGAAGCCGTGATCGCCAATCTGGCTGCGGAATGCCGGATGCCATTGGCTTATGGTGGCGGGGTAAAAACGGTTGAACAGATCGAACGGCTGATTGCGCTGGGCGTAGAGAAAGTGGCGGTCAGTTCGGCTGCCATTTCCGACCCGGACCTGATTCCCCGCGCAGCGGAGCGTGTGGGACGGCAGAGTATTATCGGGGTAATGGATGTGAAGGCGGGCGGGCTGTTGCGCAAGACCGAAGTTGTCACCCACAACGCGACAAAACGGACAGGATTGCAGCCGCTGGAATTTGCCAAACGCTTGGAGCAATTGGGCGTGGGCGAAATTGTTGTCAATTCTGTGGACCGCGATGGCATGATGCAAGGCTATGATATATCGTTGGTCGATAGTATTCGCGCCGCTACCAATGTACCGTTGACTATATTGGGAGGTGCTGGAACGATTGATGATATTCGTAAGTTGGTCGGACGACACACAGTGATCGGTGCGGCGGCAGGCAGCCTGTTCGTGTTCAAGGGCAAATTTCGGGCGGTGTTAATCAATTATCCGGACCGCAACACCCATGAAGGACTTTATGACTGTTGTCGTCGAGTAGGCGATTTTGGGAGTGAATGATGACGAATTTCGACGGACAGACACTGCTGATTACCGGGGGCACTGGATCATTCGGAAATGCGGTGTTGAAACGTTTTCTGGACTCTGGTTTGGCGGAAATTCGGATTTTCAGCCGTGACGAAAAAAAGCAGGATGATATGCGCAAGCGTTTCAGTCATACGAAGCTGAAATTCTATATTGGCGATGTGCGGGATATGCGCAGTGTTGAGTCCGCGATGCGCGGTGTCGATTATGTGTTCCATGCGGCGGCGCTGAAACAGGTGCCGAGTTGCGAATTTTATCCGATGCAGGCGGTGCAAACCAATGTGCTGGGCACCGAAAATGTGCTGGTGGCGGCGATTGCAGCCGGCGTCGGTCGGGTCGTTTGCCTGAGCACCGATAAGGCCGTCTATCCGATCAACGCCATGGGTATCAGCAAAGCCTTGATGGAAAAAGTGATGGTCGCTACTAGCCGTAATCTGGAATCGACCGGCACGGTCATTACCGGCACACGCTATGGTAACGTCATGGCGTCGCGCGGTTCGGTGATTCCCCTGTTTGTGCACCAATTGCTCGCCGGGCAACCGATCACCGTCACTGATCCCGAAATGACCCGTTTCATGATGACGCTGGATGACGCTGTCGATCTGGTACTTTACGCCTTCGAACATGGCGTGAATGGCGATATTTTTGTACAAAAAGCGCCCGCCGCTACCGTCGAGGTGCTTGTACAGGCACTGCTCGCATTGCTCGACCGGGCCGGACATCCTGTACACGTCATAGGTGCCCGCCACGGCGAGAAGCTGTATGAATCGCTGCTCAGCCGTGAAGAGCGGGCCTGTGCCGAGGATTTGGGGGAGTATTTTCGCGTACCGCCCGATGGCCGCGATCTTAATTACGCGAAATTTGTCGAAGAGGGGCAACCCGTGCTGACACAGGCGTTGCATGCGGAGGAATATAACTCGCACAATACCGAAAGGCTGGATGTTGCTGCGATGACAGCATTGTTGATGAAACTGGCATTCATCCAGCGCATCATGCGCGGCAAACCCAGCCTGATCGAGGATTGATGTCGTGAAAATCCTGATTACCGGCGCAAACGGCTTTGTTGGTCGCAATTTGCGACAACATTTGGCCGAACGGGCGGATATGGACGTGGTGTGTTTTACCCGCGAAGATCCGCTTGATACCCTTGATGAAAAACTGGCTGGTGTGGGCTGCGTGTTCCATTTGGCCGGGGTAAACCGCCCGGATGATCCAACGGAGTTCGAAGCGGGAAACCATCGATTGACGGCGACCCTTGCCGACGCGCTTCAGCGCCGGGTCGCAGCGGGGCATCCGCCAGTTCGGCTGGCGTTTGCATCATCGATGCAAGCCGCACTCGACAATCCGTACGGGGCAAGCAAGCGTGCCGCAGAACAGGTGCTGACCGCGGCGCACGATTCCGGTGCGATGACCGCGCATATTTTCCGGCTGCCCAATGTTTTTGGGAAATGGTGTCGGCCCAATTATAATTCTGCCGTCAGCACATTCTGCCACAATATCGCACGCGACCTGCCGATCAGCATCAACAATCCTGCCGCCGCCTTGCGGCTGGTCTATATCGACGATGTCGTCGCGGCGTTTCTCGCCGTTATCGACGGTGCGGTGCCTGCAACAGGGGCGGACGGCTTCGCGGCGGTGTCACCCGAATATCATACCAGTATAGGCGCCATCGCCGAAACGCTGTATGCTTTCCGCGCCAGTCGGCACACGCTCGTTACCGAAGCGGTCGGTCGCGGGCTTACCCGCGCTTTATATGCAACATATGTCAGCTATCTACCCTGCGATAGATTTTCTTATTCCGTGCCGATGCACGGTGATCCCCGTGGCGTTTTTGTAGAAATGCTGAAAACACAAAATAGCGGTCAGTTTTCTTATTTCACGGCGCATCCCGGCATGACCCGCGGCGGCCATTATCATCACAGCAAGACTGAGAAATTTTTGGTTATCAAAGGCAGCGCCCGCTTTCGTTTTCGCCATATCGAAACCGCTGAAGAATACGCGCTGGACACCCACGGAGAAATGGCGGAAATTGTTGAGACTGTGCCCGGCTGGACCCATGACATTACCAACATCGGCGATGATGAAATGGTCGTAATGTTGTGGGCGAACGAGATTTTTGATCGCGACAACCCAGATACTTTTGCCTGCTTGTTATAAAGAGACACTACCGATGACCAAGTTAAAGGTAATGACAATTTTGGGCACCCGGCCCGAGATTATCCGTTTGTCGCGGGTAATGGCGCGGCTGGACCGGTTCACCGACCATGTGCTTGTCCATACTGGACAGAATTACGATTATGAACTGAACGAGATTTTCTTCGAAGATCTGGGCATTCGCCGTCCTGATCATTTTCTTGGCAGTGGCGGCGGTTCGCTGGGTGAAACTTTGGGCAAAATCCTGACCGAAAGCGAACGTGTGATTGCGGCCGAACGGCCCGATGCAGTAGTGGTGTTGGGCGATACTAATTCTGCGGTATCGGCGATTATGGCGCGGCGGATGAAGGTGCCGGTCTATCATATGGAGGCTGGCAACCGATCCTTTGATCGCAACGTGCCCGAAGAAACCAACCGAAAGCTGGTAGATCACATCGCCGATTTCAATCTGGTTTATACCGAACATGCGCGGCGGCATCTGTTATCAGAGGGTATGCAGCACCGGCGCATTTACCTAACCGGATCGCCGATGCGCGAGGTGCTGGAACATTACCGGCCCCAGATTGAAAAGTCGGATGTGCTTGATCGTATGGAATTGAAGCGGCGCGGCTATTTTATCGTCTCGCTGCACCGCGAGGAAAATGTCGATAGTAGCGCGCGTTTGTTACAGCTGGCTGAGACGCTGGACGCTCTGGCGGCGGCGCATAATATTCCGGTGATTGTATCGACCCACCCGCGCACCCGCAAACGGCTGGACGCCCTCAACGAGCGCACGCCGCATCCTTTGGTGCAATACCTGAAACCGTTTGGCTTTCACGACTACAACCAACTACAAATGAATGCGTTTTGTGCGATTTCGGACAGCGGCACGATTGCCGAAGAGGCATCGATTCTGGGCTTTCCGGCAATAACCCCGCGCGACGCCATTGAACGGCCCGAAGGTCTAGACGTCGGCTGTATCATCATGACCGGGCTAAACCGCGAGACCATTCTCGATTCCGTCAGCGCGGCAACTGAGATGTTTTATGAGCGCGAAAGGGCAGGTGTCGCACATCCGGTGCCGGCGGACTATTGCATCGTCAATACGTCGGAGCGCGTTGTAAGCCTGATCGTGGGCACGGCGCGCCTTTCCAACAACTGGGACGGCATACGGGCCAATGATCTGATATGAGTGGCACAACCGATAAAACCGATGAGACAAAACGACCGCGTCTGATCCTGTTGTCGCAATGGTTCGATCCCGAGCCTACCTTCAAGGGCCTATTATTTGCGCGTGCGTTGCAGGATCGCGGTTATGATGTTGAGGTCGTCACCGGCTTTCCCAATTATCCCGGAGGCAAAGTATACGATGGCTATCGCATCCGGCCGATTAAGCGCGAAACGATGAGTGGCGTCGCCGTGACGCGGCTTGCTCTGTATCCGAGCCATGACAACCGGGCATTGCCGCGCGTGGCCAATTATGTCAGCTTCTGCCTGTCGGCTTTCTTCTATCTTACCTTTGTCGCACGGCGCGCGGATGTTCTCTACGCGTATCACCCTCCGCTGACGGTCGGGTTGGCGGCGGCGATGGCAAAGCTGTTTCGACGAACTCCCACTGTGCTTGATGTGCAGGATATGTGGCCCGATACGCTATCCGCCACTGGGATGCTGGATGCATCGTTACCGCTGCAAGTCGTCGGTGCGGTTTGCCGCTGGGTCTACACGCAGGTGACGCATATTGTGGTTTTGTCGCCGGGATTTAAGTTACTGTTAATTGATCGCGGCGTGCCGGTTGAAAAAGTTACAATGATTTACAATTGGGCTGATGAAAGCGCGATTGTTGCTGCATCTAAAACTCGACCGATGTCGATGCGCGACGATGGACGGTTCCGCTTACTGTTCGCGGGCAACATGGGACTGGCGCAGAATTTGGACGTCGTGTTGGATGCTGCCAAGATTGTGGCGTCAACCAATCGCCTGGTGGATTTCTGCTTCTTGGGCGGAGGTCTTGAAACTAACCGGATTAGCCAACGGGCGGTCAATGAGCAGTTGTCCTACGTCCATTTCTTCCCCAAAGTACCAATGACCGAGGTCGGGAGTTATCTTGCTGCGGCGGATTGTCTCCTAGTTAATCTACGCCCCGACCCGTTGTTTTCAATCACCATTCCATCTAAAACACAGGCCTATCTGAGCGCCGGGCGCCCGATTATCATCGCGGTGGCAGGCGATGCTGCCGCGCTGGTCGAAGCCGCCAATGCTGGGATTGCGGTGCCGCCGGGCGATGCCAAAGCGCTGGCGGACGCCGTGCTCAGGATGACCGCACTGGGCAGGGATGCACGCACCAATATGGCCAATGCGGCGCGTAATTATTATGATAACCACTTGTCGCTGCGGTGTGGGGTTGGTGCCTTTGATACACTTTTCCGTGCCATCATGCGTACCAACGGATAAACCGATTATGATAAAGCGTATAATTGATATAATAATCAGTGCGAGCGCACTTTTGCTGCTTTTGCCTTTTCTTGCCATTGTCGCGCTATTGATACGCAGGAAATTGGGTAGTCCCATCTTGTTCGCGCAGGTGCGCCCAGGATTGGACGGGCAGCCTTTTTGCATGGTGAAGTTTCGGACTATGACCGATGCCCGAGATGCAGACAGCAATTTGTTGTCCGACACAGAACGGCTGCCGCCCTTCGGTCAATGGCTGCGTGCGACCAGCCTAGATGAGCTGCCGGGACTTTGGAATGTTTTGAATGGCGATATGAGCCTAGTGGGCCCTCGTCCGTTGCTGATGCAATATCTAGCCGTTTATTCTCCCGACCATGCACGGCGGCATCTGGTTAAGCCGGGACTGACAGGATGGGCGCAGATTAACGGCCGAAACGCGTTGTCATGGGACGAAAAATTCGCGCTGGATAATTGGTATGTGGACAATCATAGCCTGCGGCTCGATTTGAGAATTTTGTGGATTACAGCCTTTAAGGTCTTAACGCGCGAAGGCATAAACGCCGGTACTGACACGACAATGCCGGTGTTTACCGGTTCGAAAGGCAATGAAGCTGGTGACTGACATATTGATCCTTTCCGCAGGACGCCGTGTTTCCCTGGCCCGGCTATTCCGGCAGGCCGCCAAGCCGCTTGGCCTTTCGGTGGCAACCGCCGATATGCAGCCTACGATGAGTTCGGCCTGTCAAGATGGCGGAGACTGCGTCGTGCTTCCGCATGTCGACGATGTAGACTATTCCAACCAGCTCGAAAGTTATTGCCGTGACGCTAGGGTCCGTCTGGTTGTTCCAACGATAGATACCGAACTGCCATTGTTGGCCGAATTAAAGGCGCGTTTTGCTACCTTTGGCTGCACCATCGCCGTGTCCCATCCTGAAATGGTCGAACACTGTGCAGATAAGCGCTTAACCGGCGCGCTGTTCGAACCGTTAGGTCTTAAAATGCCGCACCGCATGGCGGTTGATGCACTAAGCTATCCTGTGATTATAAAGCCCTATGACGGCTCATTGAGTGCAGGCATTTCTATACTAAGGGACCCTTTAGAGTTGACTCAGTCGCATCTGAAAAATCCGCGCAATATGTTCTGCCAGTATTTGGAACATGCCGACTATGAAGAATTTACCTGCGATGCCTATTTCGATCGCAAAAGCCATATTCGTTCTGTGGTTCCGCGTTTGCGGATCGAAGTAAGGGGCGGCGAGGTTTCTAAGGGCCAGACAGTGCACAACGAAATTGTGCCATTTCTGACAGAGCGGTTGGCACATTTGCCAGGCGCAATCGGCTGTTTGACCATTCAGATTATGCGCCACCGCGAAACGGGTGAAAAATATCTGATAGAGGTCAACGCTCGTTTCGGCGGCGGCTATCCGCTGACCGCACAAGCAGGAGCCTGCTATCACCAATGGCTAATCGAAGAATATATATTGGGCCGTCCGATAACCGACTACTCGGCATGGCAAGATCGGCTCACTATGCTACGTTATGATGCCGAGATTTTTGTCGATGGTTGAAATCCGCAATTGGATTTTTGATCTGGACGATACGCTTTACGCAGAGCGCGAATATGTCCGTTCCGCGTTGAATTTTGTTGGCGCAGAGGTTGAACGACGGTACGATAAAACAGAATTTTTAGCGTTGTTGTTAACGCTGAGTCAGCAACGACATCCTAATCCAATATCGCAGGCGTGGACGCAATTTGCACTGCCAGAAGCTGAACGACCGTCTATGATTGTCGCTATGCGCGCACATACGCCTTTGATCACACTTAGTGATAGCGCGCGTGCTGTGCTGATGCTTTTACGTCGGCAAGCACGACCATATGCGATTGTAACCGATGGACGCAGCCTGACTCAACGGGCCAAAATTGCGGCATTGGGGTGCGACGATGCGGCATTTGTATCAATCTCAGAAGAGGTTGGACTATCGAAGCTTGATCCCGCCCGTTTTGCCGCTGTGGCCGACGCATTGCCGCCAGGCCTATGTTGCTATGTCGGCGATAATCCCGAAAAGGATTTTTTTGCGCCCAAGCTTTTGGGTTGGAAAACGGTCATGCTGGATAATCAGCAACAGGGCATACACACACAACTTTTGCCCAACGACCATGCTTATCATCCTGATAGAATCGTGATCGATCTGAAAGAAGCCCTCGCTTTAACATAAAACGGATATCAGCCTTTAGCCCAATGGATGGACTTATCGCTAATATTGGTCAATAGCGGCGCTATAAATGTGTTGGGAGTAATGACGTGTTGTCTCGATTGAATGAAAGCCGGTTGTTGCGTTCAATAGGCTTGCCATTATTGAAGGCTTTCAATCGGGATATTTCGATCCGGCATCACTGGCTCGACTGCAAGATAAAACTTAATCTTTTCGCTCATAAAGGCTATTGGTTTCATGGTTCCCGCCGGGAGTCGGCCGAAATGAATGCCATCCGCGCATTGATCGCGCGCGGCGATACGGTGGTCGAAGTTGGTGGCCATATAGGCTATATCTCGTTATGGTTTGCAGAATGTGTAGGGACGGGTGTAGGCGGCGGCCTTACTGTGTTTGAACCTGGTTCGAACAATTTGCCCTATATTCGGCAGAATGTTTTGGGGTCTAAAAAGATAAAGTTGATCGAGAAAGGGTGTGGGTCAACCGGAGGTAAATTGGAGTTTTTTGAAGATAGCTTGACGGGACAGAATAACAGTTTTGTTAAGTCCTTTGAAGGACTTAAGTCAAATATCGATGCGGCTCCTAATGTCGATATTGAGATCAAAAGCCGAACTGTTGATGTCGTGCGGCTTGATTCTGAGCTCGGAGACATTGGTCCCGACTTTATAAAAATTGATGTTGAGGGTTATGAGTTGCCGGTATTGCTAGGCGCTAGCGGCTGGTATGTCTCGGGACGAAATCCGCCGATCATCATGATCGAAGTTCAGGCTGATCATGATGAAATTGGTGCGTGGATGCATGAACGAGGTTACACGTTGTTCGATATTGAAGGTAAGGAAATCTCGGATATTCCACACTCAACACTAAATCTTTTCGCGCTCCACCGCGAACATCACGCCGCCGCACTTACCCGTTGGCATTCACGACAGCACTAATCGAATGCTAAATACAACTCTTGCCCCCTGGCCCTGCTTTAGTGAAGAGGAAGTGCAGGCTGTAGCTGCCGTGCTTGCTTCGAATCGCGTCAATTATTGGACGGGTGACGAGTGCCGTAAATTTGAAACCGAATTCGCCTTATGGGCTGGAACAGCGCGGGCGATCGCGTTGTCCAATGGCACGCTGGCGCTTGATCTGGCTTTACAGGGATTGCGGATCGGTTCGGTCAATGGAGGCGAGGCGAGCGACGAGGTTGTGGTAACGCCCCGTACCTTTATCGCGTCAGTTTCTTGCGTAGTTAACGCAGGTGCACGTCCGGTTTTCGCAGATGTCGACCAGAACAGCGGGAATATTAGCGCCGATACTATTGCAGCCGTTTTAACGCCGCAGACAAAAGCGGTTGTGCCAGTTCATCTTGCAGGCTGGCCCTGCGATATGGACCCGATCATGGCGCTGGCGGCGCAACATGGCCTGAAAGTTATTGAGGATTGTGCGCAGGCGCATGGAGCCCGTTACAAAGGGCGAAGTGTTGGCAGCATCGGTGATGTAGGGGCATGGTCATTCTGTCAGGATAAGATCATGACAACAGGCGGAGAGGGCGGCATGATCACGTGCGATGATCAGGAACTCTGGTCGCGCATGTGGTCCTTCAAAGACCACGGAAAGAGCTGGGACGCCGTATATAGCCGGGATCACGCGCCGGGTTTTCGCTGGGTGCATGAAGGCATTGGCACCAATTGGCGTATGTTGGAAATGCAGGCCGCGATTGGCCGCATCCAGCTGCTCCGCTTGGCGGCCTGGACCGAAAAACGGGCTGATAATGCGCGGCAGATCATCGCGGTACTGGGGCGCTTCACGGCGCTACTGCGCGTGCCGTTGCCCGATGTAAACAGCCAGCACGCCTTTTACCGCCTCTATGCTTATGTCCAGTCCGAGGGGCTAAAGCCCGGCTGGACGCGCGATAGAATCGTTGCCACCATGACCGAAAGAAACGCGCCGTTGTTTCAAGGCAGCTGTTCGGAAGTGTATCTTGAAAAGGCGTTTGACAGAATGGATTGCCGTCCGACTTATCGGTTGCCTAACGCTAGAAAACTGGGTGAGACCAGCCTCATGTTTCTACTCCACCCGACGATAACACCTGAGCAGATGGACCGCTATCTGGCGACATTGGCCGAAGTATTGGAAGTAGCAGCTGCCTGAAAATTGGTTCTCTATTCGGCCTCGCTTAAGCCATTTTGTTCCAGATAGACCCAATCGACCAAATCGGATTGGGGGGTAAAATCTGGCACGACCGATGTGAGCAAATTCCGGATCGCTTGTTGATCATTATTGCTGATGGCGGCTTCGAAATCCGCTAGATCCTGCGTTATTTGCGCCAGTGGACGCATCTCTTCATTGGCTTTCAGGATGCGCGGATGCGCGGTGGTTTCAGGGGCATTGCCGATTAGCAATTCTTCGTATAATTTTTCACCCGGACGCAGTCCAACAACGTGAATTTCGATGTCGCCGTCTGGGTTTTCCGCATCTTTTACCGACAGACCGGACAATTCGATCATTTGCTGGGCTAGATCGGCAATGCGCACCGGATCGCCCATGTCGAGCACAAAAACTTCGCCGCCTTGGGCCATGGCCCCTGCCTGTATCACCAACTGCGCCGCTTCGGGTATCGACATGAAATACCGGGTGACGTCTTTGTGCGTAATGGTAACCGGGCCACCTGCCTTTATCTGTTTACGGAACAACGGCACCACCGATCCACTGGACCCCAAAACGTTGCCGAACCGCACCATAGAAAATACTGTGGCCGGGTTTTCAGCGGCAATGGCCTGTAGCACCAATTCGGCGAGGCGTTTTGTAGTGCCCATCACATTGCTGGGTCTGACCGCTTTGTCGGTGCTGATCAGCACAAAATTGGTGACCCCTGCTTCCTGCGCGATGCGCGCTATCGCGAACGTCCCGAACACGTTGTTGCGGATACCTTCGCTAGGGTTATGTTCGACCAATGGCACATGTTTATAGGCGGCGGCGTGGTAAATAGTGTCGGGCTTCCAAGCGCGGAAGATTTCACGACTGCGTCGCTCGTCCTGAACCGATGCTAGTAAAGGAATGATGCGCGGTTGATATTCCTCGACATCATGGTCGGCTAAAAATATCTCCAGCTCCTGATGGATGGCGTAGAGCGAATATTCACTCTTTTCAAGTAACAGCAGCGTTTTCGGCCGCAAGATTAAAATTTGGCGACACAATTCACCACCGATCGATCCGCCCGCCCCGGTCACCAACACCGTTTTGTCTGTGATGTTCCGCCCCAGCAGCAGCTTGTCGGGTTCGACTGGATCGCGTCCCAATAAATCTTCGATGTCGAGTTCGCGCAGATCGTTGACTGTCACCTTGCCTTGCGCAAGATCGATCAATCCCGGTAGCGTCCGGATCGTTGCACGGGTGCTGCGGATCGCTGTGACAATTTCGGTTCGCCGCCGCCGAGAGGCCGACGGAAGGGCGAGCAAAATGTCGTCAACGAACAAAGTTTCGATCAAATGCGATACATTATTTGAGGGGTAAATCTTCAGCCCGTTTAAAACGCTACCATTCAATGTCGGATCGTCATCGACAAAACCGAGTACGTGCATTTCGTCGCTATTAGCCAATGCCGCTGCGAGCTGGCGTCCGGCCGAACCCGCGCCATAGATCAACACCCGTCGGTGCGGACCCACGTGAAACAGCGCGGTAAAGCCTTCACCCAGCCAATATCGCGCCATCGCGCGCGATGCGCCAACGCCTAAAAAAAGCAGTACAGGTTGGATCAGACCAATGGTGCGGGGCACATTGGGGACGCCGATTACGGCAAAGACGAGCATATAGGCGATACCGAAAACAGCGCAGGCGCGCACTACTGCCATTAAAGCCCCCCAGCCGGCATAACGGAAAATGGCGCGATACAGGCCAAACGTGATGAACAGCGGAATCGCAATAACGATCGCTGCGGCATATGATAGCCACTGCCACCCCTGTGGGAAAATCCAGCTATTCAAACGCAGAAAATAGGCGATCGCAACGGTCACGAGACAGATCGCGATGTCCGCTGCAAGAGCCACTAATCGTTTTTGGGCACGCGGAAGCGCTAGAAATACTCTTGTTATTCTGATTTGCATAAAGCCCTCTTGATTAGGGAGCGATATACTGAGCTAGTACGATACGCAATCGTGTCTCAGCCTGCTCTACATACAAAAATAAGCCGATCAAAATTCAAAATATATTTTCAAGTAAAATTGTAAAAATTTATCGTTGCTTATAAAAATGTAATGCAAAAATTAATAAATATTTAAAATATGGAATTCATATTTAAATTTAATTTTAGTAATACATCAATATAGTCAATAATATTGAATATTTGAGATTTGTTAACTTGTTTAAAATAATCAAATACTGTATCATTAAATGATAACTGCTAATATTTGGTATTTATACATTGAGAGCAGATACTCTCCGCTACTCCGAATTTCCGGTCTAGGACGTTATTCTCTGATTTGATGTCGGGCCGCTTGCATCTGCAATGATAATCAGTATCTAGATAATCTGCGGTTTCAAGGTGAGCATTGATTCCGGATTACGCACAAGACGATCTACATCCCTTTATTCGACGGCAACGCTTGAGTCTCTCGACCACTTCTTTAGTCAAAATTTCCTACATCCGCATCAGGCCTAGACATTATAAACCTCCTACTTGATGGCGCCCTGACTTTTGATACCATCGATATGTGATATGAAATGAGCGGAACAATTGTGAACCTACAGAAAAAATTTCGAATCTTAAGCGTGTTTGGGACGCGGCCAGAGGCGATCAAAATGGCGCCTGTGGTGCTTGCGTTGGCGTTGGCGGACGACATCGACGGGCGTGTTTGTGTGACAGCACAGCATCGGGAAATGCTTGATCAAGTGCTCGACCTTTTTGAAATCACGCCTGACTATGACCTAGATTTGATGCGTCCTCGACAAGGGTTGGAGGATATCACAGCGGGGGTTCTGCATGCGCTGACGCCGGTGCTGGACGCGTTTCAACCGCATTTGGTGCTTGTGCATGGCGATACAACCACAACACTGGCTGCCTCGCTCGCCGCTTATTACCGTAAGATTCCCGTTGGCCATGTCGAGGCGGGGTTACGCACCGGCAACATATTGTCGCCGTGGCCCGAGGAGGTGAATCGCAAAGTGGCAGGCGCGATAGCGACGCTGCATTTTGCGCCGACCGAGCAATCGAAGCGGAATTTGCTTGCAGAGGCTGTGTCTGCCAATGCCATAATTGTGACGGGTAACACGGTGATTGATGCCTTGATCAATATTGTTTCAAAGCTTGAGAGCGATTCGGACCAGATGGCCGAATTTGAAGAACGTTTTGGTCTTGATCCGGCAAAACGGATGATCTTGGTAACTGGTCACCGCCGCGAAAGCTTTGGCAACGGTTTTTTGCGGATTTGTGAAGCGCTGGCGGCGCTTGCCGCGCGCGACGATATCGAGATTGTTTACCCTGTCCACCTCAACCCCAATGTCAAAGGGCCAGTTGAGGAGAAATTGAGCGGTTTCAGCAACGTTCATTTGATCGCGCCGCAGGAATATCTGCCGTTCGTCTATCTTATGAGCCGCGCCGCAGTCATCCTAACCGATTCGGGCGGCGTGCAGGAGGAAGCGCCATCTTTGGGTAAACCGGTGCTTGTGATGCGCGAGACAACTGAGCGGCCTGAGGCGGTCGATGCTGGCACAGTGAAGCTGGTTGGCACTGACACAGCTTTGATCGTGTCAGAAGTCACGCGGTTGCTTGATGATACCGCAGCCTATGAAGCCATGAGTTTTGCGCATAACCCTTATGGCGATGGCAAGGCTGTTGACCGGATATTAAACCGTATCCGTCAATATGCTTCTGAACTCTAATGAAAATCGTGAAACCTGATGCAACGGAAACGCTTTTCCCAAATCTTGATCATTGGCCTTGGCTAAATCAGTTTGCCGGCAGGAGACAATGTTTGTCTCGCACAAAATAAAAGTCGTTGGGATTGATGTTAATCAGGCGATTGTAGATACGATCAACCGCAGCGAGATTCATATTTTAGTATCTGACCTCGATATTGTGGCTCGTGCGTCGGTTTCGCAAGGCTAACTGGGCGCTACTACCGTTCCTGAAGCAGCCAAGGCCTTTTTGATTGCTGTGGCGACGCCGTTCAAAGGCGATAACTACTAACCCGATCTGCCCTTTATCGAGGCTGCTTGCAAATTGATCGCGCCGGTGTTGTGGACTGGAAATCTGATTCTGCTGGAATCCACATCGCCGGTCGGCGCGACCGATGCGACGGCAGGCTGTTTGGCAGCGGCGCGGCTCGACCTATGCTTCCCGCAACGGGCAGGCGAGCTGTCCGACATCCACATCGCGCATTGTCCCGAGCGGGTTTTGCCGGGCAAAGTTATGCAGGAATTGATCACCAATGATCAGGTAATTGGCGGCATGACGCCACGTTGTTCAGCATTGGCGGCAACACTTTACAGTAGCTTTGTCTCGGGCGAATGCTTCACCACCTCTAGCCCGCGTGTGGCCGAAATGGCGAAACTTACCTAAAACAGTTTTCGTGATGTCAACATCGCCTTTGCTAATGAACTGTCGATCATCTGCGACCGACTGGGACATTAACGCGTGGAAGCTGATCCGGCTGGCCACCCGCCACCCGCGCGTTAATGTATTGCAACCGGGGGCGGGCGTTGGCGGGCACTGTATTGCTTGCGACCCGTCGTTCATTGTGTCGTCTGCGCCAGCGGATGCCAGACTGATCCGTACCGCGCGCGAAGTTAATGATTCCAAACCGCATTGGGAGCTGGCCAAGGCGCAGGCCGAAATCGCAACGTTCTTGGCAGCAAATCCATCGAAGTCGGCGACTGATGTGGTTGTGGCGTGTTACGGCATGGCCTTCAAACCTGATATCGACGATCTGCGCGACAGACCAGCCTTGGAAATTGTGCAAAGCCTATCGGCGGCGCATCCCGGCAACGTGCTTGTGGTGGAACCTAATATAGAGGCGTTACCTGCGTCGCTGGCGGACGCGCATTTGGTATCAATGCTTGATGCAGCCGAGGCCGATTTGCATGTCCTGTTGGTCGACCACAAATATTTTGGAGCCTTAAAGCCGAATACGACCGCGCCAATTATCGACACACGGGGTATTTGGACGCAGTAATCAGCCTACCGGCCGATTGACGTTATAATAGTCCATGTGCCAGTCGATGAAGCGCGAAACGCCGTCCGTCACATTCGTGGATGGCCGGAAACCAACCCATGATTCAAGCGCGTCAGTATTGGCCGCCGTCGCCACGACGTCGCCCGGTTGCATAGGCAGGAAATTCATTTTGGCTTTAACGCCTAATGACTTCTCAATTGCCCCGATGAAATCCATCAACCGCGTTGGATTATTGTTGCCGATGTTGAACACCCGATACGGCGCATTGCTTGTCCCAGGGTCTGGCTTTGCTGGATCATAATCCGGATCTGGCGTTGCTGCTCGGTCAATTACACGCACAACGCCTTCGACGATATCGTCGATATAGGTAAAGTCGCGGAGCATTTCGCCGTTGTTAAAAACATCTATAGCTCGGTTTTCTAGCATCGCCTTGGTGAAAAGGATCGGTGCCATATCGGGCCGTCCCCACGGGCCGTAAACGGTGAAGAAGCGCAAGCCAGTGGTGGGGAACCGGAACAAATGGCTATAGGTGTGCGCCATCAGTTCATTGGCTTTTTTAGTCGCGGCGTAAAGGCTGACGGGATGATCGACAGCGTCGGTTTCGCGGAACGGCATTGACGTGTTACCGCCATAAACGCTGGAACTGCTGGCATAGACCAGATGTTCGACGGTGCGGTGACGGCAGCCTTCCAAGATGTTCAAAAATCCTTGGAGGTTAGCATCGGCATACGCATGCGGGTTTGTGATCGAATAGCGAACTCCGGCTTGCGCAGCGAGGTGGACGACGCGTTGCGGTTTCACCTGTGCGAATAATAGTGCCATTGCCGCGCGGTCGGCAATATTGATTTTGCGGAAGCTAAAATTGGGGTGATCAGCAATCTGTGCCAACCGGGCCTGTTTCAGATTAACGTCATAATAGTCATTCAAACTGTCGACTCCGACCACATCATCTCCACGCGCCAACAGTTTCTGCGCCACATGCATGCCGATAAAACCTGCCGCCCCGGTTAGAAGAATGCGCATTTCAATGTCTCCAGTCCTTGCGAATATAGCTATTGCCACATTCGCGTGAAGAAAGCGTTGCGCAATCGCTTATCCCCGCCACCAATCAAACCACCATTTCGCCA
>JANMGR010000127.1:0-21370 GCA_031374785.1 Sphingomonadales bacterium | reverse complement strand
CGCCGTACAATATTCGTGTCAATTCGGTTGCGCCGACCTTTATCGAAACGCCAATGACCGCGCCGATGCTGGCAAATCCAGAGTTCCGCGCCTTTATCGATACGATGATTCCCCTAAGGCGCATCGGCAAGCCCGATGATGTAGCTGCTGCTGTATTATTTTTATCTTCTGCTGCTGCGGACATGGTCACAGGCACCAGCCTATTGATCGATGGCGGCTGGACAGCGCAATAGACTAGGCTGGTTGTCCCTGTGAGTGTGGCGCTTTTGCAACGCGAAATAGCCCTTTGCATTCGAAGTCATATTTGACTTGCATTCGCAGTCTTTTTGCAGTCCACCTAGTCTCATAGGATTCTAGAAACCGTTCAGGGGAAGGTGAGAGTAATGAAAATCTCGAAAATGCGCTTATTCGTAACGACTGCGCCATTGGCAGCAATGCTTTTGAGCACACCAGTGTATGCGCAAGAAGCAACCGAAGATGATACTGGTATCGAGGAGATCATCGTCACTGCCCAGCGCCGTGAAGAAAATCTGCAAGATGTGCCTATTTCGGTTTCTGCGTTCAGCGGAGAGCAACTGAAGGCTCAGGGCACAACTGACATTTCACGGCTTGAAAACATTGTCCCGGGCTTTCAGTTTGGCCGTTCTGGTCCCGATGCGCGACCCGCTATTCGCGGCGTGCGCACCGAAAATGTCGGCGTTAACGGTGACACGACAATCGGTTTTTTCATCGACGGAGTTTATCAGTCGCGCTCGCAACAAGCGACGCTTTCCTTTGTCGACATTGAACGCGTGGAAATTCAGCGTGGGCCGCAGGGCACACTTTACGGTCGTAATACCTTCGGCGGCAACATTGCGATAAGCACGGCCAAGCCAAGTTTTGACGAATATAAGGGCGGTGTTGATCTGACCATTGGCGAAAACGGCCGGATACGCGCAGAAGGTTTCGTGAATGCGCCGCTTAGCGAGACAGTCGCGATGCGCGTGGCGGCTTCGTTCGAGGAATCGGACGGCTATGTGAAAAACGTTAACCCACTGGGCAACAATCTGTTTGATGACAAAAATCGTTATGTGCGTGGCTCGTTGTTGCTTCAGCCAAATGAAGCATTCAGTGCGTTACTTAAATTCGATTATTCGAACCAAGGCGGAGCTGGCGGAGCGGCATTCGGCTACAAGCTGCGCGGTAGCTATTTCTACACCCCAACCAGCACGCAGCTATATAACGGCACAGTAGTTACGCTTAACACGCGTGGCGGAAATCGTGACGGCGTGGTCGATGCGCCGCTGGCGATTGATGCTGGCGTCCCGATTTTTGCAGCGGGCGATCCGTATCGTATTGATACCGATCAACCGACTGTGCTTGCTTTGCGTAATTATGGTTACACGGCCAATCTGGCCTATGATTTCGGCGCTGTAACTTTGCGCTCAATCACAGGCTACACCGATTTTCGCGTCAAGCGCTCTGCCGACTCAGATTTCTCTGGCAATACTGTCGCAGTTGACCAAGTGACAACGACGGCGAAGACTTTCAGCCAAGAGTTGCAACTTCTCTCCGATGCTTCAGGGCCGCTGACCTATGTTTTTGGTGCATATTATTTCAAGGATAAATTGCGCAACACACTGATCAACCAGCAAAGCCCGCTGGTTATCCGCAATGTCACGCCGAACATTACTGGTGCCAGTTTTCGTGGCGGCTTTTTTGATGAGCAGCGCGCAGAAACTGAATCGATAGCGGCCTATGCGCAGGCAAGCTATGCGCTGACCGAGCAATTGAAGTTCACAGTTGGCGGGCGCTACACGCGGGACAAGAAAGACTTCCAATTTGCCAACGCCAACGCCGTATTGCCTTTGATTGGCGGAACAACGCCAGATGGCACTTTCATCAGACTTAATTTGCCTTCCATCCCCGCTTCAGCCTTTGGTGTGCAGGGCGCCCCGACAAACTGCACGTATCTCGCATCCGGAACAACCCCGGCACCGCGGGCTGGGTTCCGGTGCCTTGCCGCAAACCCCTTACTCTTGACAGGTGCCACTTACGATACAGCGACATTCAAAAAGCTGACATGGCGTCTGGGTCTTGATTACCAGATTGCAGACGATAGTTTGCTCTACGCTTCGGCCTCCACCGGCTTCCGCTCGGGCGGGTTCAACTCGGG
The DNA here is from genome assembly GCA_031374785.1 of Sphingomonadales bacterium. Lineage (GTDB taxonomy): Bacteria > Pseudomonadota > Alphaproteobacteria > Sphingomonadales > Sphingomonadaceae > Sphingorhabdus_B. The sequence goes on along the minus strand of JANMGR010000127.1, from coordinate 19,215 downwards.
GCAGAGTCAAGCGGCTTTGCAACCAACCTTTGCGCCGGAAAAGGTGCTGGCTTTCGAGCTCGGATCAAAGAACCGGTTTGCCGACAATACGATCCAGATCAATATCGCTGGTTTCTACAACCGCTATAACAGCCTTCAGGAACAGCGTCAGGTGCCGATTGGCCCTGCTACGCTCTCAATTATCGAGAACAGTGGAAAGGCCCGGTCCTACGGCGCGGAACTTGAAGCGATCTGGAAACCAGTCGATGCACTGACGCTGGGTATCAGTGGTTCATACTTAAATGCAAAATATACTGACTACACTAATGTTCCGGCACCTTTTGCCACATCAATTTTGGTAGCTGATGCAACTGCATTGACGGCGACGACCGTAACGCGTGGAACCGATGTTATCACTATTGCACCGGCTAGCCAGCGGCGGATTTTTGCCCCTGGCTATGATTGCGGTCTTGTCCCCGGCACCGGCGGCGTGGGTCAGCCAGCCGCAAACTACGGCTGTAACTTGAACGGTAACAGCCTGCCACACTCGCCCAAATATTCAGGAGCAGTGTATGCCTCGTATGACATTGATCTGGGCAGTGCCGGCACACTCACTCCCTATGCGGTGATGACATTCTCGGGTTCGTTTTTTGGCCAACACTTCAATTCGATCCTTGAACGCCAAAGCGCCTACAGCAAGATTGACTTGCGCCTAACCTGGGCCTTGAACGAGAGCTTTGAGATCCAAGGTTTTGTGAATAACGTCACTGACAAAGCGACCGCAAATCGCTTCGTCTGGGGCGGGGGTGGCGCACTGCAAGCAAGCTATGCACCGCCACGGCTGTGGGGTGCGCGCGCAAGCTTCAAATTCTGAGCTTTTGAGCTTGAGTTACCAAAGAGGGCGGAGCTGCGGCTCTGCCCTTTTTTCGTATTGGCTTATGCCTTTTCCGCACACATGATTTCATACATCGCTATCGTCCTAATCTTATGAAAAAAGACGCCATGATTAACGCTCGCACTGAAACTATCGCTGCCATTGAAACAATCGACGCACGTTTGCGCTGGTTGTCTTCTTGGACAATTCATCACGCGACGCATCTTCGCCCCAAACGTGACGGGTTAAAGGTCGGCGGGCATCAGGCAAGCTGCGCATCGATGACCGCGATAATGGCGACGCTCTATTTTCATGCGTTGCGTCCGCAAGACAAGGTTGCGGTGAAACCACACGCCGGGCCTGTGCTGCAGGCGATCCATTATATGCTAGGGCAGCAGACTCTGGACCAGTTGCAACGGTTTCGAGGGTTGGGCGGCGCGCAAAGCTATCCATCGCGGACCAAGGACCAAATCCCCGTTGATTTTTCAACAGGCTCGGTTGGGCTGGGGGTTGCGATCACCGCGTTTTCCAGTCTGGTGCAGGATTATCTGATCGCGCATGGCCAGATGGACGAGGCAGATGCCGGGCGGATGATCTCGCTGATGGGTGATGCCGAACTTGACGAGGGTAATATTTATGAGTGCCTGATTGAAGGCTATAAGCACGATATCCGCAATTGCTGGTGGGTGGTGGATTACAACCGTCAGTCGCTCGACAGTACCACCGCCGACCGGATGTTCCGCCGTTTTGATGACATCTTCGAAACCTGCGGCTGGCGTGTGATCACGTTGAAACACGGCAAGTTGCAACTGGCGGCATTCGCTCGCCCCGGTGGCAAAGCGATTGAAGAATGGATCGAAACTTGCCCCAATGCCGACTTTGCGGTGCTGACCTATCAAGGCGGGGCGGCGTGGCGGGCGCGTTTGTTGGCAGATATAGGCAGTCACCCCAAAGTGCAAAAACTGCTCGAAAGTTTTGATGACGACGGATTAGCCGCGCTGATGACCAACCTTGGCGGACATTGCATCGAAACACTGATGGATGCGTTCGACAGTGCCGATGACGAAACACCGACGATGTTTATCGCTTATACCGTCAAAGGCTATGGCCTGCCGCTGGCAGGGCATAAAGACAATCATTCAGGCATGATGAACCCGGCGCAAATGGACCAGTTTCGCGCTAGCTTGGGAATTAGCGAAGGCACCGAATGGGAGCCGTATGCCGGATTGGGAGACAACGCCGCCGCACAGCTGAAAGCGTTTGTCGATGCCAGTGTGCTGGCCCGCAAAGATGGAGAGCCCACAGCCGATATAGTTCCTGTTCCTGTGAAACTTCCGGTTCCAGAAGGCGCGCAGCAATCTACGCAAGCGGCGTTTGGGAATGTGCTGCTTGGGTTAGCCAAATCTGGTGAATTGCTGGGCGACCGCATCGTTACCACCGCGCCTGATGTAACGCAGACGACCAATCTGGGAGCTTTCGTCAATCAACGCGGGCTGTTCCGCCGTTCTGAACTGGCCGATGTGTTTCGTGCCGCGAAAATCCCGTCGGCGCAGAAATGGGCGGCGCATAAGGCAGGGCAACATATTGAGCTCGGCATTGCGGAAAACAACTTCTTCCTGATGCTCACATCGCTTGGCCTATCAGCACCGCATTTTGGCACACGACTGATTCCTGTCGGGACTGTCTACGACCCGTTCATCGCGCGCGGGCTCGATGCGCTGAACTATGGTTGCTATTCCGATGCGCGTTTCTTGCTGGTCGGCACGCCTTCGGGTGTGACTCTGGGACCAGAGGGCGGTGCGCATCAATCGATTAACACCCCACTGATCGGGATGGGCCAGCCAAGCCTTACTTATTTCGAGCCAGCCTTTTCCGATGAAGTCGCCTTGATTATGCGCTGGGCCTTTGACTATCTACAGCAGCCAGATGGCAGCTCGGTGTATTTACGGCTTTCCACGCGCTCGATACCGCAACTCGAGCGACCCGATGACCGATGGGAAGAAGGCGCAATAAAGGGCGGCTATTGGCTAAAGCAGCCAGCACCGGGAGCCGAGGCCGCGATTATCGCGACGGGCGCGATCTTGCCCGAAGCGATTGTAGCGTGGGAGGCTCTGCAAGATGATATCCCCGGTATCGGCCTGATGGTGGTCACTTCACCCGATCTTTTGCATCGAGGCTGGTCCGCCGCGCGGGCTGCGCGCTGGAACGGCGGGAATAAGGAACCGTCGCATATCGCCCGACTGCTATCGGCCCTGTCACCAACTGCAGGCCTCATCACGGTCATCGATGGCAGCCCGGGAGCATTATCATGGATAGGCGGCGTGCGCGGCAACCGGGTATCGCCACTTGGCGTGGACCGTTTTGGCCAGACCGGCGATCTGCCCGATCTTTACCGAGAGTATAGGCTTGATACACAAGCAATATTGGATGCTGCTGCTGAGCTGTTCCTATGACGCCAGAATTGGATTCTGCCCTATGCCGATATCGTCATGATTGGCCCAGACCGAGTGCGTTCCTGAACAAAACCTCTCGGGCAGGATGATTCGGCACACGGGCCCCGCAGCGAAATTCTTGGCGTCGATCAGCACGCATTCGGACCGGTCGTTTTGCACATCGGCGATGAACGAAACCAGATAGCCGTCGTCTTCATCGGTGGCGTTAATGCGCGGCGCAAATGGGCTTTCGCTGCCATAGCGTCCGGGGCCAAAGCTAATCTCTTCGCTGGTTCCAGTTGTCAGGTCGTGCTTCACTAAGCCGGTAAACAAAAACCAATAGGGTTCTGGCACTGCGGAATAGGCGTACCGGTATTTATGACCGGCATATTTCTGGTTTATTGTGCCGAATTCCAAGATTTCGTCGTTCAACCGTTCTTCGCTGGTCGAGCCCGTTTTCAGGTTGAACCGCCAACGATGCAGCTTAGGCTTCATTAGGCCTTGGCTTAAATACGCCATCATCCGCTCCAGCCCATCCGGCGCATCGGGGTGCGATTTGGGCATGGGTTCTTGTTGATAATAGCCGTCAAGGACGATCTCGTCGCCTTCCTCCCACGCGTTCAACCAGTGAAGCGTATAGGTCGGCTCCGCCTCAAACCAGCGGATGTCATCGGCACTGCCAAAGCGCGGGATGATGCCAAAGCGGGATTTTTCCTCGGGGTGGAATTGCACCACATGCAGGTTACGCTTCAGCAGCTCGGCGTTCCAATAGAGCGGCATGTCGTTGAGGATCGCGTAGTTGGGGGTGAACGCCATGTCATGCGGCAGGCGCGGGCCATTAAGCGGAATCGGGACATAATGCTTCAATCGGTTATCCGCCCCGACGACGCCATAATGCATGTATGGCGCATGTTTGGAATAGTTGAAAAACATGAGCTCGCCAGTCGCTGGATCAAGCTTTGCATGCGCCGAAATACCGTCGAGCGGCACCCAGCCTTCTGTACCGAATTGCTCCAGCGTGAACGGGTCGAGCCGGTATCCTTCGCCGCATTGATAGAATGTCGACAGGATTTTGCCTGCGTGCACCACGACATCGGTCGAGCTGCTATCCTTTAGCCATTCTTGCGCGCCCCAGCCCGGCCGGGTCGATTTATGCGGCGGCTCCATCAGGCCAGCCCATAATGCTTTACCCGCCTCGGCCTCGGCCTGAAACGCTTTGGTGCGGACAAAGCGACTGCGATAGCTGGCGCGACCGTCCTTGAAACTGATCGCATGGATTTGGCCGTCGCCGTCAAAGGGGTGATAGCGGCCAATGGGTTCGTGCACCGGCACTTCGCCACTGCGGATATAGACGCCGTCGATATCGTCGGGGATCGTGCCGATGACTTCCGCATCGCCATTGGCGAATATCGCGTTCCATTCGCTAAACGTCGGCCGCCATGCTCCCTGCATATAGGGGTGGTCGGTTGATTGCAGAGTGGAGCGGACTTTCCCGACCAGTTCGACTGTCATGCCTTCATCCTCTTACCTCTGCCTCAATCAACCAGCTTTGCCTCTGCCTGCCATAATATCAGCCAGTCGAGCGACCCGCGGCATTGATCCATACCATAGGCTGAAATCAGCCGGAACATCGCACCGTCCCACACATAGTTTTCGGCATTGCCACAATCGCCGAGACCACGGCCTTTGGAAAAACTGCTGATTGTCTGATTTGTGGCATCCCAATTTGCGTTGACTAGCAATTGCAGACTTTCGTCCGCAGTGCGGATCGCGTCACCATAATCAAACATCGCGGGAGAAAACTGCCATTTGCCGTTGCTTTCCTCGGTTCCGATAAACGCAGCTGAGGCAAAATTATAGGCGCCGCTGCCGCAGCTTATCATCACCAATGCGCGCGCCTTTCCATCGATACTGCCCAGGCTGTATGCGGTATCTTCGGTTACGTTAAAACGCTCCTCCTTACACGATGACCCTTCAATCAGGCTAACGAGCGTTGATGCATCAGGCGTCGCCCCGGTTGGAACGATCCGCTTCGCAGTTATAACCGGAGGGGGTACCCATTTAACCGGTAAATCCTTTTTGCGCGGGCTGACGAGTGCCGTTTTGGTGGTCGCGCGGTTTTGCAGCTTGTCGATATGTTGAAATGCCGCGTTTGTGCCAGAAAGTGAGATTTTGCCCAATTCGACGCCTTTGCCATCGCGTAATTTCAGCACACGCCCTCTAGCCAATAGTCGGGAGAGTCGCAGCGCGTCAGCGCCGCTAACTATAATGGGTTCTGATGGAGTCGCTAAGATTGGTCCAGTGTCAACGACGCGGCCATCGATAACGATTCGATACCGGTCGCTTTTGGTTTCAAAACCACCCAAGGTGATGGCGATGTCTCCGGTCATCGCAGCGCGGTTGATCGACATCGAAATGCCATCAAAGCTTGCCTCTTCAGGCTGAAATGACACAGCTTCACAGGCCAGCCGATTATCGCAGGCCACGGCCCAGTCTTGGAAAAACTTCTGTTCGCCTAGTATCGGCTTGGCATTTGCCGTCGCGCCAAAACCAGCAGTGAAAAGCATCAAGAAAGCAAGCGTTCGAAGGTTCATAGGAAACAGTCTATCCCGAATGTTGCCTGTGCGCTAGAGGCGCTGTGACATCTGATTAATGCCGTCTAAAGGAAGAAAAAATGCGCATAATTGCTGTTATCGGAGCAGGACAAATGGGCGCAGGCATTGCGCAAGTTAGCGCAGGTGCGGGCTTTCACGTGTTGTTGTCCGACATCGATCTGGCACGGGCAGAGGCGGGCAAGGTTGGGATCGCCAAGCAAATGGATCGTCAAGTCGAGAAAGAGAAAATTGCGCGCGGCGACGCGGACGCTTTGTTTGGCCGGATTCAGCCGGTTGCGGGTTATGAAGCGATGGCAGCCGCTGACCTTGTGATCGAAGCGGCGACCGAACGCGAAGAGATCAAGCGCACAATTTTTGAGGGCGTCGGCAAGGTTCTGGGGCCTGAGGCGATACTGGCGTCCAACACATCGTCGATTCCGATCACGCGGCTGGCGCAGGCATCGCCAGACCCGGCGCGATTCATCGGCGTGCATTTTTTCAACCCCGTTCCCGTCATGGGCTTGATTGAGGTAATTCGCGGCCTAGCGACATCAGCAGAGACGGTTACCAAGATCGAAGAATATGGCGCCGCGCTTGGCAAACGGCTGGTCTTTGCCAACGACGCGCCCGGCTTCATCGTCAACCGCGTGTTGATGCCGATGCTGAACGAGGCGTGCTTTGCGCTGGGTGAGGGTGTCGCCACCATTCAGGACATCGATGCCGCGTGTCAGCTGGGGCTCAATCATCCAATGGGGCCTTTGACGCTGGCGGACTTTATCGGGCTGGATACATGCCTTGATATCATCAACGTACTGTTCACCAGCACGGGCGACCCCAAATTCCGCCCCGCGCCTTTATTGGTCAAATATGTCGAAGCAGGATGGCTAGGCCGCAAAACCAAGCGCGGCTTTTATGACTATTCTAGTGGCGTGCCGGTGCCGACGCGGTGAGCGGCTTCGATCCGGCAACTCTGGATTTCTACGCGGTCGAAGCGCCAGTCTATGCAGCGAGCGGACCGCAAGGCATTGCGCGGCATCTGCCAGAGTTTCTAAACCGGTTAAAGCCCGGCGCGCGCATATTGGAACTCGGCTGCGGTGGCGGGCGCGATGCATTGCATATGGTTGCACTTGGGTTTGATGTTGAGCCGACGGACGGGACAGTCGAAATCGCGTTGCAGGCTGAGGCCCGGCTGGGCTGTGCCGTGCGCGTGATGCGTTTCGACCAATTAAAAACTATTGCGGAATATGATGCGGTGATTGCGTCGGCATCGCTCCTCCATGTGCCAAGGGCGGATCTTCCATCAATTGTCGAGCGCATATGGACTGCCCTGAAACCTGGGGGCTGGCATATTGCGAGTTATAAGGGTGGCGGGGTTGAAGGCCGCGACCGTTTTGGGCGCTATTTCAACTATTTCGACGCCGAGGATTTAAAGACTGTTTATGGTGGAGCTGGCGGCTGGTCTGAGCTGGACATACAGTCAGGGATAGGTGGCGGTTACGATGGCAAGCAGGGTCCGTGGCACAGCATCACAGTGCAAAAGCCTCCCTGCTAACGAAAAAGGGCCCCGAAAGCGGGGCCCTTTTTCATTTTCGCGTGACGCGATTTAGTCGTCGATTTTGCTGAGGTTCGCAGCAGAGAATTTGCCGCGACGGTCGCTTTCGATGTCGAATGCCAACCGGTCGTTCTGCACAAGCGAAGCAATGCCAGAGCGTTCGAGCGAGGAGATGTGCACAAACACATCTTCGCCGCCGTCGTCGCGCTGAATAAAGCCGAAGCCTTTCATGTCGTTGTAGAACTTAACAGTTCCGTTGGCACGTTCGCCAGTGGATTCACGCTGAGGCGCACGAGGTGCGCTGTCACGGAAGCCGCCACCACGATCACCGCCTCGGTCTCCACCACGGAAGCCACCACGATCACCGCCGCCATCACGGTCAAATCCGCCACTGCGTTCCGGACGCGGTTCGCGTGCAGGCACAGGCATGGGGTCGCCTTCGATAACCAGATCAGAGGCCGAAACTTTGCCGCCACGATCCACAAGCGTGAATTCGAGCGGTTGACCTTCTGCTAAGCCAGTCAAGCCAGCCTGTTCGACCGCACTGATGTGCACGAAAACATCATCGGGCTGTTCATCGCACTGAATGAAGCCAAAGCCTTTTTGATTGTTGAAAAACTTCACGATGCCTTTGCCGGAGCCAACGACTTGCGCTGGCATTGCAGGGGGACGAGGCGCGCCGCCAAATCCGCCGCCACCGCCGCTGCGGAAACCACCGCCGCCGCCGCCGCTATAGCCACCGCCGCCGCGATCACCGCCGCCGCCATATCCGCCGGAGCGTCCGCCGCCACCGCCACCGCTATTTCCACCGCCGCGAATTTCGCCGGGGAACGAGGGGGATTCAAAACTGTCGTCGCCAAAACGATCACGCTTGTCACGGCCACGGCCACGACGCTTATCACTGAAACTCATGTCTGAACTTTTGCTTTCTTCTCGCCCATCGTCGTCGTTCCATGCAGATTCGGGCGAAAATCCCGCATTTCCCGCGCATTGCCACATGCTTTGCAGACTCGGCCTATACATTATCCACAGGCAAGACCCTAGCAAATTTTGTAGTGAGTAAAGCAGCGTGTAAACTTGCTATCCCGTAGGGGTTAGGGCAGGGGAAATGCCATGACCAATATTTATGACAAAGCCGCCGCAACATGAGTGTTTTCCTGCATGAGGGCGACCTGCCCGATGGTATTTTAGAAGGCACAAGAGCGCTTGCCGTGGACACTGAAACCATGGGTTTGTTGACGCCGCGCGACCGGCTGTGTTTGGTCCAGATTTCGGATGGCAGCGGTGACGAGCATCTGGTGCGTTTCGGGCCTGACAGCGATTATGCTGCGCCTAATTTGCGCCGGATATTGGCGGATACCAACCGGGTAAAGCTGTTTCATTTTGGCCGTTTCGATTTGGCCGCGATTGAGTATTATTTGAACGTTGTGGCGGCGCCCGTGTTCTGCACCAAAATCGCATCACGGCTTGTCCGCACCTATACTGACCGGCACGGTTTGAAAGAACTGGTCAAAGAAATGCTTGGCACAGACATCTCCAAACAGCAGCAGTCAAGCGACTGGGGCAGTCCGGTTTTGAGCGAGGCACAAAAGGATTATGCCGCCAGCGACGTGCGTTTTCTGCACCGGTTAAAGGACGAGTTCGAGATTCGGTTGGAACGCGAAGGCCGCCGCGAAATCGCGCAAGCGTGCTTTGATTTCTTGCCATACCGTGCACGGCTCGACCTGATAGGCTGGCCCGAGGCTGATATTTTTGCGCACAGCTAAGCTAAGGAAGGGTCATTGCGCGTTCATGCGGCAAGGCGCATAGGATAATTCATGTCAGCACAAGCCGATATCCAGCGCACAGCGCGGCAGAAATTCGCCCTTCCAGGCGGGCGGCATGACCGTTTGGTGCGGACTTTGCGCGTCGCATTGCCGAGCATTATCGGCGTCTTGCTAGCAGTGCTGGCGTTCAGCCCGTTTTCAAATAACCAAGAAATGAGCTTTGTGCTGGCGAAGGATGAGGTCAATCTGGCTACCGAGCGGATGCGCGTGGGCAATGCATTGTATCGCGGCGAAGACACCAAAGGCCGTCCTTTTTCATTGAGCGCCGGAAGTGCAGTGCAAAAAAGTGCTGCCGATCCTTTGTTGCGTATGACCGATCTTTCTGGTCGTTTGATGATGAATAATGGCCCCGCGACGCTTTCGGCGGGCAAGGGCACGTATGACATGAAGACTGAAAAAATCCGTGTTGAAGGTCCACTCAGTTTTGCCAGCGGCGATGGATTTACACTGGTTGCAAGCAATGTCGAATTTCTGATGAAGCCCAAAACGATGCAAAGCTTTGGTCCTGTCAGCGGCTCGACCCGCGTTGGCACATTCAACGCCGCGCGGATGACGGCCGATGCCGAGGCGCGCATCGTGCGGCTCGAGGGCGGCGCGCGTTTGCAAATCAACCAAGGTGGGCTTAAATGAAACCTATGACGCACATCAACAGTTTCTTTGGAATTATCGCGGCCAGCTTTCTGGCGACAGCTGCAATCATTGGCGTGTCGGCCCCCGCACAGGTCATTCGCGGGCATAACAGCAATGCGCCGGTTAATTTCAGCGCAGGTTCGATCGAACTGCAAGACCGCGCCGACCGCGTGCTGTTGACTGGCGGCGTAACCGCAACGCAGGCGGGCCTGACGATGTCTGCATCACGGCTGACGGCGGCTTATACCAGCGGCGGCGGCATCGACGTCCACCGGCTAGATGCGATTGGCGGCGTGACGATTACCAAAGACGATCTACGCGCGACGAGCAATGCCGCGATTTATGATCTTGATAGCGACCTGATCACACTGCTCGGCAATGTGCAACTGACGCAGGGTGCGAACCGGTTGAACGGCGGACGGATTGTAATTGATCTGAATTCCGGTCGGTCAACGATCAATGGCGGCGGTGCGCCTGCTGTTCCGGGTGTGCAGAATAGCGGTGGCCGCGTGACGGGTACATTCACGGTTCCCCAGCGGAAAAACTAAAAAGCGAAACAATTACCTCCGTTTCCGCGCCTTTTCTTAGGCGGCTATGCACAAATCCTGCCAATTGAGGCAAAGCAAGCTTTCCTTAGCCAAATCGGGCGTATAGATACGCTGCGAACATCATCGCTTTTTTACTGTGGATTGCGGCTATGACATTAATGGAAAGCGCCAGCGACGGCCATTTACGGCATGATCAGGCGGCAAGTGCAGTGACCGAGGCGGGCCTGACATCGGGCCTTGCAGTGATCTCCATCGCCAAAAGTTATGACAAGCGCGCGGTTTTGCTGGACGTGTCGCTCTCGGTCGCACCGGGCGAAGTGGTGGGCCTGCTCGGCCCCAATGGTGCGGGCAAGACGACTTGCTTTTATTCGATCATGGGGCTGGTGAAGCCCGACGCAGGGCGCATCATGCTCAACGGCGATGATATCACGCGCCTGCCGATGTATCGCCGTGCGATCCTCGGTGTGGGCTATTTGCCGCAGGAAACGTCGATCTTTCGCGGCATGACGGTGGAACAAAATATCAGCGCTGTTCTGGAAATGTCGGAACCGGATAAGGCTGTGCGCGCCGCGCGGCTCGATCAGTTGCTCGATGAATTCGGGCTGACCAAATTGCGCTCGTCACCTGCGATGGCATTGTCTGGCGGTGAACGGCGGCGGTGCGAGATTGCCCGTGCGCTGGCGGCAAACCCCTTGATCATGTTGCTCGATGAGCCCTTTGCCGGGATCGATCCAATCTCAATTTCGGACATTCGCGATCTGGTCAAGGACCTCAAAACGCGTGGCATCGGCGTGCTCATCACCGACCATAACGTTCGCGAAACACTCGACATCGTGGATCGCGCCTGCATTATTTATGACGGCCAAGTGCTGTTTGCTGGATCACCCGAGGAGCTGGTTGCCGATGCTAATGTGCGCCGGCTGTATCTGGGTGAAGGTTTCACGATGTGAGCTGTGCATCGGCTCCATTATTACCGTTAGCCCTGAGCCTGTCGAAGGGCGTCTTACTGCGGGACGCGCTTCGACAGGCTCAGCACTAACGGTTTTGGATAGGCCGAGTTAGGTTAATGGCCCTAGCCCCCCGTCTCGATTTGCGTCAGTCGCAATCGCTGGTGATGACGCCGCAATTGCAGCAGGCGATCAAGCTGTTGGCTTTGTCGTCGCTGGAAATTGACGCGTATGTCGCCGAGGAGCTGGAGCGCAATCCGCTGCTCGAAATGGCGTCCGGCGAAGCCACCGAGCCGGATGGGTCCGAACCGCTAACAGCACCCAAGCCCGAAGAAATGGGCAGCGACCAGCTGATGAACGATGGCGATTTCGGCGCAGGGAGCGAGGCGCTGGACACCAACGCGTCCTCTGACACCTACGAACGCGACGAAGGCGGATTGGGCAGTGGCGGCGCAGACGGCATGCTGGGCATGAACAGCATATCGACCAGTGGTTCAGACTTTGGCGACGGCCCGGATTTCGACGCCTTTGCCGCACCCGACATATCGTTGCGCGAACATCTGATGCAGCAGGCGGGGGCGAGCGCATCTGGGCGGACGTTATTGTTGCTCGAACAATTGATCGAACAGGTGGAGCCTTCGGGCTGGCTGGGGACTGACCTGATGGGCCTTGCCTACCGGCTGGGCGTGCCGATGTCCGAACTGGAGGTGGCGCTGGGTGTGCTGCAAAGCTTTGACCCCACCGGCGTTGGTGCGCGCAATCTGGCCGAGTGCATCGCGTTGCAAGCCAAAGAGGCCGACCGCTACGATCCCTGCATGGCGCGGCTAATCGACAATCTGGACCTTGTCGCCCGCGGCTCGTTCGATCAATTGAAACGGATGTGCCGCGTCGATGATGAAGACCTGCACGACATGCTCACCGAGCTACGCGGCTATTATCCAAAGCCGGGACTCAAATTTGACTCAGAGGACGCAGCGGTCGCAGTGACGCCCGATCTGTATGTCGCTGCCCAAGGCAAAGGCTGGGGTATCGAACTAAACAGCGCAAACCTGCCCCGCTTGCTGGTCAACCGGACATATTATGCCGAGATGGGCGGCAAGGATGATAAGGCCGCGAACAGCTGGTTGAACGAATGCCTCGCCGATGCCAATTGGCTAATCAAAGCGATGGATCAACGTCAGCGAACAATCATGAAAGTCGCAACCGAGCTGGTGAAGCAACAAGAGGGCTTTTTCCGCGAAGGCGTGTCGCGGTTGAAGCCGCTAACCTTGCGGCAAGTCGCCGAAGCCATCGACATGCACGAATCGACGGTCAGCCGCGTGACCAGCAACAAATATCTGCACTGCAACCGTGGGCTGTTTGACCTCAAATACTTCTTTTCCAGCGGCGTGGGTTCAGCCGATGGCGACGGTGCATCTGCCGAGGCAGTGAAGGCGGCGATCAAGACGCTGATTGATGCCGAAGCGGCGGATGACATCTTGTCCGACGACACTTTGGTCGATCTGCTGAAAGCCAAGGGCTTCGACATTGCGCGCCGCACCGTGGCGAAATACCGCGAAGCGTTGGGGATTGGGTCGAGTGTGCAGCGGCGACGTGCGAAGAAGATGGGGCGGTAGAGGCGCTAGCTGAAACCCGCAGGTTTCTGCGCAAGTTGATAGTGAAATCAACATTTCAGTTTGGCGGAAAGTCACACTAAGGTCTCACCTTAACGCCGTTGGTTGTGCGTCGCGGATAGAGCGGTCTGTGTTGGAGGATTGTGCCAGATTATTTCACACGAAGACACGAAGAGTTTAAGGTGCGGTGCGCATTTCAAAATCGCAAACATCTGGCCTCACTGAAAGGCAGCGATGAAAAGCCGGCTTCGCCTAAGCACCCTTCTTTGTGCCTTCGTGGCTTCGTGTGAAACAATATAATCCCGTCAGAGCGACAATGCAAATCGGTAGAGATGGGATCGCTTCAATGACGATTGAGAAATCGGCAATTTCAAAGAGCAAGATAGAACAATAGCAGAACAAAATTGAATTGTCAATATCGCTCGATCAAACCAAAACTCTTCGCAGTGCATCCTTCCAGCCGCTCAGCCTCACATCCCTTGCCGCGCTATCCATCATCGCACTAAACCGCCCAACCTTGCCGCGCATCACCGATGCCTCGGCGAGCGAAGCGTAAAGCCCTGCGCCAACCCCCGCTAACATCGCCGCGCCCAATGCGGTGGTTTCGGCGAAATCGGGGCGTTCAACCTCGACGTTTAGGATGTCGGCCAAGTCCTGCACCATCCAGCCGTTCGACACCATGCCGCCATCGACCCGCAGCTCTGCCCAGTCGGCACCATCGGCGGCGAAGGCGGTTTTTAGGTCGTGGGTCTGGTGCGCCATCGCCTCTAATGCGGCGCGGGCGACATGCGCTTTTTTCGCGGCAAAGGTCAGGCCGTGGATAGCGGCACGGGCATGTGGTTGCCAATGCGGTGCACCTAAGCCCGAGAGCGCGGGGACGAGGTAGACGCCTCCATTGTCGGACACGCTTTCGGCCAAAGGCTCGGTTTCGGGCGATGAAGCAATCAGGCCGAGGTCATCGCGGAGCCATTGGATCAAGCTGCCTGCGACAAAGACCGAACCCTCCAACGCATAGTGGCGTTCTCCGTTCAGCTGCCATGCCACAGTGGAGAGCAAACGGTTGTTTGAACGCGGCAGTGTCCGCCCGGTTTGCGTCAAAACAAACGCGCCGGTGCCAAAGGTTGCTTTGGTTTGGCCTGGTTCCAGGCAGGATTGGCCGATCAGCGCTGCTTGCTGGTCGCCTGCCATGCCGGTGATCGCGATTGCGCTGCCGAACAGTTCGGGGTCAGTGACGCCCAGCTGCCCCGCGCTGTCGCAAATAGCGGGAAGGATGTCGCGCGGCACGCCGAACAGGCTCAGCAAGCCATCGTCCCAGTCGCCGCTGCCAATCGCCATCAATGCGGTGCGGCTGGCGTTGCTCGCGTCGCTGATATGCGTTTTGCCGCCGGTCAGGCGGAACACGAGATAGCTCTCGACTGTGCCGACGGCGAGATGTTCGCCAGCAGCTTTCAATTGCGGCCAGTTGGCGAGTGCCCAACCGATCTTGGAGCCGGAGAAATAGGGGTCAAGCAACAGCCCGGTTTTGGCCTGTAGATCGGGTTCATGGCCGGCGGCTTTCAGAGCATCACAAATGTCCGCTGTGCGCCGGTCTTGCCAGACAATCGCGGGGGCAAGGGGTTCTCCAGTGCGGCGGTCCCAGAATACCACTGTCTCGCGCTGATTGGTGATTCCGATACCCGCGATAAAGGATGCGCCGCCCGCCTTGGCGACCATTTCGCGAGCGCATTCCAGGGTGAGGTTCCAGATTTCTGCGGCGTCATGCTCGACCAAACCCGGCGCTGGATAATGTTGCGTCAGCGGGCGTTGCGCACTGCCAAGGCAGTTGCCGTTCTTTGCAAACAGCATCGCGCGCGTGGATGTCGTGCCTTCGTCGATCACGAGGATATGGTCTGTCATGGTCTCTCCCTTATGTTGAAGGGAGTGCGATAATGGAGCGGGCGGGTCAAGGCCTCTATCCTCTCCAGTGGGAGAGGATACGAAGCGTTATCAGCTCGCTGATTACGCGCAGTTGGTGAGGGGTTGTGGATTATTGAGATGGCACAACCCCTCACCCAGCTTCGACTAATTCGCTCCGCTCATAAGTCTACGCAACCCTCTCCCACTGGAGAGGGGAGAACTACCGCTCCTTCGTCGCGCTAAACTTCAGGTCGGGGTTCTTCTCCTGCTGGTAAGTCACATCCCACACAGACCGTGCCATAAACACCGGATGACCATCGCGGTCCTTGGCCATGTTGCCGCCGTTAAACTGGGCAAAGTTTTTCTGCGCGGCGTCATCGCCGATCAGCCAGCGGGCAGTGTCATAGGGCGCGGGTTCAAGGAAGGCATCGACCTTATATTCCGCCTCCAACCGCGAAACTAATACCTCCAGCTGTAATTGCCCGACCACGCCGACCACCCAGTTTGAACCGATTTCTGGGTAGAAGACCTGAATGACGCCTTCTTCGGACAAGTCATCCAGCGCTTTGCGCAATTGCTTAGTCTTGGTCGGATCGCGCAGCACCACGCGGCGCAAAATTTCGGGCGCGAAATTGGGTAGGCCGGTGAAACGCACCATGTTTTTTTCGCTCATGGTATCACCAACGCGCAACGTGCCGTGGTTGGGAATGCCGATGATATCGCCGGGTTCAGCGCTATCGGCAATCTCGCGGTCTTGGGCGAAAAACAGGATGGGTGACTGGATCGCGATGGGCTTGCCAAGCCCTGAAGGGGTCAGTTTCATGCCCCTTTTGAACGTGCCCGAACACAGCCGCATAAACGCGATACGGTCGCGGTGTTGCGGGTCCATATTGGCCTGCACTTTAAAGATAAAGCCGGTGACTTCGCTGTTGTCGGGATCAATCACGCCAATGCTTGATGGCTGCGGGCGCGGTTGCGGTGCGTGCGTTGCGATAGCGTTTATCATTTCGGTGATGCCAAATTCTTTCAGCGCCGATCCGAAATATACCGGCGTCAAGTCCCCTGCCTGATACGCCGCCAGATCAAAATCGGCATAGCCTGCCTGTGCCAGTTCCGCCTCTTCGCGGAATTTGGTAAGGCCGCGTTCGGACAAATGCTCGGATAGCGACGGATCGGTCACGCCAGTGTGCTGGCTGGACTTTCCTTCAAACGCTCTGCTGTCGCCGCTGGGCTGCATCAACCGGCCGGTGGCGAAATCGAATATACCTTCGAACTCGCCGCCCATGCCGACAGGCCAGCTCATCGGGCAGACGTCGAGTGCCAGCTTGTCAGCGACCTCGTCCAGAATTTCAAAACAAGGGCGCCCTTCGCGGTCGACCTTGTTGACAAAGGTGATGATCGGGACGGAACGCAGGCGGCAAACCTCAAACAGTTTCAGCGTCTGTGGTTCGATACCTTTGGCCGCATCAATCACCATGATCGCGGAGTCCACAGCGGTTAATGTGCGATACGTATCCTCGCTGAAATCCTCATGCCCCGGGGTATCGAGCAAGTTAAAGATGATGCCGTCTTTTTCAAACGTCATCACCGACGAGGTCACCGAAATCCCGCGCTGTTGCTCAATCTTCATCCAGTCAGACCGTGCCCGGCGTGCCGCCCCGCGTGCCTTTACTTCGCCAGCCAGATGAATCGCGCCGCCTTGCAACAGCAATTTCTCGGTCAGCGTGGTCTTACCCGCGTCAGGGTGCGAAATAATCGCAAAGGTGCGGCGCTTGGCCCAAGGCTGAATGTTCGGTGCAGTCGTCATGGGGCGGGCGCTTAGCTGGGTTTGCAGCAACATGCCAGAAAGTTGCGTTGCCATCAGACGAAAACCTGCAAACGATTGCTTAACGTTGTCAATCCAAAAAGAGCGCTTTCTGCACGGTTTTCCTGCCGTTTTTGGCTGGCAAACACGGGTTGTTAACCAATCCCGTCTACCAAAATTTCAAGAGATCGCTGTCTATGGGGATGCATACAAAACCCCCTGAAAGGACAAGTCATGAAGAAAATCTATTTAATTGGCGCGGTTGGTGCTTTGGCGGCGGTTACCGCTGGCGCCCCGGCATTTGCAGGCACTGCAACGGGCAGCATGTTGGTGCAGGCCACAGTGTTGGAAAGCTGCACTGTCGTTGCAACCCCAATGTTGTTTGGCGCGTTGACCGACGTTGGCTCGGCGAATGTCAACTCGACCGCGACGCTGACTTTGGCTTGCACGCCCAATGCCGATTTCGACATTGCGATGAACGACGGCACTAATGCCAGTAGTGGCCAGCGCCGACTGAAGCATTCGGCCAATGCCGAATTTCTGAACTATAATTTGTATATCGATGCTGGCCGTTCGCAGCCGTGGGGCAATACAGCCGGTACGAATACAAAGCCGGGCACAGCGCCTTTGGGAACATCGGTGCACACTGTGTACGGGCAAATCCCTGCGGGCGTCGCTGGCGTTAGCGCCGGCGCCTATGCCGATACTGTCACTGTGACGGTCACGTTCTGACGGGTCATGGGGATTAACTGACATATGGCAGGCGGGTTTCATTCAGCGTTGAAAATTGCAGGACTGTTTGTTCCGGCAATGCTGTTGATACCCGTCGCTGCGTCATCAAGCGCGCCGGAGGCTACATCAGCTGCGTTTAATGTGACGCCGCTGCGTATTGAACTTGATTCCCAAGCCCAGTTTTCGACATTCCAGATACGCAATGATTCCGGAGCAAGACTGGCTCTTCAGGCGAGGGGGTTCGCCTGGAGCCAGCTGGACAGCCAAGACCGTTTTGCACCGACCGCCGATGTCGCGATTTCTCCCTCAATCGTAGAGATTGCAGCGGGTGAGATTCAGCATTTTAAACTGCTTCGGCGGCAGGTGCAAACGGGCCCCGCTGAAAATGCTTACCGATTGATCATCGACCAGCTGCCTGACCAGCAAGCGCCGCAGGGCGGTGTCACGGCAACGCGGTTGCGCGTTTCGATTCCTGTTTTTGTGAACCGGAACCTTGCTGCACCTGCACGTTTAGGTTGGACGTCCAATGGCAACGCCATCGGCCTATCCAACGCAGGCGGGCGATCGGTGAAACTTAGCAGGCTAGCCATCACGACGCCCGACGGTGTGTTGCATGACCTTGGCGTAAAGGGACCACGTTATGTGCTTTCGGGCGCATCGGCGACTTGGGTCGCACCCGCATCACTGCTGTGTTTCCCTGCTGGGTCGTTCGTAACTGGAATTGTC
This sequence comes from Sphingomonadales bacterium, assembly GCA_031374785.1. Lineage (GTDB taxonomy): Bacteria > Pseudomonadota > Alphaproteobacteria > Sphingomonadales > Sphingomonadaceae > Sphingorhabdus_B. Next base: position 1,062 of record JANMGR010000127.1, on the reverse strand, counting down.
GATAATGGCCCGCTGCGCGAACCCGTCCCGCAAAGCTGCGGATAGGCTTCTATACAGCGCGGTCAGCGTTATTGCATTGCTGCATGCCGATGCAGGTTTTGCAGCCGATGACCCGTTTGAACTGAAGTCCGATCCGCGCGATCAAGCTGCGCAATCCGGCCCGTTGCCCGGTGAGCGGTTGATGGTCGAAGTCCTTGTCAACGGTGTTGCCAAAACGCGGCTGGTTGAACTGATTTTTGAGAGTGACGGGCTTTATATCACCACCGATCAGGCGCTTTATCTCGGCCTGCCCGTGCCGCGTGGCGCATCTGGGCGTATCGCCTTGTCTGCGATTGCCGGCATCCGCTTCGCCTATGACGCGCGCCGTGTGCGGCTGGATATCGACCAAAACCGCAGTGCCGATGGCCCCAATCTTGTCGATATGACGCGCATCAACCGGCAAGGTGACGGCGGGTTGCCGCTGACCGCAATGGTCATCGATTATGACGGCATCGTCCGCGCCGATGATCGCGGGATTTCGGCATCGATGCTGGCGAATATGCGGCTGTCGCGCGAAAACCTGTCGCTGGAAAGCGGTTGGCAGCTGAATACACGGCCCGGGACCGGCATCGGCCATGTCACGCGGCTCGATACATCGCTGACGGTGATTGATGATAAGCGCGGATTAAAAACAATACTCGGCGATTTTGTCGCGCCGGGATCGCTGAACCGCGCGGTGCGGATGGCAGGTTTTCAGATCGGCACCGATTTCAGCACGCGGCCTGATTTGATTACCTATCCCTTGCCCGAGCTGGGTGGTTCAGTCGGTCTGCCATCGGGCCTCGACATCCTTGTCAACGACCGCCGGATTTCTAGCGCCCCTGTGCAGGCAGGCGAATATGCAATCCGCAACGTGCCTGTCCCCATCGGGCGCAACAGCGTCGGCGTGGTCGTCAAAAATGCGCTGGGTGTTGAGGAAGTGCGCAGCGTGCAATTCTATACCTCGGCATCGATGTTGGCGCCGGGGTTAAGCCAGACGCAGTTCAACCTTGGCTTCATCCGCCGCCGCTATGGTTTTGCCAG
>JANMGR010000045.1:0-4819 GCA_031374785.1 Sphingomonadales bacterium | reverse complement strand
GCCAGCAGAAACAGTGGCAAACGCCGTAGCGACCATCTTGATTTTCATAAACTCTCGACCTTCCTTGCGGCCCCGCATAGATTTGAAGCGCCCTTTGCCCCAACGGGCGCTTACTATCAAGTCATCTCGACCCGTTCGGCTAGTCTTAGTCTCAACCCAAGCCACTTATCCCCAGATCGTCACCCTGCACCGAATAGGCCGAAGGACGAAAGGTCGTTGAATGTCACCATCAGCATGAAGGCGGCCAGTAAAGCGAACCCGGCGCGAAACGCCCATTCCTGCACCGCTTCATTCGCCGGACGACGGCGAACCGCTTCAATTCCATACAGCATCAAATGACCGCCATCGAGCATCGGAATTGGCAGCAGATTGATGAACCCCAAGTTAATCGAAATCATCGCCGCAAGCCAAATGAACGCAGTTATACCAACCGCCATCGCCTCGCCAGAAACCTTGGCGATTTTCAGTGGCCCACCTAGTTCAGAGATGGGGCGGCGGCCAGTTATGATTTGACCAAGGCCTTTAATCTGCTGACGCACGACATCGACGGTTTGGACGACAGCTAGGCCTGGTGCAGCCAATAGGCCGACATCTTCAAAGACAGGCTGCGGCGACGTAACGCCAATTTGGCCGAGCCGGTATTCATTGCCGAACCGGTCAACCTCTTTACGTTCAGCGACTTTAGCAGTGATTGTCAGTTGCTCGCCGCCACGTTCGATACCAAATTCCGCGACTTCGTTCGGGATCATGATCACTTCGTTGACCAAGGCATTAAATGTATTGATCGAATGACCGTTTACAGACAGCACTTTATCGCCAGCCTTGATCCCTGCCTTTTCGGCAACGCTGCCCGCAACAACTTGTTCGACCTTTGCCGACGTAGTGCTGTGCCCGTAAGCCAAAAGGAATCCCATGAAGATCGCAATCGCCAGCAAGAAATTGACCGCTGGCCCCGCAAAAATAATCAGCGCGCGTTTCCACAATGCTTTCGATTGGAACGTTTGGTCACGCTCATGCTCCGGCAAAGACCGCCAAGCCGCATCGGGCTGGCTCGCAGCGTTTAGGTCGCCTGCAAACTGCACATAGCCGCCCAAAGGCAAAGCCGCAATGCGCCACAACGTGCCGCGACTATCAACCCTGCCCCAGATTTGCGGGCCAAAACCGACAGAAAATTTCTCCGCCTTTACGCCAAACCAGCGGCCGACCCAGTAATGGCCAAGTTCATGCACCACCACCAGCGTGCTGAGCAGCACGATGAACGCGAGAAGTGTGACAAGGATGTTGGGAGATTCAAGCTGCATGTGCGATTTTTTCCATAAGAGTTAACGCATAGGAACGCGCGGCTGCATCTACGCTGAACAGATGGTCAAGTGAATGCGGTGCATTCGGCGAATAGCCATCCAGCGTAGACGAAACCATATCAGCGATATCAAGAAAGCCAATCCGTCCTGCGAGAAAGGCAGCGACGGCAATTTCGTTGGCGGCGTTAAGGATGGCGGGTTTTGCGCCGCCTTCCTGGATAGCCGTGCGCGCGAGTTTCAATGCGGGGAAGCGAACAAGGTCAGGTGCTTCAAAATCCAGCCTGCCGATGGTCGCAAGGTCAAGCGGCTGGCAGTTCGTCTCTATCCGATCTGGCCATGCCAGCGCACTGGCAATCGGGATGCGCATATCGGGCGAACCCAGCTGCGCAAGTGTCGAGCGATCTTGATATTCGACCATCGAATGGATCACCGATTGCGGGTGAACCAGCACGTCGATGTTATCGAGGCCAACGGGGAACAGGTGGTGCGCCTCAATTCGCTCCAGCCCCTTGTTCATCATCGTCGCGCTATCGACACTGATCTTTGCGCCCATATCCCAATTGGGGTGCGCCACGGCTTGGGCTGGCGTGACAGCGCGCATTTGATCGAGCGAATAGGTACGGAACGGCCCGCCGCTTGCGGTCAACGTGATTTTGCGAACCTGGCTGATTTTGCCGCCTGCGAGGCATTGGAAAATGGCGTTGTGCTCTGAGTCCACCGGTAACAGCGTCGCGCCAGACCGGGCAACTGCGGCCATCATTAGCTCGCCGGCGGAAACGAGTGCTTCCTTATTGGCAAGCGCGACAGTTTTGCCCGCCTCGATTGCCGCCATCGTGGGGGGAAGCCCAGCACAGCCGACGATAGCGGCCATAGTCCAGTCGGCACCCATTTGGGCGGCTTCGATGAGCGCGGCAGGGCCAGCGGCAGCGCGGATGTTGGTTCCAGCGAGTGCGTCCTTGAGCGCGGGATAGGCCGCTTCGTCAGCAACCACCGCAATCTCGGCGTCAAATTCCTTGGCCAGCGCTGCCAGGTCCGCCGCGTTGCCATTGGCAGTGAGTGCTACCACGCGGTACGCCGCGCGGTGTTGGCGAACGAGATCGAGGGTTGAAAGGCCAACAGAACCGGTCGCGCCAAAGATAGAGACGGTGCGCATAGCTAAATTGGGCCGCCCGGAGGAAAAAATATGGTCACAAACAGCACAGCTAAGAGCCCGTCCACTCTATCAAATACTCCGCCATGTCCGGGGATGAGATTCGAACTGTCTTTGACTTTTGCCTTCCGCTTCAGCCAGCTTTGGAAGAAGTCACCTGCCTGCGCCACTACAGCAAGGCCAGCACCGATCACAGCAGCTTTCGCACCAAACATAGTCAGGTTGCTGCCAAAGAATGTCGGATTGAAAAAAGTGTCATCGCTAGAAGAGTAAAAAACACCAAACGCTAGTGTCGTCCACAGCGAAGCGGCTAACATGCCCCCTATTAATCCAGCCCAAGTTTTGTTCGGACTTATACTTGGAGCAATTTTGGGACCGCCGATTGCCCGACCAGAAAAATATGCTCCGACATCGGTAAAGATGACAATCCCGACAACCATGCCAGCAGCCATCATCCCGGCATAACCATTTACATCGTGAAGCCAGCCTGACCTGTGCGTGACGAGTTGGAAACCCGCGATTAGGACATAAATTGCTGCGGCCAAAATTGCTATTCCGCGATACCAAGGGTTTGGAGTAGCCTTTAGTATAAGCCTGAAAAATTCAGCCATACATACTAACGCAACGACCAGAACGAATATATCCCAAACAGGGCTTCCTAACCAAAGCGCCGTCCCGGCCACGGCAACCATCACAACTGCCGATGCTGTTCGCACGCCAAGGTCAGAATTCTCTTTCGCCTGAATTTCAGTCACCGCGCTGATCCCAACACACTGTCACCCTGAACTTGTTTCAGGGTCCATCGGGAGGTTTGATCTGACGCTGTTGAAACAGCATGACGGCAATTTTGGGTTTTATTAGGCATCCGCGTGCACGACTGCGGAATGGACCCTGAAACGAGTTCAGGGTGACGGTGATTTTTGAACGGACGTGCCATATCAAAACTCATCGTCCGCCATAGCGCCTTTCGCGCGTGGTGAATTCGGCGAGAGCCTTCCCAAACTCCTCCGGTCCAAAATCGGGCCAGAGCGTGTCGGTGAACCACAGTTCCGCATAGGCCGCTTGCCACAGCATGAAGTTGGACAATCGCTGTTCGCCCGATGTGCGGATCACCAGATCAAGCGGCGGCATGTCGGCGGTGTCGAGGTGGCGGGCAATCGCTTCTTCGGTAATCGCGCCCTCTGCGGCGGCGGCTATCGCTGCGCGGACCAGTTCATCCTGCGCGCCATAATTGAGCGCGACCGCCAAAGTCGTGCGCGTGTTATGCGCGGTGCGCGCCATGGCATCTTCGATCAGCTCGATAATATCGGGGGCAAGCACTTTGTAATTGCCCAAAATCTTTAACCGCACATCATTGGCCGCGAATTCGTCGATGTCGGATTTGATGAACGCGCGGAGCAAGCCCATTAGGTCGCTGACTTCATCCTCTGGCCGCTTCCAATTCTCGCTGGAAAAGGCATAAAGCGATAGCGCCTCTAGCCCGGTGGTTGCGGCATAGCGCACAATCTCGCGCACTGCTTCAACACCCTTTTTGTGGCCCAATGCGCGGGGCAAATGGCGTTTCTTTGCCCAGCGGCCATTGCCGTCCATAATAATGGCGACATGGCGAGGGCCGGTGGGTTCACCGCCACTATCCGCGTTTGGAGCCGTAGCCTTTTTTGCAAACCCCAGCATCAGCCACACACCGTTAGTGCTGAGCCTGTCGAAGCACGGGCAGTATTGGCCCAACCGTTTTGCGCCCACACAAACCGTGCTTCGACAAGCTCAGCACTAACGGTGTTGGTAAAACGGGCAGGTGAACCAATCACTGGCTCATGATTTCCTTTTCTTTGTGCGACGCCGCTTCGTCCATTGCTTTAATCGCTTCGTCGGTCATCTTTTGCACTTCGGTTTCAAGCCGCTTGCGGTCGTCTTCGCTGATGACCTTTTTATTCTCATCAACTTTCAGCGCGTCGTTGGCGTCGCGGCGCACGTTCCGGACGGCTATTTTAGCCTTTTCCGAATACTGCCCAGCAAGCTTGGCCAGTTCTTTGCGCCGTTCCTCAGTCAAATCGGGAATGGGTAGCCGCAATGTCTGACCATCGGTAATCGGGTTCAGCCCCAGCCCAGCCGACCGGATCGCCTTTTCAACTGGCGTTACGTTGGATTTATCCCAAACCTGCACCGTCAACATCCGCGGCTCAGGCGCGCTGACCGTGGCCACCTGATTCAGCGGCATGTGCGAACCATAAACCTCGACATTTACAGGATCGAGCAAAGTCACATTGGCACGCCCCGTACGCAGGCCCGAAAGGTCACCTTTCAACGATTCCACAGCGCCCTTCATCCGGCGTTCGACATCGGCCTTGTCATATTGCGCCATGGCTTA
>JANMGR010000034.1:0-7153 GCA_031374785.1 Sphingomonadales bacterium | reverse complement strand
CCTCGCCGCCTGCCGCGATTATCTCCGCATCGAGTTTCGTGCGCAACGCCGCCGCAGCTTCCAGCCAAACAAATCCATCGACCAACGCCGCCGCTAAACCGGCCACCGCAGGCAAATTCTCTGTCCCGCGCCGATAGCCTTTTTCCTGCCCACCCGTTGGCCGCAACAACGCCAAATCGCGCACTAGCAAAGCACCAATCCCCGGCGGGCCGCCAAATTTATGCGCCGAAATCGCGATCATGTCCGCATCGGGCAAAGCCAGCTTTCCGGCACTTTGCGAGCAATCAGCGAACAGCAAGCCGCCGCCTGCGCGAATCTCTGCGCCGAGTTCATTCAGCTGTTGCACCACGCCGGTTTCGTTGTTCACGTGCTGAATGGCGTAGCGCCGTCCCTTGGCGATTGGCCCCAGTTGCACAGTTCCATTGGCGTCCACCGCCAACCGCGCCTCTGCCCCAACAGCGCTCAACACCGCATCATGCTCGACCGCGCTGGCCACCGCGTCAAAGCCCGATAGCCCCATAAAAATCGCTTCGCTCGCCCCGCTGGTGAACAGCACCTCGCCATCCCAATCCAGCGCCGCCTTCACCGTTTCGCGCGCCGCCTCCAACGCCGCGCGCGATTTGCGCCCGTCGCTATGTGGAGATGACGGGTTCGCCCAATGCGCCAGCGCCTCGACCATTGCCGCACGCGCCGCTGGCACAACCGGCGTGGTCGCTGCGTGGTCCAAATAGAGACGATTGGCGGGCATATCTGTGCGTTAATATCCATGACAGTTGCGAAAATTGCTTTCGCTTCTATATAGCCACTCAACCGCTGCATAGCCCGTGTAGCTCCCGTATTCTTCAAGATTGATCCTAAAACATGCCAGCAATTGCCATTCCCGGTCCCGAAGGCCGCATCGAAGCCCGTTTTTCTCCGCCGCCACGCCCGCGCGCACCCGTCGCAATGATTCTGCATCCGCACCCGCAAGCAGGCGGCACGATGAACGACCGGATTACGCAGGCGATGTATAAAACCTTCGTCAACCGCGGTTTTGCGACATTGCGTTTTAACTTTCGCGGCGTGGGCCGGTCTGAGGGCGAATTCGACAATGGCATTGGCGAATTGTCCGATGCTGCCGCTGCGCTTGACTGGATTCAGGCATTCCATCCCGAGGCATCAACGACATGGATCGCAGGGTTCAGCTTTGGCGCGTGGATTGGCATGCAGTTGCTAATGCGTCGGCCAGAGATTCGCGGATTTATCTCGGTATCGCCGCCCGCGAACATGTACGATTTCAGCTTCCTTGCCCCCTGCCCTTCATCCGGCATCATCATCCATGGTGCGGGCGACGAAGTGGTCAGTCCGCATGCAGTGCAGAAACTGGTCGATAAGCTGCGCACACAGCGGCACATCACCGTCCACCACGACGAAATCCCCCGCGCCAATCATTTCTATGAACAGGAAATGGACATGCTGATGGCGTCGGTGGATAATTATCTGGATATGCGTTTGGACCCAGCTTGCCCGATTAAGTAAGTTGCATTTAGGGACTGTCCCAGCAGGGACTGTCCCTATTGGGACACTCCTTGCGCCACAAGCGACCGCCCCTGCTTATCCGGCACTGTCCAAATCGCAACATTAGCGAAAATCACTAAGGCCGCCGCGACCATCAGCCACATCTTCTGGCCGGCACCTTCGCGCCGCCAAATGCGCCACCCGCCCCAGATGAGCGCAAATCCGGCCAACATGCCGACCGATAGAACAATATTCACCATCACTACCGCATAAAAGCTGTGGACGATGGGCGCAAGGCGGACGGATTCGGCATGGTGTTTTTTGCTCGCCGCGACTACGGACACGAGGAACCGAATCGACCGCCAAACGGAACTGCTTTATGCGCATCGCCATCGCCTCCGATCATGCCGCACTCGCGCTGAAATCGACGTTGGTCGCGTATCTGGGCGAAGCGGGGCATCAGGTCGATGACCTTGGCCCGCATGACGAAACTTCAGTCGATTATCCCGATTATGGATACAAGCTTGCCGAGGCTGTTGCCAGCGGAGTGGTTGAACGCGGTGTTGCTTTGTGCGGATCTGGTATTGGCATATCGATCGCCGTCAACCGCAATGCCGCCTGCCGCTGTGCTTTGGTGTCCGAGCCGCTGTCAGCAAAACTTGCACGCGAACATAATGACGCCAATGTCATTGCAATGGGTGCGCGGCTGACCGGCATCGATATGGCCAAGGCGTGCCTTAACGCGTTTCTAACTACCGAATTTGGCGGAGACCGCCACACCCGCCGCGTTATCAAATTATCCAACCCAAGCTTTGCTAAGGACCCCGCATGAGTACCGCAGCCGCAAACGACATCCAAGCCCACGGCTTTTTCACGCAAACCCTTGCCGAGCGTGACCCCGAAATTTCGGGCTGGATCGATAAAGAGCTGCACCGCCAGCAGGACAAGATCGAACTGATCGCGTCCGAAAACATTACCAGCCGCGCAGTGCTCGAAGCGCAGGGCTCCATCCTGACCAACAAATATGCCGAGGGCTATCCCGGACGTCGCTATTATGGTGGCTGCGAATATGTCGATGAGATTGAAACCATCGCCATCGAGCGCGCCAAAAAATTGTTCGGCTGCGACTTTGCCAATGTGCAACCGAATTCGGGCAGCCAGATGAACCAAGCGGTGTTCCTTGCGCTGCTGGAACCCGGCGACACTTTCATGGGGCTCGACCTCAATTCTGGCGGGCACTTAACGCACGGCCACCCGATGAATATGTCGGGCAAATGGTTTAAGCCCATCGCTTATGGTGTGCGCGAAGACGATTGCCTGATCGACATGGACGAAGTTGCCCGGATCGCGCGCGAAAACCGGCCCAAGTTGATTGTCGCAGGCGGCACCGCCTATTCGCGGTTCTGGGACTGGGCCCGTTTCCGCGAAATTGCCGATGAAATCGGCGCGATCCTGATGGTTGATATGTCGCACATATCGGGCCTTGTCGCAGGCGGCGTTCACCCCAGCCCTGTGCCACACGCGCATGTCACAACAAGCACAACGCATAAATCGTTGCGCGGCCCGCGTTCGGGCATCATCCTGACCAACGACGAGGCGCTATCGAAGAAATTCAACACTGCGGTCTTCCCCGGTCTGCAAGGCGGACCGTTAATGCATGTTGTTGCTGGCAAGGCTGTATGCTTTGCCGATGCGATGAAGCCTGAGTTTAAGCTGTATGCGCAAGCCGTGGTGGACAACGCAAAGGCCCTCGCGTCATCGTTACAAGAACACGGCCTCGATATCGTTTCGGGCGGCACCGACAATCATTCGATGCTCGTCGATTTGCGGCCCAAACAAGCCAAGGGCAAGCATGCCGAAATCGCGCTCGACCGTGCAAGCATCACCTGCAACAAAAACAACATCCCGTTTGATACCGAAAAAGCGATGCTGACCTCGGGTATCCGGCTTGGCACGCCCGCAGGCACAACACGCGGTTTCGGCATTGCTGAATTCCGCCAAATAGGCCGAATGATAGCCGATGTCGTTGAAGGTTTGCGCAAAAATGGCGCGGAAGGCGACGGCCAGATTGAAGCTCGGATTAAGGACGAAGCCGAAGCGTTGTGTGCGCGCTTCCCGATTTATCCGGGTTGATGTATAAAGCCTCTTGAAACTCTGAGGTGACTTACGCATCTAATACAGAGGAATGGAGGCCAATATGTCCCAAATGTGCAACGAATGCGGAACCGAAGTCACCGATGGGATGAAGTTTTGTCCCAAATGCGGGGCAAAAACACCTGAGCGGCTGGCGGAAGAAAGCTTTCCCAACCAAGCCAAGCATTATGTTGGCGAAGCGGCGGATGAATTATGGGGCGCGACTAAAGACGCATTCCATACCGGCAAGCACCTCGCCGATGCCGATAGCGCAAAGAAAGTCGCGGGCGGTGCGGCGTTGGGCGCGCTTGCTGCCGTCGTTGCCCCTGTTGGTATTGCCACTGGCGCTGTGATTGGCGCAGGCATCGTTGCCTATCGCCATATGGCGAAGAAAAAAGAACAAGAAAACGACAAATAATGCGCTGCCCCTTTTGCGGACATGAAGACAGCCAGGTTAAGGATTCGCGTCCGACCGAGGATAGCAGCGCAATCCGGCGGCGGCGGCAATGCGAAGGCTGCGGCGCGCGGTTTACGACTTTTGAACGCATTCAGTTACGTGAGCTGACTGTAGTGAAATCCGAAGGCCGCCGCCAACCCTTTGCGCGGGAGAAGCTGGAGCGGTCGGTTGCTGTCGCGTGTAGCAAGCGACCGATTGATGCGGTGCAGATCGAGAAGCTGGTCTCTGGCATTCAGCGCCAGTTGGAAACTTTGGGCGACAGCGATATTGAGTCCGCAAAAATCGGTGAGTTCGTGATGGCGGGCCTCAAAGGCCTCGATACCGTTGCTTATATCCGCTTCGCCAGCGTCTATAAAGAATTTGGCGAGGCGAAGGATTTTGAGGACTTTGCAGGGGCAGTGAGTGAAGCGGTTAAGAAGTGACCACCCCTCCTCCCATCATCATCCTTTGCCGCCCCCAGCTTGGGCAGAACATCGGCAAGGCTGCACGCGCGATGCTGAATTTCGGGCTGACCGAGCTACGGCTGGTCGCCCCGCGTGATGGCTGGCCCAATCCCAATGCTGGTCCAGCTGCATCCGGCGCGGACATTGTGCTGGAAAAGGCCGAGGTATTCGACACGCTGACAGAGGCAGTCGCCGATATCAGCCACATCTATGCCACCACCGTTCGCAAACGCGGTGTGACCAAGCCTGTGCTAACTCCCGCAGAGGCCGCTAGCGAAATAGTCACCGCGCCTGCCCGGAGCGCAATTTTGTTTGGTGCGGAACGATCCGGCCTAGACATGGACGAAGTCGCAATGGCCCGCGCGATTATCACTGTGCCTATCAACCCCGAATTCGCCTCGCTCAATCTGGCGCAGGCGGTCATATTGTGCGCCTATGAATGGTCAAAGCATCAGCAGCTGAAAAGCCCGCCCAAGGTCGATATCGATCCGCCCGCCCCACAAGGCGAGCTCGACGGCATGATCGAGCATTTGTTCGGCCAGTTGGAAGTGCGTCGCTATTTCTTCCCGCCCAAACGGATGACTGCGACTAAGCAAACTCTGCGCAATTTGCTGACTAAGCCGGGCTGGAACAGCCTAGAGGTCCGCACGTTGCGCGGCGTGCTGAGCGCTTTCGACAAACGACATCGCAAGCTGGATTGATTTTTGCAGGCGGTGTCGTATTCGGCACTATCTCCCGAATAAGGAAACAAAATGTCTAAAGCCCTCACTTTCGCCTTGATGCTTGCTGTCGGCGCATCGTCAATCTCTGTGGCCGCCTTCGCCGCCGAATCCGATGCCGCGCCACTGCCGGCCAAGAAAAAGAAACCCAAGAAAATCTGCAAAACCAGCGACAAAATCACCGGAAGCCGCATTGCAAAACGTACCTGCAAAACCGAAGAAGAATGGGCTGAAGCTGCCGCAAATGAGCAGGAATTACAGGTAAAATCGCAGAATTATTGAATAGGGAGCGCGGCGGGCCGTAGCCCAAATTGGTCAGCTTCGCGTCTGGTCCCAACGTTCAAACTCATAAGCGATTGAGCCTTCGACCAAATGCTCCCAAAGCTGTGCAACCAAATCCTGTGGAAGTCCGCGTTTTTCAGCCTCTGAGCAGACGTTGTCGATCACCTGCTTTTTACGCGCTTCGTCACGCACAGCGTTGCGGGTCGTTTTAATCCGCGCCGCAGCATCCATATAGCCAAAACGACGCGCAAGAAGTTCGAGAAGCTGTTTGTCGACCGCATCAACCCCTGCCCTGACTTCAGCCATCGTTTGGCAAGCTTCTGGTAGGTTCACCGGCGGGACATTTAACGTTGCAGACATGGCTGCGCGTTTAGGTTCCGAATACGCAATTGTCGAGCCGCCAAAGAGCCTGACTCCCCATTTTTGGCCCGATTTCCCGACAATGCTTGACTTTAACCCACGCGGCGTTAATGGCGCGTGCTTCCGTAATTGACCCTGCACTCCGGTGAAGCAGGTGTCCGTCTTTAACCGGCTTATTCTGAGCCTGTCGAACAACGCGCGGTCCCGGAACGAATACCCTCCCAATTCTGGGATGCACGCAATTTGAAAGGACTTTGTCTCATGACGAAGCGCACAAGCTCGAAGTATAAACTTGATCGCCGGATGGGCGAAAACATTTGGGGTCGCCCCAAATCACCCGTCAACAAACGCGAATATGGCCCGGGCCAGCACGGTCAACGCCGCAAAAGCAAGGTTTCCGATTACGGTGTCCAGCTGCGCGCTAAGCAAAAGCTGAAAGGCTATTACGGCGACATCACCGAAAAGCAGTTCAAGCGTGCCTATCAAGAAGGCAACCGGATGAAGGGCGATACGTCGCAGAACCTGATTGGTCTGCTCGAAAGCCGCCTCGACATGATCGTCTATCGCGCGAAGTTTGTGCCGACAATTTTCGCTGCGCGTCAGCTTGTCAGCCACGGCCACATCCGCGTAAACGGCGTGAAGTGCAACGTTGCCAGCCGTCACGTTGATGTGGGGTCAGTCATCTCGCTGGGTAACAAGGCCAAGGAAATGGCACTGGTTATCGAAGCGCAAGGCCTGGCCGAACGCGACATTCCAGAATATGTCAGCCCCGATGGCAATGACAAAGTGACCTTCATCCGCGTACCGACGCTGGACGAAGTGCCCTATCCTGTGAAAATGGAACCCAATCTGGTTGTCGAATTCTATTCGCGCTAAGTTTGGTTCAGTCAGAATAACAAAAAGGCGGCCTTATGGTCGCCTTTTTTGTGCCCGGAATCTGGGCTGGACGTCGCAATGCGTAATGATGGTGTTGTAATTATGCAACGCACTGCCGACATATTACACCCAAGGTGCGTTTCATTCATAAAGCAGAAAGATAGCCCAGTTTACATGTTCCGCATCCACTCAATGTGGAGAGTATCTCTCAATAATAGGATTTAATAAAATGAAAAAATTCATCATTCTGGCATCTGCGGTAGCAGCACTGGCAACCACCCCTGCAATGGCCGCGGGCGAAGGCCGCATCGAAGGCCGTGGCGCCATCGGTTGGGGCGGCGGTTCTGAAGACGCGTTTGCTGGCGTTGCTGCTGGCTATGACTTCG
>JANMGR010000014.1:0-42547 GCA_031374785.1 Sphingomonadales bacterium | reverse complement strand
CACATCGCCGATGTGACCCAGTTTCTCTACGCGTTCAAGCAGGATGATTTCCATGATGTCGTCTCCTTACTTGACGATGTAGGGCATAAGCCCAAGGTGACGGGCGCGTTTGATCGCTTTGCTCAGTTCGCGCTGCTTCTTACCAGAAACGGCAGTGATGCGGCTGGGAACGATTTTGCCACGTTCAGAGATATAACCCTGAAGCAAGCGCACATCTTTGTAATCGATTTGCGGGGCTTCTTTACCCGAGAATGGGCAGGATTTCCGGCGGCGAAAGAATGGACGTGCCATAGCTTAAATCTCCTCTTGGGCGCGCGGTGCGCGTTCAGCACGGTCGCCGCGGTCAGGACGGGGTCCACGATCAGGGCGGTCGCCACGATCGCCAAAGCCACCGCGTTCCGGACGATCGCTACGCTCTTGCTTGCGCATCATCACCGAAGGGCCTTTTTCATGCTCTTCAACGCTGACGGTCATATACCGGATAACGTCTTCGTTGAGGCGCGTCTGACGCTCCAGCTCTGCAATCGCAGGACCCGAGGCATCGACGTCGAGCATCACGAAATGCGCTTTGCGGTTCTTTTGGATTTTATAGGCGAGGCTACGAAGACCCCAGGTTTCTGTCTTTACGACTTTACCCTGATTCTCTTCGATGATTTTGGTGGCGTTTTCTGCCAGCGCATCCACTTGGGCCTGTGACAGGTCCTGACGCGCCAAAAAAACATGCTCGTACAACGGCATGGGCGTTTTCCTTGTTCCTACCGATCGCTGACGCCGCACCATGCGAACGCCCCTCCGGCTTTCCTATTTCACGTGGGTTTCCCCTTGCGAAGGCGGGCGATTAGGCGGGAATGGCGGGGAATGCAAGGGGTTTGGCGGATTCTGCTAACATTGCGGCGACCACCCTCAAATCCTCAACCAACGCCGCCATAGCGGCTTCGCGCTGTGCTTCACCGATGCGCAGGATGTAGGAGGGGTGCGTTGTGACGATCATGATCGAACCATCGGGCAGGGGGATCGGGCGTCCGCGCAGCTTCGTGATGCTGTCGGTTTTACCCGTCAGCCCGCGCACCGCGGTTGCGCCCAGCGCTAAGATCAATTGCGGTTGCAGCAGATCGCGTTCGGCGTCCAGCCACCAGCGGCAATGGTCGATCTCGCTGGCGTTGGGGGTTTGGTGTAGGCGCAGTTTACCGCGTTGTTCGTGTTTGAAGTGCTTGACCGCGTTGGTCAGATACGCGGCCTCGCGGTTGATGCCAGCGCGGCAGAGCGCCTCGTTCAACACCTGGCCAGCGGGACCGATAAAGGGCGTTCCGGCCAGATCCTCTTGGTCGCCGGGTTGTTCGCCAACGATCATCAGTGGTGCGTCGGTCGGCCCTGCGCCGTCCACCGCTTGCGTCGCATCGCAACGCAGCGGGCAGCGGGTGCAGCGGTTGATGCCACCTGTCAGCTGCTCCCAAGTTTGCGGCGCTGGCTCGACAGGCGCGCTGCCGATGGCGATCATCGTCGCTTCTCGGGCTTGCGCACCAGCAATCAACCCGGGGATCAAGTCCGCCTCGGGCATGTTCTTCCAATACCTGCGCGGCATTTCTTTCAGCATCGCTTTAGTTTTCAACCGCGCGGGGTTAAAGATCGATGCGTAATAGCTGCGCCATAAATCCTCGGCGGGGTCGTCCGTCAGGTCAGCCGGTTTTGCGATGCCGGAGCTTTCGCGCAAAGTCTGTGTGTCCCAATGGATGCACAGGCCTGGCGTCAGGATCGACCAATGCATCGTCGTAAACCGGTTCACAAAGAAACGCGCGTTTCGGCGTACGATGTCGTGATCGGGTTCGAACCATGCAACGAACTGACTGTCGCTGCCCTCAGTCTCTACTTCTTTGAACCGCACGAATGCGCGCATTTTGTGAATATCGCGGCGGATGCCTTTAACCAGCAATTCGGCCTTAACCACATCGGGGTCTGTTGCGTCCTGCAAGACAAAGCGGCTTTGCTGCACCCGCCATAACAACCGATAGAGCAGATCAAGCCTTGCAGGGTCGCTGTGCATAAACACCGTCTGCGCCAGTTTAACAAAGGCCGCTGGCACCCGCACCTCCGCCGCCGCATCCACGGCAACAGGCAATTCTGACCCAAACAGGGTGGCCTCACCCCAATGGACTTGCCAAGGCGGAACCTGCGCTTGCAACAAAGCCTTTGCCTGATCGCGCCAGCCTTCAAAACTATCAGGAATATCTAACGCGATCATGGGGTCGCAAATAACTCCAACTGCTCGACCTTTTTGGGTCGCACAAACAGTGACAGCAACTCCGCCCTGTCGCTTAGCTGCAAAGGTCGCCAATCCGCCGTCACGATAAACGGACGCAGCTTTTCAATCGAGACGGTAATCCGCGCCACATCCTCCAGCCGTAATCGTTTGTGCCGCCGCGCACGCAAGACCATCCCGACGCCGCGCACGCCCAGCCCCGGTACACGCAGCAACGCTTCCTTTGGCGCACGATTCACATCGACAGGGAATTGCTCGCGAAAATTCAGCGCCCATGCCAATTTCGGGTCGATATCCAGCGGTAGCATCCCCGTGGGGTCCGTCGCTTGTTGAACCTCGGTCGCGGAATAGCCGTAAAACCGCATCAGCCAGTCCGACTGATAAAGCCGGTGTTCGCGGATGAGGGGAGGGCGTTTCAGCGGCAGGACCGCACTGGCATCGGGGATCGGGCTGAATGCGGAGTAATACACGCGGCGCAACCGGTGGCGATCATACAGCCCGCTGGCTTTGCCGATAATGTCGCTGTCGCTGGCGGCATCGGCCCCCACAATCATCTGCGTCGATTGACCACCGGGTGCAAAGCGCGGCGCACTGCGGTATTTTTTGCGCGCATCCAGATTGTCAGTGATCGACAGCTTTACGTCCGCCATCGCCCCCTCAATCCGTGCACCATCTTTATCGGGGGCAAGGCGCGCAAGGCCAGCATCGGTCGGCAGTTCGACATTGATCGACAGCCGGTCAGCATACAGCCCCGCAAGCGCCACCAATTCGGGGTCGGCATCGGGAATAGTTTTCAAATGGATATAGCCGCGAAAATCATGATCCTCGCGCAGCGAACGCGCGACCTCAACCATTTGCTCCATCGTCCGGTTCGACGATTTGCGAATGCCGGATGAGAGAAACAGTCCCTCAATATAATTCCGCCGGTAAAACGAGAGTGTCAGGTCAACAACTTCTTCGGGGGTAAAGCCCGCGCGGCGTACGTTAGAACTTTTGCGGTTGATGCAATAATGGCAGTCAAAAATGCAGTGGTTAGTCAGCAAAATTTTGAGCAGCGAAATGCACCGGCCATCGGGCGCATAGGAATGGCAGATGCCCATACCCTCGGTTGATCCAATGCCTTTGCCGCCTTTGCTCGACCGTTTGCTTGTGCCAGACGACGCGCAGGATGCGTCGTATTTGGCGGCATCGGCAAGGATTTCGAGTTTATCACGGATCGTTGAAATGTTCATATGTTCACTATATGTTCAAACCGACGAAGATGCTATCAGAATTTTAAGGATGCGTAGTTTGCGGCAGCGGAGAAGGGATGAAAATACGCAGCAATCCAGAGCTAATCCGGCCATCACAGAGGTGCTTGGGGCAAGGCGGAGAATCCAAGCGCCCTAGGCTTGGCTGCGTTAAATCAGCCGGCTAGAGTGAAAATTCAATTCTAAGTTGAGATTAAATTTCTCGTCCGGAGGCCGACGGCGATATCCGCTCAACCGTTTGGCACTCCATTTTCTGCTATCACCTGCTGATAAAAAAGTGCGCTGTCTTTCATGGTTCGTTTCTGGCTTTCGAAATCAACATGGATGATGCCGAACCGCTTTGAATAGCCCAATGACCATTCGAGATTATCGAACAAAGACCAGAGCATATAACCGCGCACATCGACACCAGCGGCTATCGCATCCGATATCGCACCGAGATGTGATTTCAGATAGGCGACGCGGAGAGGGTCGTTGATACCGCTTTCCGATGCGACTGGCGGATCATAAAAAGCTGCGCCATTTTCGGTAATATAAACGGGAATATTGCCATAATCCTTTTTGAAATCGGTCAAAAGCTTAGTCAAGGCGGGGGGAAACACCTCCCAGCCTGTGGTAGTATGTGTTGCCTGTTTCTGTTCGACTGGCGATGCGCGCAGCGGCCATGATGTTGGATCATCGCGAACAACATTGCGCGTGTAATAGTTGATACCGACGAAATCGATTGGCTGCGCAATATCCGCCATATCCGCTGCGGGCCATTCCGGCCATGCCTCACCAAAAATTTCGGATAGCTCGGTCGGATAGCTGCCCTTCAACGCTGGTTCGAGATATTGCCGGTTCATATAGGCATCGGCGCGCGCGGTGGCGGCGATGTCTGCCGGGGAGTCGCTCACCGGATATTTGGGCTCGATATTGACCACCAGTCCGATCTCGTTCTTGCCGATCTCGCGGTAACGTCGCACCGCTGCACCATGCGCGCGCATCAGGTTGTGGCTGGCAATCGGTGCCTCGAACATGTTGCGATGCCCCGGTGCTAGCGCGCCGTGCAGATAGCCGCCGTCAGTAATGACCCACGGCTCGTTTAGCGTGACCCATTTTTTGACTCGGCCATCGAACTTGTCGAACAGCACCGCGCCGTAATCGGCAAACCAGTCCGCAATATCGCGGTTGAGCCAGCCGCCGCGATCATCAAGCGCGGTCGGCAGATCCCAGTGATACAATGTCGCCAGTGGTTCGATGCCGCGCTCTAGCAGATTGTCGATCAGCCGCTCGTAAAAATCGAGGCCTTTGGAGTTCACCTTGCCGGTGCCTTCGGGCAGGACTCGGCCCCAGGCAACGCTGAATCGATAAGCTTTCAAGCCAAGCTCGGCCATCAGGGCGACGTCGGATTCCATACGGTTATAATGGTCACAGGCGATATCGCCGGTATCGCCTTTGGCTGCCATCAAGCGAGGATCATGGCTGAATCGTTGCCAGATGCTCGATCCTGCACCATCGGCCAGCGGCGATCCTTCGATCTGGTAAGCAGCGGTTGCGGCACCCCACAGGAAATTTTCGGGGAAGGATGTTACAGTCATTTTATGTCTTTCGGGTTTTGGATAGGTCTAATTGAAAAAGGGGCGAACGAGATATCATCGACCGATCTCGATGCGGATTGCCGTGGTCGAAGCCGGGATGAGCAGGCGCTGATTACTCCACACCGCGCGCCGGCCATTGATGCGGGCGCGTGGCGGGGTGGTCTGGAACGGCCAGTCGAATGCGAAGCCGCCGGGGGGCTTTGCTGAACCGCCGATGGTAAGGCTAAGGCGTTTGGCGCTGCCCGCGACGGTCATATCGAGAGAACCATAAGGTGTTGCTAATCCTACTATCCCCGAGCCCTGTCCGCCAAGCCAGTCAGCCGTCAACCCGCCACCGAGGATAAGGCGGCGTTCCGATTTATCTTCATAGGCAAACAGATCGAGCGCACCACGGAGATAGTCCGAAGATATCCACGCGTGCGGCATGTCGCCGATAAATCGGACCTTGCGCGGCTCGCGGCCAACGACTTCCGCCCAACCGTTCCAGCCCTGCGGGCGCTGGTCGGCAAAGAAATAGGTCAGCAACTCCTGCGCGCGGTCACGCCAGCCGAGCCGAACAAAGCTTGATACATTGCGAAACTCATAGGGCGTATAGTCGTCCCACACGCGGTTGCCCTCGCGGCGACTGACAAACTCGCGCCAGTAACGTTCGAACGTTGCATAGAGCATCGTAGGATCGAGCCGTGCCTGTTCGCCACCGGGATCAAGACCAATGCTGGTAGAGGTTGCATCGAAATCGCCTAGACTGGTTGCTCCCGGAATATAATCTATCTTCCAGTAATCGCGTGCAGCCAATATCGCTGCGTGCAAATCTGTGGCGAACTCATCGCGCGCTGCGGCCATTACAGCAGCCTCTGGCTTTCCTAGCAGCGCCGCGACCTCGGCTGCATCCTTGTAACCGCGCAATGCCCAGAAATCGTCCCACAGGCTATATTGCGGCTTGGCCGAATAGCCTTCATGACTAATCGACGGCGGCATCAGCCCATAAAGCATCCGGCGCTCAGGCGTCTGATTTTTGGTGGTCCGCTCCGATAGGCGCAGGCCGTCCATAAAGCCCCACGCCGCCGCCATTTCCGGCCAGTCGGCTTCAAGCTTGGCCTTGTCTCCGGTGTAACGGTATAATTCGGTGAGCGAAAAGATGTACTGCCCGTGGCTGTCGTTCTCTGGCACCGGATCGGCACCTCTGAAATCGACGCAGCACGGAACTTTGCCATTGTTGAACAGATATTTTCCATACCAATCGGCAAATTCGCGCGCGACGTCATATCGGCCTGCGCGCAACAGGCCTTCGCTCATCATCGCGCCGTCGCGAATCCATGCGCGGTTATAGCTTCTCGTCCCGGGTTTGAGCATCGGCCCGGCGCGGCTCATTAGCATATGCGCAATTGCGGTTCGTGCTGAATCGACTACGGCCTGCTTTGTAGGCGGGGCAGAGATGGTGACGCGGTTCAGAACTTGGGTCCAATGTTTTTGCGTGTCGTTATATACGGTCTGCCAACTGGGCAGCTTTGCCTCGCTATCCGCCATCGCCAGTGTGATCGACTGGCTTTCGCCCGGCGGTAGATCGACATCCCACGCCAGTGTCGCTGTGTCTGCATCTTTGCCAGTCCAGCCTGACAGCGCAGATGTTTCGAACCGTGCTGGGGGAACTGAAAATGTCATGTGACGTTGGACGGCGGGGTCGCCTTCGCCTTGCGGCTGGTTGATAGTCAAACCGTCTTTGCCGCGCTCGATAGCGCGGACCGCGCTGTAACCGCCGCGTTGTGACAGGAATTGAGCAGGCGGGTTCACCTGCCACGGGCGCACACCCAGTTCTAGCGTCAGTCTCTGCGAGACTTTGCCGGTGTTCGTCATCTTGTAGCCCGCATGAACACCCCGGCCCGCGCTGTCAGCAAGCAGTGTCGTTTCAAGTCGCCAGCTATCGGCTGTCCACTCGACTGATGGTATTGGCAGATAGCCCTTAAGAAGTGATTGGCTGGCACGCACATCGTTCCAGCGGTATCGCTGTCCTTCTGCGATGACACTAGGCTCGACCGAGTAGCTGCCCTTGGCTGGTTCGATCGCGCCGTCCTCGGATATCAACGCAGCGATCGCACCGCCATCGCTGCCAGCCAGCGTCCAATAAGGCTGCTCACCCAGAAACGCGCGCGGGTATTCGCCGCGCGGAGCGTCATTGGCAAGTGCGATCAGTTGCGCATTGTCCGTCGGCCCGCTGGCAACAGCTGCAGGGCGGGGGCCAGCGAGCGGCAAGATGCGCAAGTCGTCGATCTCGATAGTTCCCGCGCCGCCATCACGGTTGCGGGCAATGACGAATTCGACGCCGTCGATGCTTTTCAGCGCAGCCTTGTTATCCGGTCCCCAAGCAAAACCGACTTCTTGCGCTGGAACGACAATTTCGGTCCACTCTGCAGGGGCGCGCCAGTCGCTCCATGTCCGCCAATACACCGTATCGCCATTGGTCAACTTCATCTGCAAATCATTACGCCCGCCGGTGCCGCGAACGCGAAAACGGATTTCGAAATTGGCCGACAGATCGCGTTTCACCTGATGGCGCAGGAATGCGTATCCGGAAACATCGCCAAAATCATAGGACATGCGCACAGCCGCTCCCTTGTCGGCTGAGACGGTTTCGACCTTTGCAGTCACGCTATCCGAAGCGTCGGCGGGCCATTCGGCAGCACTGTCCATCGGATCGCTGAGAATAGCCTCGGGAGCGGCCACAACAGGCGATGCTGCAAGCAGACTGGCAAGGATTAGCTGCCTCATCCCTTCACACTCCCTGCCAAAAGCCCGCTCATGTAGAAACGTTGCAATGCCAGAAATAGAACGAGTACTGGCAATGTCGTCACAACCGAACCGGCCATCATCAACTCGTTGTCCTGCACATGCTCGCGGCTAAGCGCGGCCAATGCGACCGGCAAGGTATAAAGGTCCTGATCGGCCAAGATGATGAGCGGCCACATGAAATCGTTCCAGCTGCCAAGAAATACGAATAACGCCAGCGTCACGATAACGGGGGTCAAAATGGGCAGAACAATCGTTGTGAAAATCCGCGTTTCGCTCGCGCCGTCGATCCGCGCCGCCTCAAGCATTTCGTCGGGTAGCGACAGACAATATTGGCGGACAAGAAAGATGCCAAATATCCCCGCCAGCCAAGGCACCAAAGCACCCGCGTAGCTGTTGACCAGACCCATTGCTTTCAGTTCTAAGAACAAGGGCAGCATTCCGATCTGGCCGGGGACAACCAAAGCCGCGACCAGCATCCTGAACACCGCATCGCGCCCGCTGAAGCGCAACTTGGCAAATGCGTAACCTGCTGGCACGACAAAGAGCAAAGCAAGCACCGTCGCAAGGCTTGCCAGCAGCACGCTGTTGGCGAAATAGCGGCTGATGCCGTGCACGACGAACAATGTCCGATAGTTTTCCAGTGTCGGGGCCGATGGCAGCAAGGGCGGCGGAAAGCTCGCCGCCTCACCAGGGGCCATAAAGCTGACTGAGACCATCCACAGTAAAGGCGACAGAGTCACCAAAGCGACCGCTGCCGCGAGCATCGTCACCGGCCAGGAGCCGCGAAGCCAGCGGGCATTCATATCGCTCCTCCGCGCTTGGCAAAGCGCAGTTGCAGCATTGTGACGGCAACGATGATCAGGAAAAGCACCACCGCGACCGACGCGCCAGAGCCGAGACTCCAATATTTGAAGCCCTCTTCATACATGAAATAGAGCACAGTGACGGTCGATTGCGACGGCCCGCCCTGTGTCATCACATAGGGTTCGGCGAAAAGCTGAAACATGCCCGATACCGTGAGGATGGCGACGAGCAACATAGTTGGGGCAATCGCGGGTAGCGTGACATGGCGGAACCGTGACCACGCGCCTGCGCCATCAATCAGCGCAGCTTCGGTTAACTCTTTGGGAACGGTCTGAAGTGCCGCGAGGAAGATGATCATATTATAGCCAAAGCTTTTCCAAGCAACGAAAATTAGGATCGCGGGTAGCGATGCATTCGGGCTGCCAAGCCAATCAATTGGAGCGATGCCGACGCTGCCCAGTGCGTAGTTGATAAGGCCATAGCGCGTGTGAAGCAGATATCGCCACACAACTGCGGTCGCAACCAACGTCGTCACATACGGTGCAAACAAAGCGACACGCCACAATGGACGCCAGCGCAGCATCCGTGCGTTTACCAGCAAAGCTGCACCCAAAGAGGTAGCAACAAGCAACGGCACCCCGAGCAGCACGAACCACATCGTGTTGCCCATCGCCTGCCAGAACAATGGATTGCCCAGCAGCACCGAATAATTTTGGAGGCCTATAAAGCGCAGATTGGAAGGGTCGGACAAAGCATAGATATCAAAATCGGTAAAGCTAAGCACGAGTGACGCCAAAGCTGGGAACAAAAAGAAAACTGTAATCGCGGCGAGCGCTGGCGCCGATAGCAGCCAACCCGCGCGCGCTTCAGAGGGACGACCGGCGGCAATCATAAGCTACGGCCTCGTCCGACCATCCAACGCCGCTTTTCGAGCAACCGGTTTGCGCGCTTGTCCATTTCGGCAGCAGCCTGCTTGACGGTAAACTGCCCGCGTAACATACGTTCTGCGACGATTTGCATCTCGCTGACGATGCGTTCCCATTCGGGAACTTTGGGCAAAGCGCGCGCTGTGCCGAGTTGGCTGGCAAAGGCTGCGATATAGCCATCCGAGGCCGCCGCGTTCGAACCCCAAGCGCTTTTCCGCGCAGGTAGATCGCCGGTCAGCTTTTGCAAAGCCGACTGACCCTGCGCCCCAAGCAGCGCGCCGACTACACGCCAAGCTTTATCGGCATTGGCGGCATCGCGAAAGACAACGAGGCTCGATCCGCCTGGTGCGGCCGAACCTGCCCCGTCGGGCCCGGGATTTGGCGCAGTGCTCCATTTATCCTGAAATTCTTTCGGCAATCGCGTCTGCATATCGCCAATAGTCCACGGCCCAGACGGATATACACTAAAATAGCCGCGCGCGAATTCGTTCCATACATTCGATATCTGTGTTGCAGAAGCCAAAGGAGCCAGCCCCTCGTCGAACAGCGATTTGTAAAAGGCCAACGCATCGACAAAGGCGGGATCGCTAAACGCACCCTGCGTTCCCTCTCCGTTTATCATGTTCGCTTTCGCTGAAAGCGCAAAAGTCGTTAGATGCTCATATTCATTGACTGGCATCAGTATCGCGTAATTGCCATCGCCTGCCGCGCGCTTCACTTTATGCAGTGAAGCTTTCCAGTCATCCCATCGCTTTGGAGGCGCGTCATATCCAGCGCGCGCGAACAGATCGCGGCGGTAAAATTGCACCCGAGTATCGACATACCAAGGCACCGCCCAAATCTTGTCGCCGATCCGGCATGTGTCCACAACCGCATCGAACTGGTCAGTCAGCAGCGCCGCTTGCGCCTTTGGCAAAGGCTCGATCGCACCAATAGCCGCTAGCTCGGCGATCCAGCTATTACCGACTTGCGACAATGTCGGCAGCGCGCCGCCTGCAAAGCCAGTGAGCAGTTTTTCATGCGCCGCAGTCCAGGGCAGCGGCTGCACCGAAACTGAGGGCAACGGGTTTGCTGCATTTAGTATGCGCAACAATTCGGGCATGGCGGCAGCTTCGTTGCCCATCGCCCACATTTCGACATCTGCGCTGTGTCGTCCGCATCCTGCCGCTGCGAGCATGGGCAGAGCGGCTGCACCTGCTATAAAGTGTCGGCGGTCAAACCGCACCGAGCCACCCGCCGGTAAAACCGGCTTTGGTTAGCCCGCTTTGGATGGCTGGTGAGCGGCGCATATATTTCCAGACAAAATCGTCCTGCAAATTTGCGATCATCGTGATAATCGGACCTTGGTCGATACCCAGATAGTCGCCATCGACCCAGCATAGGTCGGGCACGATTTTACCGTGAAGCAATTTGATGTCCGCTGCTTCGGTCAATGTCGGATTAAAGGAATCGAAAAATCCGTATTTCCCGTAGATTGCCGAACCATAACGCCGGTGCATCGCGGCCAGCGCCGCTTCGGCCAATACAGGCTCAAAAACCAGCGACCCACCAGCCGCCGTCGGTGCCAGCGTGCCATCGTCACGGTCACCGGGACCGCGCGCCGAGTAGCTGAAAAATTCGCGCTCTCGTCCGTCGATCATGCGCTTGAAATCGCCCGGGCCGTCGCACGCAGTCAAACCCCACACATCCTTGTCATAACCCTTCCAACCCAGCGGGTTGGCAATCGCGTAATTGCGTTGCGCGCGCGTCGCACGGCGGCTGTTTTCGAAATAGTCGATGCCGCGTCGCTGCATATACGCGTCTTTGATGCCGCGGAAGTCGATCCAGACATGGCTGTACTGATGCCCGAAAAGCGGCGGAAAATGAAGATGCTCCTCACCCCAATGCATGCCCCAGGACGTGTCGAAATTGCCAGTATAGCGTGCCCATACCGAAGGGCTTATCGCATACTCTTTACTAGCAAAAGCGAGAATATAGAGCAGCATCGCCTCATTATAGGCATCCCATTGGTGGATGATAAAACCTGTTTCCGGATGCCAGCCCATTGATACGAACGGCCCCTTGCCAAACATCCAGTCCCATTCGACCCGTTCGTAAATGCGGCTAGCCAGCATCCGGATTTCTGCTTCGTCAACATCATTGCCATCAAAATATTGCGCGGCAAACAACATGCCGCCGAGCAGCAAAGTTGTATCGATAGACGATAGCTCGGTCGTGCCGAACCGCGTACCGTCCTTCATGTTCAGGAAATGGTAAAAAAACCCCCGATGCCCAGAAACACCACTCTGTGCGTCACCTTGCGGAGCGCGGTCAAAAAAACGGAGTGTGTTGAGCGTTCGTTCGCGTGCAGAGGCGCGCGTTATCCAGCCCTTTTCTGCGCCATAGGGATAAGCTGTCAGCCCAAAACCGACAGCGGCGATGCTGGCAAAAGATGGCGTTGGCCAGCGATCAGGAACCAATCCGGTTTTCGGGTCGGCGAGATCCCAGAACCAGTCGAAAGTCCGCCTGCTGAGATCGGCGATGGAAAACCGCGATACTGGATTGCCGCCGGTCATAGTTTGTTTTGGCAACGTGCCGCACCCCGCCAGCAAACCGCCAGCGCTAGCCAATAACATTTGCCGACGGTCGAATATCATAATGCTCCGTTTGCCCTCTTGCTGTGAAATTCAAAAAAATAGCCTGCGCCGATCGGGAGAATGATCGACGCAGGCTCTGCGACGCTAGGCCTAGAAACGATAGGCAGCGCGGAATTGAATACGGCGGGGCAAAGTCAACAAAGCATTAGGTTCGCCAAAGCGGAAGTTCGATGGCGGATCGCCGCAGCACACAAAGCTGTTGAACGCCGTGTAATTCTTATTGTTGAACAGGTTGAACACATCGAATGCGAAGGACAGCGTGTGATCTCCCGAAATCACGAAGTCTTTTTCAAATGTGATATCAACTTCGCACCGCGCGAAAATCCCGAGGCAGTTTTTGTCGGGAAAGGCCGAGCGGATAACAGTTGTATTGATGTCGAAAAACGGCGGCGTGTTGGCATCAAATACCTGGAACGCTTGACCGCTGCCCAATTTTGTCAGTGTGGAGAATTTGATCCCCCACGGCAGATCAACCAAACCGGTCAAAACCAGCGCATGCTTTTCCACACCGGCCTTGTCGCGGAAGCCGTAGTCCTTTGGCAGAACCTTATCCAGACTGAACAGATCGTTGCCGTTCTGCTCGGCCTTTTGCAGAGTATAGGCAAGGCCAACGCCCCAGCCGTCTGACGGATTATACGGCTTGTCGATGGTGACATAAAGCGCTTTGTACCGTGTCTCTAGGCCATCGAATCCAATCAGCACATTGGCAAATCCTGCAGCATTGGCGAGCGCGGTGTTGCAGCAGCCGCCCAAGCCGGCGTTATTGCGGGTGGCAAACAGATGCGTGTAGCCATTTTGTCCCTTGATATAGCTGCCAGTAACCGACGCGTTCCAATCACCAAATTTCTGGCGGACGCCAAGGCTGAATTGGTCAGTGGACGGCACTTTTGAGTTATTCTTAACCGCGAACAGTTCGGGCAAGCCGGTAAGCGCGGTTGCCTGTAATGCAATCAATCCATCGCGGGTCAGATAAGAGGGATTCCATAGCACTGTCGGGCTGCCATTACGCGGCAGACCGTCGGATGAAAACTCGAACCGGCCAATGGTATATTGCAGGCGGAATTTCTCATCCAGGGTGTTGTTGAACACATTGCGATCGTAATATTTACCGTAGCCGCCAAAGACCACTGTGCGTTGATCGTCGTTGAAATCGTAGGAGAAGCCAATACGCGGCTGGATAAGGTTCTTAGGCTTGCGATTGTTGCCGGTGGAGATATAATCGTCGGCATCGAAATAACTGGTCTGTGGCAGCGCCCGCAACAATGCGGCAGCATTGGCCGGTGTCACATATTCATTGTTGAACATGTTGCTTTCACGATCCAAGCGCAGGCCCAGATTGATCTGCAGCTTATTGGTCAGGTCCCAATCATCTTGGATATAGACCCCAAAGACATCGTTTTTGGCGTCAATGCGGGGATTTCCTAGCCCCAGAAACGCCTGCCGCGGGAACGAATAATCGGGGCCTTGAAAGACATATTTGGGTTGGACATTGAACAATTTGCTGAACTGGTAATCCTGTGCCGAATATTTGATCCCCGCCTTAATGACATGGTTTTCAAGTCCGAGATACGTGAAATCGTTACGCACCGTCATCGCCTGTTGGCGCACATCCTGACTACCATCTTTGCCGCCAAAGGTCACGATACCTTGATATTCGAACGTCG
Source organism: Sphingomonadales bacterium (assembly GCA_031374785.1). Classification (GTDB taxonomy): domain Bacteria; phylum Pseudomonadota; class Alphaproteobacteria; order Sphingomonadales; family Sphingomonadaceae; genus Sphingorhabdus_B. Next base: position 28,643 of record JANMGR010000014.1, on the reverse strand, counting down.
GGCTGTCCGGATTAAGTGAGGTCGGATTGTAGTTATAATCGAGATAATCCATCGAAAATTCGTTGATGAAATTGTCGCTGCGGTGCGTCCATTTCAGCAAATATGTGTTGGTGTCGTTCTTTTTGTTTTCTGCCGCTTCGCGCGAAGTTGTGCCACCAAAACCTTGAATATCGGTTTCCATCCGTTTAGAGAATGATAGATCGACGGTGTTGTCTGAATCCTGCTCCCAAGTCAGTTTGCCGAAGAAATTATCGCCGCGGAACGGGCTGACAAACGCGCCTTCATATTTGCCGAATTGTGCAAGAAATAGTGCGGTGCGGTTACCCAAAATGACGTTGGTAGCACGATCCTGATCATTGCCTTCATAGGCAACAAAAAAGAACAACTTGTCTTTGATAATTGGACCGCCAAGTGCCGCGCCATATTGCTTGCGTTTGAAAACGGGCTCTGGACGGTTGGCGTCAATATCGAAAATACTCTTCTTCGACAGGCTGCGATCGGTGTAGGCGCCGAACAATTCGCCGTGCAATTCATTGCTTCCCGATTTGGTAATCGCTGTCACAATTGCAGCTGACGCCTGTTCATACTCAGCTTTGTAATTTTGGGTCAGCACGCGGAATTCCTGCACGGCCAATTGCCCGAATGGGTTTCCGCGGCTGTCCTGTTGCCCTGCGACACCTTGGTCAAGCACCGAGTTTTTCAGCGAAACGCCATCAATGAAGACGTTGACGCCAGAACTGGTTGAAGCACCGCTGCGGAATCCGCGATTGGTTTCGCTGTCGTTATACTGGACGCCCGGGGCCAATTGTGTGAACGACAGGAAGTTGCGATCGGTTTGCGGCAGTCTGCGAATCTGCTCTTGGCTAACGTTTGTTGCGACTTCGCTGGTCTTGGTTTCAACAAGCAAACGGCCGCCCGTAACCACGATACCGCCTTCGGCTAGCGGAGCCAGATCGAGCGTCGCGCTTTGCCCGATGCCGACCACAACGCGCTGCTCCACCGGTGAACCATTGGCATCAACACGAATTGTATATGGCGCAGGGCGCAATCCATCGAGCACGTAGCCGCCATCGGAATCCGTCACGGCGCTAGCCTGCGAATTGGTCCCTTCATTCGTCGCGGTTACTGTGGCCCCTGCAACCGGCGTACCCGTTGCATCGGTGACCGTTCCGCCAATCGAGCCGGTGGTCGATTGCGCCATAGCCGCGCTGGTGCAAGCGATGGCGATAGGCCCCGCACTTGCCGAATACAGCAAAGCGCGCAGCATCAGTCGTGTTGAGTTCCTCATGTTATTTCCCTTTCCAGTCGGTGTTTTTTCACGGTCTTGCGCCGCATTTTTATGTGCCTGATCGTAGTTGTCCCGCGCATCATGAGTGCGGGTTGAAGCAAGTGATTTTCCGCGGGCTCGCCGCCGCCCTGCAGCTGCGCTAGCAGAAGCGACATTGCCGCTGCGCCCATATCGGCGATGTGGACCTCAACCGTGCTCAGTGCTGGATAAGTATGCCGCGCGAGCGGGATATCATCAAACCCGGCAACAGCGACTTTGTCAGGCACGTCGATACCGGCCTCGCGCAACACCGCAAGGCAGCCAACCGCCATCATGTCGTTCGCCGCAAACAGTGCATCGACCGCGACATTGCCAGCAATAATTAACCGCGCCGCCTCGGCTCCGGCTTCCTCGGTAAAGTCCCCCGGCAGAATCAATGGGCTATATTCCCCGCCCAGCTCACGCATTGCATCGACAAAACCGCGAAGTCGCTCACGCGCATCGCGGTTATCGCGCGGACCAGAGATATGGGCGATGCGCTTGCAACCCCCGGCAAGCAAAGCTTCGGTCATCGCTCTGGCGCCAGAATAATTGTCGATGGCAACGCTTGGAATATCGATGCTTCCCGAGGGATAATTGATCAGCACGGTCGGCAATCCCGGCGGCAAGCTAGCCGCGAGATAGGCGGGATCGGTTTCCGGCGGCATTATCAGCAGCCCGTCAACACGGCCACGCATTGCCCGGATCGCCGACGCAGTGCCTTGCGCACTGCCGTGCATGTTGCTGAGCAACAATTGAAACCCCGCTTGATGCGCCACGCTGTCGATACCGCGCACAAGTTCGCTGAAATATTCGCCGAACAGGTCGGGCAGAACAACGCCGATTGCTTCACTGCGCTGCCGGGTCAGGCTGCGCGCACCGCTATGTGGGATGTAATTGAGTGCGGCTGCGGCGTCGGTCACACGCTTACGGACGCCGTCAGTAACATTCAAATGGCCGTTGAGTGCGCGCGACGCGGTTGCAACAGAAACACCGGCGCTGCGTGCAACATCACGAATGGTTGTCATCGACGCTTTCCTCTCCAGTCAGTCGCTGTCGCCTTTTTGGCTTCAGTCATACTATGTAACCGGTTTCAACAATTTTGGTGTAACCGGTTACATAAATGCAACGCAAGCGTTTTTTTTAACCGCTATTACTCAAGCTAGCTCCGTCGGCAGCAAAGATATGCAAATCCTTTGTCCGGCCCAAATCGAAGCGCACGGTCGCATCAGCTGTGGGCGCTGCATCCCCTTGAAGCTGCCAAAGCAGATGGCCACCGCCATCTGGCATGTCCAAATGAACAAGCGATTGTCCTCCCATCCGCTCAACGAAATCGACCACTGCCGAAATTCCGGCTTGGCCATCGGTTTGCACCAGATCGTCCGGTCGAACGCCAATCGACAGTTGGTCGCCTGCGCGCACAGACGCGTTCGGGGTGCTCAGTATCAACAATGCATCGCTTTGCGGCAGTCGCAATGACATTTGTTTTTTGCTCACGGCCTCTACTGTCACAGGAATGAAATTCATCTGCGGCGAGCCGATAAACCCGGCGACAAATCGATTGGCTGGTCGCCGGTAAAGCGCGTCAGGCGTTCCAATCTGCTCAATCTTTCCGGCCCGCAACACGACTATCCGGTCGGCCAGGGTCATCGCCTCTGTCTGGTCGTGCGTCACATACAAAGTGGTGGTTTTGAGCGCCTTGTGCAGACGCAAAAATTCGTGCCGCATCTTAACGCGTAGCTCGGTATCAAGGTTGGATAGCGGTTCATCAAAAAGGAACAGGTCGGGCTGTCGGACAATAGCACGCCCAATCGCGACACGCTGTCGTTGCCCACCAGACAGTGCCGCCGGCTTGCGATCAAGCAGATGTTCGATGTCAAGTATGGCCGCAGCTTTTTCTACCGCAATCGCAATATCGGCACCTGACCGCTTTGCCATTTTAAGCGCAAAGCCAAGATTTTGCCGGACTGTCATATTGGGATAAAGCGCGTAAGATTGAAACACCATCGCCACGCCGCGTTCGGCAGGCGGCAGACGCGTTATGTCGCGGCCGCCAAGTGATATCGTGCCGTTGCATACTTCTTCAAGACCCGCCACGATCCGCAGCAAAGTCGATTTGCCGCAGCCGGATGGTCCAACAACCACCACATATTCGCCGTCAGCCACCTCCAAATTGATGTCGGATAAAATAACAGCATCCTCAATCTGCTTTTGAACACCTGCAATTTGTATATTGGCCATAAATCGCTCTCCGATTATTGATGTAACCGGTTACATAGGCGCAATGCAATAGCTGATAAATGTGCATGATCAGCAACAAGTGCCAGATTTGTCAGCTACCTTTTTGGATAGGTTGAAACGACCAAAACAGAAAGCAGTCCAACGGTTTTGTGCAAACGATCGTGTTAGAACGTCGAATCGCGTATTGGGGGAACTCTGCGGCACTATTTCCTAGAACTGCTTGGCACAGCCAATAAGAAATTGAAATTATGTCAGAATTTGGTGCACCCAGAGGAATTCGAATCCCCGGCCTCTGCCTTCGGAGGGCAGCGCTCTATCCAGCTGAGCTATGGGTGCGTGAGCCATGCGGCAATTGGGCGCGATTAGCAGTGGGAACGCCCGTCCGCCACCCCTTTTTTAACGCAATGCGGCTTTGTGCGCGGCTGTTCTTGTATTTGGCACCGCTGTAGCCTTTCCGGAATTGGGACAGAGCCGATAAAATCAGGTGTGGAAATTTCACCAACGAATTGAGAATAAGCCATTTGAGCAAGACGGGGGAATAGCTGTGCAGCGAATTATGCGACAGATCAACACGCTGCCTTGGGCGGGTGTGTTGCTGTTTGAATTTGCAGCGTTAGTGGCGCTGTTGCTGGCGATTGCTCTGATGCTGACGGTGCAGTCGAGAGGCGTGCCTGCGGTTAATACGGGCGACGGTTCAAAACGGATTGCGCTCAGCTTTGACGATGCACCGCGCGGGCCGGGGGCGTTTCTGGATGCGAATGTGCGTCCGCAATTGCTGACAGCAGCGCTACACCGGGCAGGGGTGAAGCAAGCTGTATTTTTCTCCAACCCCGGTAGGATTGACGCGAGCAATCAGGCCGAGGCGCAGCTGCGCGGTTATGTGGCCGCTGGGCATGTGCTTGCAAATCACACCGCGACGCATCCGGTGTTGTCGAATGTCAGTGCTGAACGCTTTCTTGCCGATATCGACAAAGCGGAAGATTGGCTGAAACCCGAAAAAGGCTATCGCCCGTGGTTTCGCTTTCCGCAACTGGATGAAGGCGGGAAGAATGCCGCAAAGCGCGATGCAGTGCGCGCGGGGCTTAAGGCGCGCGGGCTTCGCAATGGCTATGTCACTGCCGATGGCTGGGATTGGTATCTGGAAAGCTTGACCATAAAGGCGCAAAAATCGGGTAAGCGGATAGACCAAAATGCTCTGCGCGATCTGTATGTCGAAACGCATGTATTATCCGCCAACTTCGCCGACGGTTTGGCAAAGCGGGCGCTTGGCCGGGCGCCCGCACATATGCTGTTACTGCACGAAACCGATCTGGCGGCACTGTATATCGAGGATTTGGTAAAAGCACTGCGCGCCGATGGCTGGACGATTATTACAGCGGATGAGGCCTATGCCGATCCAATGGGAACACTGCCCGCGCCTGTGATCGCTGACGCCAATGGCACTTTGATCCAGATGCTATCATGGGACAAAGGCGTCAAAGGCCCGCGCTGGTTTGAACGGAACGAGGTGGATGTCATGAACCGGTTGTTTGATGAGCGGGTATTGCGGGCAAAGTGATTGCTGCTAAAAGCTAGGATCACACACTGCAGCACAAGGCTATCCAATGGTCACCCGAAACAAAACTGGTTGGACTATTGTTTTCTCTCTGCTTGCGCTGCTGACAACGGCAATCCCAGCCAATGCACAAAAGCGTATCGCGCTTAGCTTTGACGATGCGCCGCGCGACGCTGGTGCGTTCTTCACGCCGGACGAACGTACCAAAAAGCTGATAAAGGCGCTTAAGACTGCTCGCGTCAAACAGGCAGTGTTCTTTGTGACGCCGGGCAATTTGGAAAAGCCAAAGGGCGTGGGCGGCGAGGCGCGGATCGCGCGCTATACCAAGGCGGGGCATGTTATTGCCAACCACAGCTATGGCCATACCGCACTCACTGACATGACGGCAGAGGCCTATCTTACGGACATCGATCAAGCAGAGGCGTGGTTAAAAGGACGCAAGGGGTATCGGCCTTGGTTCCGGTTTCCTTATTTGAATGAAGGGCAGAGAGATAAGGTGAAGCGCGACGCAATCCGCGCAGGGTTGAAAGCGCGTGGTCTGCAAAATGGCTATGTGACCGCAGAAGCATCCGACTGGAACATGGAGTCATTAACCGTTGCGGCGAAGAGGGCGAATAAGCCCTATAACATTGACGATCTGCGGAATTATTATGTGACGCTACATGTTGAGGCAGCGAACCTTTATAATGATTTAGCAGTTAAAACGATTGGCCGATCACCGGCGCATATGATGCTGCTGCATGAAACGGATATTGCCGCGCTTTTCATCGGCGATCTCGTGGCGGCTTTGCGCAAGGATGGTTGGGAAATTATCACTGCCGACGCCGCCTATGCCGATCCTATTTCCAAAGTGATGCCCGATGTGCCATCGGCGCAGGGAAGCTTGATCGAAGCAATGGCGTGGGAGAAAAAACTGCCCGCGCCGCGCTGGTACAAATATAATGACACCGATCTTGCGACCACATTATTCAATGAAAATGTTCTGAAAGAAGTTGCTGTTCAATGACCAACCAATTTGACCTGACCGATGACCAAATCGCCATTCAGGATATGGCGCGCAAGTTTACGGCGGACCGGATCACGCCGTTTGCGGCGCAATGGGACGAGGATAGCCATTATCCGGTTGATGTCTGGAAAGCATCGGGCGAGCTGGGCTTTGGTGCGATTTATGTGTCCGAAGAAAGCGGCGGCATTGGTCTTGGGCGGCTGGAGGCAGCGCTGATTATGGAGGCGATGTCCTATGGCTGCCCCGCTACATCAGCGTTTATTTCGATCCACAATATGGCGGCGTGGATGATCGACTGTTATGGTAGCGCGGAATTGAAAGCGCGCTTCCTACCCGAGTTGGTTAGTATGGAAAAAATCGCTAGTTACTGCCTGACCGAACCGGGTTCGGGGTCGGACGCAGCGGCGTTGAAAACCACCGCGCGTCTGGATGGCGACCATTATGTGCTGAATGGGACAAAGCAGTTTATCTCTGGCGCGGGCTATAATGATATTTACGTTGTGATGGTGCGAACCAGCGACAATGGCGCGAAGGGTGTGTCCTGTCTTGTCGTTGAGAAAGATACGCCGGGGCTCAGCTTTGGCACGCCGGAAAAGAAGCTGGGCTGGAATGCTTCGCCGACGGCACAAGTGATATTCGAGGATTGCCGCGTGCCGGTGGCCAACCGGGTCGGTGCAGAGGGTGACGGCTTCCGCTTTGCAATGGCGGGGCTTGATGGCGGACGGTTGAACATTGGTGCGTGTTCATTGGGCGGGGCGCAACGGTGTTTGGACGAGGCAGTGAAATACACCAAAGAACGCCAACAATTTGGCCAGCCAATTGCGGATTTTCAGAATACGCAGTTCATGCTTGCCGATATGGCGACGGACTTGGAGGCCGCGCGCGCATTGCTGTATATGGCCGCGTGCAAAGTGGGCGCGAACGCACCGGACAAATCGCGTTTCTCTGCAATGGCCAAACGGCTGGCGACCGATAATGGTAGCGAGATTGTGAACAAGGCGCTGCAATTGTTCGGCGGCTATGGCTATCTGCGCGATTATCCGATCGAGCGTTTTTGGCGCGACCTGCGGGTGCATTCGATTCTGGAGGGCACCAATCAGGTGATGCGAATGATCATCGGCCGGGATTTGTTACGGCAGTGATTGCGACTGCGCGGCACGAAAGCGTCCCACTCAATCTCCGTCGCCCCGTGCATGACACGGGGCTTGGCTTTGTTCTTGCCACTCGCAGAAAAGCCTAATCCCGTGTCAAGCACGGGGTGAGGAAAGATTTAGAATTAACGTGGGTTGTTGGAGTTTTGGGACGCCCTAAAGCCCCTGAACTTCATCCGCTTGCAAGCCCTTTTGGCCTTGAACCACAATGAAAGTCACCTGCTGGCCTTCTTTCAGGCTGGCAAAACCGTCGCCCTGAATGCTGCGGAAATGCACGAACAAATCCTGTCCGGATTCTGGCGTGATAAAGCCATAGCCTTGGCGTCGTTAAACCATTTTACGGTACCGGATTGACGGTCTGACATTTTTAATTCTCCTTTGATTTCAGCAATAGCGCGCTAGCGATTCCTTGGCAATCACTGTCCGCTTTCGCTCGACAGGCAAAATTCCGCACTGCATAAAGGGTTATATGACTGAACACATCCTAACCCGGATAGAGGGACATGCAGGCATTATCAGCCTGAACAGGCCCGCAGCTCTCCATGCGTTGACGTTGGATATGGTCCACGCGATGACCGAAATCCTGCTGAAATGGCGGAAATCGCGCAGCGTGAAATGCGTGATTATCGATCATGCCGAAGGACGCGGTTTTTGTGCGGGGGGCGATATCAACTTTTTGCGCAACTCGGCGCTGAACGATAAAGGCAAATCGGGGCGGCAGTTTTTCCATGACGAGTATCAGCTGAACCATTTGCTGTTTAGTTATCCTAAGCCGGTGGTGGCCTTTATGGATGGCATCTGCATGGGCGGCGGCGTTGGCATATCACAGCCAGCAAAGTTCCGCGTGGCGACGGAGAATACGCGTCTTGCGATGCCGGAAACAGGTATTGGCTTGTTCCCCGATGTAGGCGGCGGCTGGTATCTGTCGCGGCTTGAAGGGCGCGTCGGGCCGTTTCTGGCGCTGACCGGTGCGCGGATGGACGGCGCTGAATGTCACGAGCTTGGCCTTGCCACGCATTATCTGCCGTCAGAGGCGCTGGCGGATGCAAAGGCGCGGATTGCGATTGAAGATGTGGACCGTATCGATGGAATATTGGGGACTTTAGCAGTCACGCCGCCCGAGGCAAAAATTGTCAGCAACATCCCGCTCATAAACCGCCATTTCGTCTCGGACCGCTATGAGGATATTATCGCTAGCCTCGACGGTGACGACAGCGCTTGGGCGATGAAAGAGCTGGCGACGTTGCGCAGCAAATCCCCGCAAACCTGCAAAGTCGCGCTGCGGCAACTGGACGAGGGTGCAAGACTGACCGATTTTGCCGACAATATGGCAATGGAATACCGCATCGGCAGCCGCGTGCTTCTCCGCCCTGATTTTGCCGAAGGTGTGCGCGCTGTGATTGTGGATAAGGACAACACGCCGAAATGGGACCCAGCGACGCCAGAGGATGTTACCGATGAATTGCTGGACGCAATCTTCGCGCCGCTGCCAAAGAAAGAAGAGTGGAAGCCTTTATGAGTTATGAGACTATCATCGTCGAGCAACGCGGCGCAGTCACGCTGATCACGCTCGACCGTCCGCAAGCGTTGAATGCGCTTAATACGCAAGCGCTGGCTGACCTGATCGAGGCGTTTGGAAAGTTCGATGCCGATGATAGCCAGCGTTGCGCGGTGCTGACCGGCAGTGAAAAGGCCTTTGCGGCAGGGGCGGACATTAAGGAAATGTCGAGCCAAAGCTTTGCCGATATGTATGGCAGCAATTTCTTCGCCGGATACGACCGCGTCACTGCGACGCGCAAACCTTGGATCGCCGCGGTCAACGGCTTTGCCCTTGGCGGCGGATGCGAGCTGGCGATGATGGCCGATTTCATCATTGCGGGCGAGAATGCCAAATTCGGGCAACCCGAAATCAAGCTTGCAGTCACACCCGGCATGGGCGGATCGCAGCGCCTGACGCGCGCCATCGGTAAGGCTAAAGCGATGGAAATGTGCCTGACCGGGCGGATGATGGATGCGGCGGAAGCCGAACGGTCGGGGTTAGTTGCTAAGGTCGTGCCGTCCGCTGATTTGGTTGAGGAAGCGGTGAAGACTGCAACTGCCATCGCTGGAATGGCCCCGCTTGCGGCAATCGCGTGCAAGGAAATGGTCAACGCCGCGTTTGAAACGACGCTGCAACAGGGCGTTGTCTTTGAACGCCGCTTGTTCCACGGGCTGTTTGGTTCAGAGGATCAGACCGAAGGCATGGCGGCTTTTGTCGAGAAACGGCCCGGCAATTGGACGGGGAAATAACGCCATGAAAATAGCCTTTATCGGCCTTGGCAATATGGGCGGCGGGATGGCGGCTAATCTGGTGAAAGCCGGACATAGCGTCAACGCGTTTGACCTTTCACCGGCGGCGCTTTCCAAAGCTGCTGTCAGTGGGTGCCAAACTTTCACCTCGGTCCGCGATGCTGTGGCGGGCGTGGAAGCAGTGGTGTCGATGTTGCCCAATGGCGCGATTGTTGAACGGGTTTATGAGGATGATGTCATCGGCCATGCACCGACGAGCGCGATCTTGCTCGATTGTTCGACCATTGATGTTGCTACGGCGCGGACGGTGAACGGTTTTGCCGCCAATCAAGGCTATGCGATGGTCGATGCGCCAGTATCTGGCGGTATCGCGGCGGCCAATGGCGGCACGTTAACCTTCATGGTCGGCGGCGCGCATGATGCATTTGAACGGGCCGAACCTATCTTGGCGGCGATGGGCAAAGCGGTGATCCACGCCGGTGCGGCGGGGGCAGGGCAGGCGGCGAAAATTTGCAACAACATGCTGCTCGGCGCAAGCATGATCGCCACCTGTGAAAGCTTTGCCTTGGCGCAAAAGCTGGGTCTCGACCTGCAAACCTATTATGATATCGCATCGAAAGCATCGGGCCAGAATTGGTCGATGACGAGTTACTGCCCCGTTTCCGGTGTCGGCCCAGTATCGCCTGCAGATAACGACTATCAAGGTGGTTTCGCAACCGCGCTGATGCTGAAGGATTTGAAGTTGGCGATGGAGGCGGCGGCTTCGGTTGGGGCAGATACGCCAATGGGCAAGCGCGCGACCGAACTATACGAAGCATTTGACAAAGCCGGGCAGGGCGGGCTTGATTTCTCTGCGATAATCAACACGCTTTAATCGCTCAGTTAAAGACGCTTGAATATCGCGCTGCTCTTTGCCACGCTTTCGTTTGGCTAGAGGAGAGACGCTTTGCTGTTCGAGATCCCCAAGGATATAACCGATTATTTGGCTGTGCTGGACGACTTCATCGAGCGGGAAATCAAGCCGATTGAGGACCGCGACAACAACATCCGGTTTTTCGATCACCGCCGCGAACATGCGCGAACCAATTGGGATAATGATGGTCTGCCGCGCGCCGATTGGTGGGCGTTGCTTGCCGAAATGCGCCGTGTGGCGGATGCGGCAGGGCATTATCGCTATGCTATTCCGGCGGAATTTGGCGGGCAGGATGGATCGAACCTATCGATGGCGGTGATCCGGCACCACCTGGCGCATAAAGGCCTTGGGCTACACAATGACCTCCAAAACGAAAGCAGCATTGTGGGCAATCTAGTGCAGGTTCTCATGCTCCGCGATTTTGGCACCGAGCAACAGAAACGCGATTTTATCCCGCTGATGCTCGAGGGGAAAATGGGCTGGAGCTTTGGCTTGACCGAGGAGCATCACGGCAGCGACGCGACGCATATGGATACGCGAGCGGTGCCGCAGGTGCGTGATGGCGTCGCGGGCTATGTCATCAACGGCAACAAAATGTGGACCACGGGCCTTCCCTATACCAGCCACGTCATGACCTTTGCCCGCACCAATGGCGATGATGGCAAAGCGCGCGGCATCACCTGTTTTGTTGTGCCAAGCGATACACCGGGTTTTGAAATTGGCGAATATATGTGGACATTCAACATGCCCACCGACCACCCAAAGGTGAAATATACCGATGTTTGGGTTCCCGAAAGCGCGATCCTTGGCGAGCTCGACAATGGCTTGGCGGTCGCGCAACATTTCGTCCACGAAAACCGCATCCGGCAAGCGGCAAGCTCACTCGGCGCAGCGCAATATTGCATCGACGAGTCGGTCAAATATGCGCGTGACCGCAAGCCCTTTGGCAAACCACTTGCGGTCAACCAAGGCATCCAATTCCCACTGGTCGAACTGCAAACCGATGCCGAAATGCTGCGCTTGCTGATCTATAAAACCGCTGCCGAAATGGACAGTATGACCAAGCCCGAAGTCGCCGTCCGCCTGTCGGACAAAGTCAGCATGTGCAATTACAAAGCCAACCGCCTTGTCTGCAACGCGGCAGACTTTGCGATGCAGGTGCACGGCGGCATGGGCTATTCACGGCACAAACCGTTCGAGCATATCTATCGCCACCACCGTCGTTATCGGATTACCGAGGGCGCAGAGGAAATACAGATGCGCAAAGTTGCGGGTCATATGTTCGGGTTTATGGGGTGACTGGAAAATGTACGCGGTTTGATTGTAACTTGCAAAGCAAGACAGCGAACTTAATGATAAAGCATAGCTAACAAGGGGAGCGGCATGTTAATTTGGGGATCGCAAGTAAAGTCGGTGGAAGCGGGAGATGCCGGCAATCGCGCCTGTGCAGTGTGTAAGGAAAACAGGCATTTTCGGTATGTCGTATCCTATACGATGCGCCATATCTGGTATGTGCTGCGGTGGTCGACCGGCAAAAGCTATTCGGTGATCTGCGATACATGCAACTGCGTATTTCCTGCCGATCCGCCTGTGGTTTCTGATGCTGGTGTTTCGGGAGGAGCAAAACAAAAGAGTCCGATACCGGCATTTGATAGATGGGGTTGGGCTTTTGCTTTGGGGGCAATCGGTGTCTTGATTGTGATTGCAGGCATCAGCGGTAACGCCGACAAAGCCGAAGAGGCAAAAATGATTGCTGCCCCAAAAGTCGGCGACTTGTATACCGTTGAAATGGAGCAATTTGAAGGGGCTCCAGCCACCACTTCGGTTGGCAAAAACTTCGGGATCGTTAGGATTTCTGGGGTGTCAGGCGATACCGTAACTTTCCAATTGCCGATAATGGTTTCGAACAAAATGTCAGGGACGTACAAAGAAATTAGCAGCGGAAAAGCACGCAGCGATACTTACTATAATGGGACGTTAGAAAAAACTGTGGCCGATGTCGCGTCGTTGCAAAAAGCAGGCGCGATAAGGGACATTGACCGTTGAACAGGGTCGATTGATTGACGGGAAAAATGCAACAAGCCCAAGATTTTCGTGATGAAAGCGCCGCGCTATATGCGTTGCTGGCTCCACTATCTAGCGTAGAGTTTGAAACGCCAACCCTGTTCAAAGGTTGGACTATAAACCAAATTCTGCGCCATTTGCATGTGTGGAACCTTGCGGCGGGCAAATCGCTGGATGACGGGGAGGCGTTTACGGCTTTTCTTGCGCAGTTGATGGGCGGCGAGCGGGGGCTTTCGTTTAATGCGATGGAAAGCCGCTATCTTGACGGGCTCTCTGGCACAAAGTTGCTCTCGGTGTGGCTTAGTGAATACGAGAAATTGGCTGATCGCTTCGCCGCAATCGACCCTAAAGCGCGCCTAAAATGGGTCGGGCCCGATATGAGCGCAATCAGTTCGATTACCGCGCGCTTGATGGAAACTTGGTCGCACGCACAGGCGGTTTACGACGTGTTGGGCCAGGAGCGTGTTGACGATGATCGGATCGGCAATATCGTCCGCTTGGGCGTAAACACTTTTGGCTGGACGTTTAAGAACCGCAGAGAAGACCCGCCGGGACCGATGCCGCTTCTACGCCTTATCGCGCCATCGGGGGCGATCTGGGAATATGGCGACGGCGATGATCTCATCACCGGGCAAGCCACAGAATTCTGCCAAGTCGTCACCCAATGCCGCAACATCGGCGACACACAATTGCAAGTGACTGGCGCAGTTGCCGAACGCTGGATGGCGATTGCGCAGTGCTTTGCCGGACCACCGCAAGACCCGCCGCCCGTTGGTGCGCGGCATGCTGCTGTAAAATAGCGGTCAGCTGTGCCGACAACAATCTAGACCTCTCTGCCAAATCCGTTAGAGAGGTTGGTGATGGACGATTCCGAACCCAATAATATCAGCTACAAGCTGACCCGCAGCGCCGGCGGCCTGTGGGAAAAATTCCAGCTGTATTGGCAGCGCAAATGGTTTCGCCGTGCGATGATTGCGCTGGGCTTTGTTATGCTGGCTTGGCTGTTGCTCTGGGCGTTGCTGTTGCGCAATCTGCCTGATGCAGAGGCGCTGATCGAATATCAATCGCCGTTGCCAACCATTGTCCGCGATATCAACGGCGAACCATTCCATAGCTACGCCCGCGAACGCCGCGTTCAGCTGGACTATGCTGATTTTAAACCATTGCTGATCCGGTCGTATCTGTCGGCAGAGGATAAAACCTTTTTCAGCCACGGCGGTATCGATTATCTCGGTATCCTAAGTGCGGTTTTCGACAATGTGTTCAGCAGTGGCCGGTCGCGTGGAGCATCGACGATCACGCAACAGGTTGCCAAAAACCTGCTGCTGACCAATGAATATAGCTACACGCGTAAGATCAAAGAGGCGATCCTTGCTTACCGCATCGAAGGCGCGCTGACCAAGCAGCAGATCCTGTCTTTGTATTTGAACGAAATTGCACTTGGCCGGCAGTCTTTTGGTGTTGAGGCGGCATCGCAGGCGTATTTCGGCAAAAGTGCCGATGAGTTAGCGCTGCACGAAATGGCGTTCCTTGCCACGCTGCCGAAAGCGCCCGAGAAATATAGCCGCGATAAATATGCTGATGCAGCGATGACACGGCGCAACTGGGTGCTTGGTGAAATGCGGTCGAACGACTGGATCACCGAAGCGCAATTGGCCGAAGCCAAGGCACAGCCGCTCGGCCTAATCCCGCGCCAAGGCCAGCAATATAAAAACGACGGCGGCTATTTTGCCGAGGAAGTGCGTCGGCAGTTGATTGAGCGTTTCGGCGAAACTGCCGAAAAGGGGCCGTATAGCGTCTATGCGGGTGGCCTTTGGGTCCGGTCGTCGATGAACGCGTCCTATCAGGAACTGACGACTAAGGCCTTACGCGATGGCTTGCTCCGCTATCATGGCGGTCGCGGTTTTTCCAAACCGATTGCAACCATTCCGATGGATGATGGTAATTGGCAGGCACGTTTGGCATCGTCGAATATCGGCATCGATTATTCCAACTGGCAGATTGCGGTTGCACTTGGCGGCGGAAAATTGGGTTTTTCGACCGGCGAAACCGGCACGCTGACCGCGTCGCCCGCGACATTAAAGGCGGGCGACATCATCGCGGTCGCGCCTGTTGGCGGCAGTGCGTATCAGTTGCGTGTGGTGCCCGAAATCGGCGGTGGCATGGTGGTGCAAAACGCGATCAATGGCCGGGTATTGGCCATGCAGGGCGGGTTCGATTCGCGGATTTCCAGCTTTAACCGCGCTACACAGGCACAGCGACAGCCGGGTTCGACGATAAAGCCGTTTGTGTATGCGACTGCACTTGACAATGGCATGACGCCAACTTCGATTATTGTTGATGGCCCGTTCTGCGTATATCAATCGGCAGCGCTTGGACAAAAATGTTTTAAGAATTTTGGCGGTGCAGGCGGTGCGGGGCCACAAACAATGCGTTGGGGCCTAGAGCAATCACGCAATTTGATGACGGTACGCGCAGCGAATGATGCGGGTATGAACAATGTCGCTGATACCTTCCGCACGATGAGCATAGGCGATTATCCGCCATATTTATCGTTCGCGCTCGGCGCAGGTGACACTACGGTGCTGAAAATGACCAACGCTTATTCAATGCTGGTCAACCAAGGCCGTGAACTGAAACCGACGGTCATCGACTATGTGCAATCGCGCGATGGTAAAGTCATTTCGCCAGCGAAATGGAAAGCGTGCCAAGGATGCAATGCGCCTGATTGGAACGGCAAAGCGATGCCTCGGTTCCGCCCGGGAGGGAAACAGATTATGGACCCTGTGACGGCGTATCAAGTGGTGCATATGTTGGAAGGCGTCGTCCAGCGCGGCACAGCAACTACGCTGCGTGATCTGGACCGACCGCTTTTTGGTAAAACGGGAACCAGTTCCGGCCCGACCAATGTGTGGTTTGTCGGCGGAACGCCAAATGTCGTGGCGGGTGTGTATTTGGGCTTTGACCAGCCGCGCAACATGGGCGGCTATGCTCAAGGTGGCTCGCTAGCTGCGCCGATCTTCAAACAATTTGCGCGACAGGCATTTGCTGGAACAGTGGCTTTACCCTTTACTGCGCCAAACGGCGTACGGCTTGTGCGCATTGACCGGAAATCTGGCAAGCGCGTTTACGGGTCATGGCCCGATGATACCGATCCAAAAGGCGCTGTGATTTGGGAAGCGTTCAAGGCGGAGACAGAGCCGAAGCGTTCAATCCGTCAGGATGAGCTAACCGCGCGCGGTGATAAGCCAAAGAAGAAAGCTGTTACCCAAGTAAGCAGCGATCAGGCTGCGCAAGGCAATTCGGGCAAACAAAACAGCGGGTCTAACAAGCGCGACGAAGAGTTTTTGACCAAAGAAGGCGGGATTTACTAACGCTTATTCGGGTTGGTATGACTTGCCATAGACGATAGCTAAGGGAGAATATCCATGACCGATAATTCCATCATCCTCGACCGACGCACGATATTGGCATTAAGCGCGATTGCTGGTGGCATCAGTATCAGCGCGCCTTTGCGGGCGCAGATTAACATCGGCAAAGTGCTGGATGCGGGTAAAGATGTCGCCAAAGCGGAATCGATTACAGATGATGAACTGAAAGCCTATTGCGATCAGATGACAGTCGAAATGGATAAAAATAATCCCGTTGCAGGACCAAAATCGGCCTATGGCAAGCGCGTTGCCACTTTAAGCAAAGGGTTGTCGACCCATGACGGGCTAAAGCTTGACATCAAAGCCTATGAGGTTGTGGATGTGAATGCCTTCGCGATGGCCAATGGAACGATCCGTATTTTTGCAGGTTTAATGGATCAGTTTACCGATGATGAGATCCGTTACGTGATTGGGCATGAAATTGGCCATGTGAAAAATGGCCACACCAAAAAACGGATGCAAAGCGCATTACGGGTCAGTGCAGCACGCAAAGGCGCAAAGGCTGCGGGCGGGACCGTCGGCACTATCGCCAGTGGCGAGCTGGGCAAATTATTTGAAGACGTGATCGCCGCTAAGCATTCACAAGGTAACGAGAATGAAGCCGATGATTACGCAATGGGCTTTATGAAAGCCAAAGCCTATCCCGGCATGGCCGCAGTGACGGCTTTGGATAAGCTTGCGGCGATGGAAGGCGGCAGCGGCAAAACCAAATGGCTCGCAACGCACCCAAGCCCCGCGGCGCGTTCAAAACGGATGCGATCGCAACTTGTCTGAACCAAAATTACCGGCCGCGCGCCGCAAGGGAAAAGAAGAAGCTACGTTCGAAGACCGCGTTCTGCTCGGCTTTGTTGTCGCTGCAACGATTGCAATGGCATGGATCAGCTGGCCGTTTTTCGGGGCGATCTTGTGGGCGTTGGTGGTAACGATTGCCTTTGCTCCGGTGCATGACCGGCTGGCGCTTTTGATGCCGAAACGGCGCAATACGGTTTCGCTTTTAACATTAATGTTGGTGATTGCATTGGTGATTATCCCCAGCATCCTCGTCGGTACGATGATGGTGGACGAAGCTTTGAATACCTATAATTCGGTGCAAAGTCGGGAAATCGACATTGGCAAAATTCTGCGCGATTTGGAGGCGGCGATTCCTGCTGGTTGGCGCGCGCAGCTGGACCGGATTGGCCCGGCCGAGATTGACGAGATCCAAAAGCGGCTTAGTTCATTCCTAACGTCTGGCCTGCAATTGATCGCGCGCGAAGCCGTCAGTATCGGGCAAGGTGCATTCAGTTTTGTGCTGACGCTTGGCGTGATGCTGTATCTGACATTCTTTTTGTTGCGCGATGGCCGCTCGTTAACGCGCCGTATTGGGGAAGTTGTGCCTTTGCGGTCGGAACAGCGCAGTGCTTTGTTTGGCAAGTTTACAACGGTAATCCGCGCAACTGTGAAAGGCAGCGTGATTGTCGCAATTATCCAAGGGATATTGGGCGGCGCGCTGTTTGCGGCGTTGGATATCCGCGCGGCGTTGTTGTGGGGCGTTGTCATGGGTCTGCTGGCTTTGATACCTGCAGTTGGCACTGGCCTCGTTTGGTTTCCCGTTGGCATTTACCTGATGGTTACTGGCAGCATGTGGCAAGGCATCGTACTCTTGCTGTTCGGGTTTTTCGTGATCTCAATGGTCGATAATGTGATGCGTCCGATGCTGGTGGGGCAGGATACGCGTATGCCCGATTACGTCGTTCTGATATCCACGCTTGGCGGGTTGAGTGTCATGGGTATCCACGGCCTGATCGTCGGCCCCGTGATCGCTGCAATGTTTATCGCGGCATGGGAAATTTTCGGGGAAAGCCGCGCTGCTGCCCGCCAGTAACACGGGGCAGTGATATGCACGTAACCGTCGACGCCATCATCTGCTCTGTTCGACCGCACGGCGAAGTGGGCGCTATTGTTCGCGCCTTTACCGCATCGCACGGGTTGATGGCGGGTTACGTCCAGGGTGCGCGGGGTCGGACGTTGCGGCCTGTTCTGATCCCCGGCAATATCGTCAAAGGCGAATGGCGCGCAAGAACTCTTGGGCAATTGGCCTCGCTTTCGGTCGATATGGCGCATAGCCGCGCACACTTACTGGGTGAGCCGTTGGCCGTCGCCGGTATCGAATGGGCCTGCGCGCTGACCGCGACGACTTTGCCAGAGGGGCAGGCCTATGCAGCGCTGCATTCTGCACTTGATGGCTTGCTTCAGGCCATAGAGCTTGCGCCTGCCGCACGCGGCTGGGCTCCGTCGATGGCGCGGTACGAGGCATTGTTGCTGTCCGAGCTCGGCTATGGTGGCAACGATCCTGTGGGCATGGATAGCACCGACAGCGCATTGAAAGTGATGGCCGCAAACAGAACCGCATTGCTGGCGCATGTCTTGGGCGACCGCCGAGCCGATATTATGGCGGCACGGGAAAGACTGGTCGACCGGCTGAAAAGGGCGGTTGCATAAGATGTATCGGTTCGGCAAAGCGCAGAAATAATAATACCGTTAGCCCTGAGCCTGTCGAGGGGTGTCCCAAGGCGTTGCGCAACATCTGAGCAGCGCCCTTCGACAGGCTCAGGGCTAACGGTTTTCCTCGGAAAGAATAAGTCATGCTCATCGCGTTGTTATCCGGAGACGGGATCGGCCCCGAAGTTATCGCCGAGGCTGTGCGCGTGCTCGACACGCTGGCGCTGCCCGGTTTGGCGTTCGAAGAAGCACTGGTCGGCGGGGCTGCGTATAAAGCCGAGGGCCATCCTTTGCCAGCAGCAACGTCAGACCTCGCCAAGCGCGCGGATGCTATCCTGTTCGGCGCAGTGGGCGATCTTGATTGCGACCATTTGGAACGCCATCTGCGCCCCGAGCAAGCGATCCTTGGCCTGCGCAAGGAACTGCAACTATTCGCTAACCTTCGCCCCGCGACGTTGTTCCCCGAGCTTGCCGATGCGTCTGCGCTGCGCCCCGAAGTCGCCAGTCAAATCGATATGGTCATTGTCCGCGAATTGAACGGCGACGTCTATTTCGGCGAAAAGGGTATGCGGAAAACAGCGGATGGAAAGCGCGAAGGCTATGACGTAATGTCCTATAATGAGGATGAAGTGCGCCGTATTGCCCGTGTCGGCTTTGAAACCGCTATGGCGCGAGGCAAAAAGCTTTGCTCCGTCGATAAAGCCAATGTCTTGGAAACCAGCCAATTGTGGCGCGATGTGGTGATTGAAACCCATGCCGAATACCCGCACGTTGCGCTGACCCATATGTATGTTGATAACGCCGCGATGCAGCTGGTGCGTAACCCCGGGCAGTTTGATGTGATCGTCACCGGCAATTTGTTCGGCGATATTTTGTCAGATCAAGCGAGCATGTGTGCAGGGTCTATCGGTATGCTGCCATCAGCTTCACTTGATGCCAACCAAAAGGGTCTGTACGAGCCCATCCACGGCAGTGCGCCCGATATTGCGGGGCAGGGCAAAGCCAACCCACTGGCGACGATATTGTCCGCCGCGATGATGCTGCGTTACTCGCTCAACCACGCTGATGCTGCGGACTGTATTGAGGCGGCTGTTGCCAAGGCTCTCGCAGGCGGCGCACGTTCGCCCGATCTCGGCGGCAACCACAACACACGCGAAATGGGCGATGCCGTGATTGCGGCCCTCTAGTTTTCGCCGTAGTGCTGAGCCTGTCGAAGCACGCTTAACAGCCAAATGCCCTTCGACAGGCTCGGGGCTACGGTTTTTGATTTGACCTCACCGCTATACTTCTCGAAAAGCAATGATATGAAGAAAACTACCGGCCTCGACCGTTCGATTACGCAAAACTGGCGACCCGCAACACAGGCGGTGCGCGGCGGCACATGGCGTAGCGAACATGGCGAAACATCAGAGGCACTGTTCCTGACATCGGGCTACACCTATGACGATGCCGAAACCGTCGCGGCGCGCTTTGCGGGGGAACAGCAGGGCATGACCTATTCGCGCCTGCAAAACCCGACCGTAGCGATGGCGGAGGAACGCATTGCCCTGATGGAGGGTGCCGAGGCGTGCCGGATGCAGGCAACCGGCATGGCGGCGATGACCGCGGCGTTGCTGTGTCAGCTGAGCACAGGTGATCATGTTGTTGCCGCGCGTGCGGCCTTTGGTTCGTGCCGCTGGCTGACCGACAGCTTGCTGCCGCGTTGGGGGATCACCACGACCACTATCGATTCGACCGACAACGACGCGTGGAAAGCCGCGATCCAGCCGAACACCAAAGTCTTTTTCTTTGAAACACCCGCTAACCCGACAATGGATATTGTCGACATGGCCTATGTCTGCGGACTGGCGCGCGAACATGGGATTATCAGCGTCGTTGATAATGCATTTGCGACGGCGGTGCTGCAACGCCCGATGGATTATGGCGCCGATGTTGTGACCTATAGTGCGACCAAGCTGATGGACGGGCAGGGCCGCGTTCTGGCGGGTGCAATTTGCGGATCGGCAGCATGGATCAACGATGTGCTGCTGCCATTTCAGCGCAATACTGGCCCCAATTGTTCGCCGTTTAATGCTTGGGTAGTGCATAAGGGATTGGAAACGCTAGAATTACGCGCCATGCGGCAATCGGAAAATGCGCTGACCGTCGGGCGCTTCCTTGAAGGCCGCGTGCCCAAAATGCTGCACCCTGGGCTTGCCAGCCACCCGCAGCATAATCTTGCGATGATCCAGATGAAGGCATGCGGGCCAATCTTTTCCTTCGCGCTTGATGGGGGGCGCAAACAAGCGATGGCTCTCCTCAACGCGCTCGAGCTGATCGATATTTCGAACAATATCGGTGACAGCCGCAGCCTGTGTTGCCACCCCGCCTCGACCACGCATTACAGCGTGTCGGCTGAGCAGCGTGAGCTAATGGGAGTCAAAGAAGGCATGTTGCGGATCAACATCGGCCTCGAAGACCCACAGGATTTGATCGACGATTTGGATCAGGCACTGCTAAAGGTGGGCTTATGATCCTCGACGCGTTCTTTGATGATTCCGAAACCACCGATGGGGTGACGGTGCGTGTGGTCACCAACTTTTTGGAGGATCAATCGGTCCCCGCGCAGGCGCGCTGGTTTTGGTCGTACCATATCCGGTTGGAAAACCACCGCGACGATCCGGTGCAGTTGCTGTCGCGGCATTGGAAAATCACAGACGGGCGCGGCAATATCAGCCATGTTGACGGCGACGGAGTGATTGGTGAACAGCCTTTGCTGCAACCCGGCTCCAGCCATGATTATGTCTCGGGCTGTCCGTTGCCGACGCCTTCTGGCATGATGGAGGGGCATTATCGCTTCATTCGCGCCGATGGTTCGACGTTCTTGGTTGAAATCCCGCGTTTCCGCTTGGTTGCACCCGCGACGGCGCGATGAACAGCCTTGATGCGCATCGCTGGGGACTATCCCCGCATGGGGACTGTCCCTACTGCACGCAATATGCAAGGACTGTCCCATTGGGGACAGTCCCTAATGGGACAGTCCCCAGTCTAGGCGTGGTATGAAACGGACGCATCTGCCCCTTAACGGACTTCGCGTATTTGACGCAGCGGCGCGGCATTTGAGCTTTACCAAAGCGGCGGATGAATTGGCGGTTACGCCTGCCGCTGTGGGCCAGCAAATCCGCGCGTTGGAGGATATGCTCGGCGTCATCCTGTTCCGCCGCACACCCAAGGGGCTGGAGCTGACGCAAGAGGCCGAAAAGGGCCTCGACCCGCTGCGCGCCGGATTTTTGCAGTTTGAAGAGTCCGTTCGCGCGATGCAATCGGGGCAGACTTCGAATTATCTGACGATTGCTGCACCGCGTGATTTTACCGCCAAATGGCTGACCCCGCGATTGGCGCGTTATGGTGCGGCCAACCCTGATTTGCAGTTTACATTGGTGTCGTCGGACGGCGAGGTGGATTTTACCGAGGCCAATCTGGATCTCGCCATCCGCTTATCGGATGGTCCGGGCGAGCATGAAGGCGTGATGTTGGCGGCTGGCGCGTTTGTGACCGTCTCTGCTCCAGACGGCGGAGCGGAGACGCCAATAGGCTGGCCCGGCTGCCCCGCGATTGAGGCCGTTTCTGCGCTACGGCTCGGTGATGCAGGGCTTGCAATTGATGCGGCTGCGATTGGCCTTGGCCACGCAACAGTGCCGCATTTGCTGGCGGAGGCGGATATTGCGGCTGGCCGTGTGCGCGCAGTGGATAACGCAAAGGATAGCAAACTTGCCTATTGGCTCGTCGCGCCGTTGCCACAATGGCGGCAGAAAAAGGTAAAGGCGCTGGTTGAGGCTTTAGTCAGCTAAGCATTATTCCGTTGCTGGTGCGCTAGTTTCTTCTGACTTTTTTTGCCCAGATCCGTCCAAAAAAGCGCGCTTGGCGGCATCGTGCATACTTCTCGCCTCTGCGTATTCGGACAGCTTGTAAAAACCGGAAAGGTACGACCAGTCAAACTCCGTCAATCCTGCTGCGGGTGAACTGCCATCTGCAAAAAGTGTCAGTATGGATTGCGGATTATCGGCTTCATCGACCAGCTCTTTAACCGGCGCTAGCGCACGAAATGTCGCATAATCGGCAAGTTGCCGAATGGTTCGTCCAGCAGATAATTTGCGATCAAAAAGCACAATGGAGCCGATCATATCGACGCGGATAGATCCGGTTATGCGACTTATATGCCACTCCCGGTTTACTCTTACGGGTCTACCGCCAATTGCCGCTTGATCGAATGCTCTGCCGCCGCGTCCTTTGTCCTCGCGGGCGAACCAAGCTTGTGAAGCTTTGCTGCCGGCAAGCACGCGATCAATTTCATAGTCGCGCAGATCGCCGAACATCTCTGGATCTTCGGTGCGAAGTTTTGTCACCGCAGCGTGGCTATCAGAGACAAAACCAACCCAGATTGTCGGTGAGCAGCCATCGCCCAATAACACGAGATTCAACGCGCGCATGTTTTCGCGCATTCTATCTGCCAGCACTTCGGAATAATCTGTATCCAATCCAAAAACTTTGATGCAGATGGGGTCATAATGCCTTGGCAGTGGTTTGCCAGCGGGCTGACGAAGCGTAATCGATTTTGCAACATCGGCGGTAAGTTCCGCCTCTTCGGCTCTGTCACCATCAACGATAATCGGATCGTTTGCGGGCTGAGCCAAAGCGCCTGTGGAAGCGCTAAAGAGGAGAAAGGCCAAAAGCGCCGAAATGAAATGCCGGGTTCCGCAAAAACCGACTATTGTTCGATTGGTTTGCATATTCAAATGATGACAGAAAAAACTGCTCTGTAAAGATATTTTGATATCTGCTGAGGATGGCGATTTACGGATTTATTTGAAGTAAGCTGCACATTCGCTATTCCCCAACTGCAGCTACTAACCGCTCCATCAGCCCCGCAAACTTTGTATTATCAACATCAACAGCAGTATTGTTCCAACTGCCTGTCACAACCGTCCATTTGCCCTTGGGCGATTGCAGCAAAAAGCTCATCGAAATCACACCGGGTTCGGAACCACCCTTATAGCCCACATAGCGCCATTTTTTGGCAGCCGCAGGCGAAAGGCCGGGGTTGATCCCCATAATGGCCAGCGCCTCATCGTTCTTTTGTGCTTTCAAATGGCTTAGCAGCCACAGCAAATCGGTAGGCGAGGCGAACCATTCGATGCTGTCGACGGCGTTCGGGCCTTTGCTCAGCGTTTCGTTGTCGATTTTGTCCAGCGTCAGCGCGGTCGCTTCTCTGTCCAATAAATCCCGCTGCGCCGCTTCGCTGGCGTTCAGAAACCGCTCCTTCAACGCCGGATTGGCTTTCAGCGCAAACGCCTCAACGGTAGATAAGAACGGCAGCGTTTTGTCTGGATCACTATGGCCGATGCTCGCCAGCCGCCGCTCGACAGCTTCGCGCCCCAACGTGAACAACAGGCTGTCCGTCGCGCTATTGTCGCTGACCGAAATCATCCAGCCTGCAAGCGTATGCAATGTCGCGGGGCTATTCTTGGGCCAGCCCGTTGTCGCTGCTGATGAAAAAGACCGGTGCGCCAGCAGTGCAACATCGTTCCATTTGCGTTCGCCCGCTCTCACCTGATTGGCAAGCTCGGCGAGGATATAAAGTTTGAAAGTTGAACCGATGGCAAATTGCGCATCGGGGTTATGCGCGATCAGCACCTTTGCATTGCCCGCATCGTCTAGGCTGGCGACCAAAAAGCCGGATTTGCCGGGCAGAGCTTTGATGTCGGCCTCGACTTTCGCAAGGCTATCATCGGATGCGGCAAAGCCTGTGATTGCCAGTCCAATTACCTGATTTGGCTTTGCAGCGATGATGTCGAGTTCAACCGTCGCTATCGCGCGTTCAAAGGCATATTGCACCGTTGCACCTGTTTTGCCTCTGCGTATGTCGGAGATGACATAAAGCGGTTGGCCATATTGCGCGATCATGCTGTCAAGGATGCCGGTAAATTGCGCTGCGGGAACGGCGCTGAGAAACGCGGGCGCGAAATACTCCTCCAACGGAATTTTCTTTTTCAGCACAGCGTCCAATTGCGCGATGCGCTGGTCGATGGGAGCGAGCTGCTCCATCGCGTCGACTTTGGCGATTTCCAGCTTCGGATCGGTGTCAGCGGCAGAGGCTGTCGCGCAACCTGCCACGCTGAATGCCGTCAAACTCAACGTCGCTATAGCCAATCGGCGCATAACCAATCTCCCAAAATCAGGCGTCAATTGCCTCTTCATCCAGCGTTGTCGCATGTTCCTGAATAAAGCGATAGCGCGCTTCTGGGCTTTTGCCCATCAGCTGCTCGACGCGGTCTTTCACAGCCTGTTGGCGTTGATATTCATGCGGCAAAGTGATGCGGATCAGCGACCGGCTTTTCGGGTCCATCGTCGTTTCGCGTAGTTGCGACGGGTTCATTTCGCCCAGCCCCTTAAAGCGTCCGACATCGACGTTTTTGCCCTTAAACAGGGTCGCTTCCAGCTCGGCGCGTTCCGCCTCATCCTGCGCATAGGCGCTTTGGCTGCCGCTGGTTAGGCGATACAGCGGCGGGCGGGCGAGGTACAAATGGCCGCGCTCAACGATTGGCCCCATTTCCTGAAAGAAAAATGTCATCAGCAACGTGGCGATGTGCGCGCCGTCAACATCGGCGTCGGTCATGATGATGACGCGGTCGTAACGCAGATTGTCCGGATCGCAATCCTTGCGCATCCCACAGCCAAGCGCCAGCGCAAGATCAGCGATTTCGGCATTGGCGCGGATTTTTTCGTTCGTTGCGCTGGCGACATTCAGGATTTTACCGCGGATCGGAAGGATCGCTTGCGTCTTGCGATCACGCGCTTGTTTTGCGCTGCCGCCCGCGCTGTCGCCTTCGACGATGAACAATTCGGTTCCCGCTGGATCGTCCGACGAACAATCGGTCAGCTTGCCGGGCAGGCGGACTTTTTTGCCGCTGGTCGCGGTTTTGCGTTTAACTTCGCGTTCTGCCTTACGCTTTAGCCGGTCCTCGACCTTTTCCAAAATGAAGCCCAGCATCGCTTTGCCGCGTTCCATATTGTCGGCAAGGAAGTGATCAAAATGGTCACGCACCGCGTTTTCAACCAGCCGCGCAGCCTCGGGCGAAGTCAGCCGGTCCTTGGTTTGGCTTTGAAACTGCGGCTCGCGGATAAAGACCGACAGCATTAACTCGGCTTCGTTGAAAATATCCTCGGCAGTAATCTGTGCGGCTTTTTTGTTGCCGATGATTTCGCCAAATGCGCGCAGGCCTTTGGTCAGCGCAGCGCGGATACCTGCTTCATGCGTGCCGCCATCGGGGGTGGGGATAGTGTTGCAATACCAGCTATACGACCCGTCGGAATAGAGCGGCCAAGCCACCGCCCATTCGACCCGCCCTTGGCTGACGCCCGCTTCATTGGCGGGGAAGGCTTGGCTGCCGTGGAAGAAATCGGTGGTCACGCAATTGCGCGTGCCGAGTTGTTCTTTCAGATGATCGGCCAGCCCGCCGGGGAATTGGAACACGGCCTCGGCTGGCACATCGTCGCTGGCGAGTTCTGGATCGCATTTCCAGCGGATCTCTACGCCCGCAAACAGATACGCTTTCGACCGCGCCAGCTTAAACAGCCGCGCTGGCTTAAACTTTGCATCCGCGCCGAAAATCTCGAGGTCAGGGGTGAACGCAATCGATGTGCCGCGTCGGTTGGGCGTTGGTCCCAGTTCCTCCAGCCCGCCTAAAGCCAGCCCTTGCGAAAAGCTTTGGCGATAGAGCTGCTTATTGCGCGCAACCTCAACTACAGTGTCCGTCGACAACGCATTCACCACCGAAACGCCAACGCCGTGCAAGCCCCCTGAAGTCGCGTAAGCTTTGCCTTCAAACTTACCGCCCGAATGCAGTGTCGTCATGATTACCTCTAGCGCCGACTTGCCGGGGAATTTCGGATGCGGATCAACTGGGATACCGCGACCATTATCACTGACGGTCAGGCGGTTGCCCACGCCCAGGTTCATCTCAATTCGCGAGGCATGGCCAGCGACCGCTTCATCCATGCTGTTATCAAGGACTTCGGCGGCGAGGTGATGCAACGCGCGTTCGTCGATACCGCCGATATACATGCCCGGACGACGCCGGACAGGCTCTAACCCTTCCAAAACCTCAATGGTGGAAGCGTCATATCCGCTGGAATCAGAACCGGCGGGAGGTGCGCCGCCAAACAGGTCATCACTCATGCGGATGCTATAGCCACGCCGGAGTCAGCGGTGCAAGCGCGATACGATTCGGAACTGAATCGGCTGTGGATATCCCGTCGCTACAACTCACAACCGTTAGTCCTGAGCCTGTCGAAGGACGTTCTCGAATGTGGCGCTACGTCGTGCGATGCCGTTGGCCTCCGGCCAGCTTCGCTTCCGACAGGCTCAGGGCTAACGGTTTTATACCTAAGCGTTTTGAAATTTAGCGAACGCCCTTATCTAACCCTGGGCCCACCGAAAGGCATCGGCGGAGGTGCACGGCGCACGCCGCGTGGCAATTGCGCTTGATACGCACGGCCGCAATGCTCAACACAATATGGGAAGCCCGGGTTCACCGCTACGCCACAGAAATGGAAATCAGGCTCGCCGGGATGACCCATCGGCCAGCGGCAAACCTTTTCATTCAAATCCAGCAGGCTGGTCTTTCCAGATATTTCGGCACTCGGCTTGGCCGGAACCAAACGGCGCGGCGGTGCGGGTGGAATCGGCGCTTGCTGATCGCCCGGGCCTTGGCGCATAAATCCGCCGGGTCCGATCGACACGATTTTGGGCAGGTCAGAACGCGGTGTGTGCGGCGCGACTTGAATAGTCAGTGGCGCAGTCGTCATAACGCGCTCGCTTGTGCGCTCGTTAGGCGCAGCAGGAGCCGCAGCGCGTGGCGGTGCAGCCTTTTCAATCAGCTTTGCCTTTGGCTTCGCTGCCGCCGCTGGTTTGTCCGCATCGTTGGATTTCACAGGCGATGGACGCGACTTCAGGCCAAGGCGATGCGCTTTGCCGATCACGGCGTTGCGGCTGACGCCGCCTAAATCTTCGGCAATCTGGCTAGCGGTCAAGCCGTTTTCCCACATTGTTTTCAGGCGGTCGATCCGCTCATCGGTCCAGGACATGCTTGCTCCAAATATCTGATTAACGCGCTGTGCTCTTGGGCTTTATCGCCCGAAAGCAAAAGCGACTTGCCGTGCCAAGCGCAAGCCGATAGTCGATAATGCGATGACTATCCAGACACAATCTAGTGAACCCGTTGCCGTTTCACAAGTGGCCCAGCCTCCACGCATCATCGAAGGGGTCAATTGGGTGGGGCTGAAAACGCTGTATCTGAAAGAAGTCCGCCGTTTCATGAAGGTGCAATTGCAGACAATCTGGGGTCCAGCGATCACGACTTTGCTGTTTTTGGTGATCTTCACTGTGGCGCTTGGGCGCGGCGGGGCGACGGTGATGAATGTGCCATTCCCTGATTTTATTGCGCCGGGCTTGATAGCAATGGCGATGATCCAAAACGCATTTGCTAACAGTAGTTTTTCATTGCTGGTTGGCAAAATTCAGGGGACGATCGTTGATTATTTGATGCCGCCTTTGTCGAATCTGGAACTGATTGTGGCGATGGTCGGGGCGGCGGTGACGCGCGCATTCTTTGTTGGCGGCGCAGTTTGGTTGGTGATGCTGTTCTGGCCGGGTGTGCATGTTACGCTAAGGGCACCTTTTGTGGCGTTGTGGTTTGGCCTGATGGGTTCAGTATTTGTTGCTTTTCTGGGGATACTAACGTCGATTTGGGCTGAGAAGTTCGATCACAATGCTGCGGTGACCAATTTTGTCATTGCGCCTTTGTCGTTGTTGTCAGGGACGTTTTATTCGGTCGACCGGCTCGCTCCGGCGTTTCAGGTTATCAGCCATGCCAATCCGTTTTTCTATATCATCTCTGGTTTCCGCTATGGATTTTTGGGGACGACGGATTCGAATATCTGGCTGGGTGGGTTAGTGTTGCTGGCTGTGAATGTGGTGCTGGGGGTTGGGACGTATTTTCTGTTGCGGTCTGGGTGGAAGTTGAAGGCGTAAAGTTTGATTTACTTAAGCAACAAACCCTAAAACCTCGTCAGTCCCGCGAAGGCGGGAATCCATCACCGGAAGTCGAGTTTATCAAACGAGTTTGCGTTGTCGGAATAGTGAGGGTGATGGATTCCCGCCTTCGC
>JANMGR010000013.1:0-21675 GCA_031374785.1 Sphingomonadales bacterium | reverse complement strand
AAAGCCTTTGGCGCGGTCAGTGAATTTTTCGAGGTTCATAATTCGTCCCTGTCGTATGTCAGTAATACAGGTAGTGGCTTGTGCCTTTTGTGCAAGGGACGCGGGTTTTGGCTGGGTGGATTTTTGGGCAGTGCGCCTTATCTATAAAGCATGATTGATTGGATTACGCCGCACCCGCATGGGATATATCTGCCGCTGGCCGATTGCTGGATCGATCCATCGCGCGCGGTGGAACGGGCATTGGTCACGCACGGCCATGCAGATCATGCGCGCGGTGGCCATCAAAGCGTGTGGGCAACGCCGGAGACGCTGGCGATCATGAAGCTGCGCTATGGTGAGGCAGGGACTAATATCCCGATGGTCTATGGCGATGCAGTGGATATCGGCGGCGGCATTACCGCCAGCTGGCATCCCGCCGGGCATGTGCTGGGTTCCGCGCAGATATTGCTGGAACGCGCGGGGGAGCGGGTGGTTGTCACCGGTGACTATAAACGCCGCCTCGACCCGACCTGTGCACCTTTTGAACCAGTGGCGTGTGACGTGCTGATTACTGAGGCGACATTTGGCTTGCCGATTTTTATCCATCCGCCGATTACTAGCGAGATTGCCAAAGTGATTGATACCTTAGCGGCTAACCCAGACCGGTGTGTTCTCGTTGGCGCCTATGCGCTGGGCAAAGCGCAGCGGGTGATTGCTGAACTGCGGATCGCAGGGCATCACGACACTATCTATCTGCACGGCGCTTTGGCAAAGATGTGCGACTTATACGCCGAACACGGTGTCGAACTGGGAGCCTTGGCCCACGCCGCCGGGATGCCCAAAGAGGCGCTGAGAGGGTCCATCATCCTTGCGCCTCCGTCTGCGTTGAATGACCGATGGAGCAGGCGACTGCCCGACCCAATCACCGCAATAGCCTCTGGCTGGATGCGCGTGCGGCAACGGGCGGTGCAGCGCAATGTTGAACTGCCGTTGATCATCTCCGACCATTGCGACTGGACTGAGCTAACCGATACAATCCGAGAGCTGCGGCCATCTGAAACATGGATTACGCATGGCCGCGAAGAAGCGTTGCTGCATTGGTGTGAGCTGCACCAGTTAAAGGCGCGGGCGTTGGAACTGGTCGGGCGGGAAGAGGATGAAGAAAGCTGATGGAGCGCTTCTCCGCCTTGATCGACGCGCTGATTTACACCCGTTCGCGCAACGGAAAGCTAGCTTTGATTGCGGATTATTTGCGCGTGACGCCCGATCCGGATCGCGGCTGGGCGTTGGCGGCATTGACCGACGGATTGGATTTTCCGGCGGTGAAGGCCGGGACTATCCGCGCGCTTGCGGTGACACGCGTCGATCCGGTGCTGTTTGCCCTATCGCGGGATTTTGTTGGCGATACAGCGGAGACGATCAGCCTGATGTGGCCCCCGCAACCTACCGACAACGCGCCGCCGACAGTGAGCGAAGCGGTTTCCGAACTGGCCGCGATGACGCGTGCAACGGTGGGCGTAGAACTGGCACAATTGCTCGACCGGCTCGATCCTAATGGCCGGTTCGCTTTGTTAAAGCTCGCCACCGGCGCGATGCGGGTTGGCGTTTCGGCGCGGTTGGCTAAAACGGCGTTGGCACAGGCATTTGCGCTGGAACTCGATGATGTCGAGGAAGTCTGGCACGCGTTGCAGCCGCCTTATTCAGAACTTTTTGAATGGGCCGAGGGGCGGATTGCCAAGCCCGATTCCACCAACCTGCCAATCTTCCGCCCGTTCATGCTGGCGCATCCGCTGGAGGATAACACAGTCGAGTTGGCCGACTATGCCGCTGAATGGAAATGGGACGGGATCAGAGTGCAGATCGTCCACATTGGCGGCGAAGTGCGGATATATTCGCGCGGGGGTGAGGAGATTACGCGCGCGTTTCCCGAAATCGGCGCAGGCCTGACATGGCAAGGCGTGGTCGACGGTGAGCTGTTGGTCCGCGGCGCGCATCAGGGCGGCGAGGACGGTGGTGCGGCCAGCTTTAACGCGTTGCAACAACGGCTGGGGCGCAAGACGGTCTCGGCAAAGATGCTGGCCGAGGCTCCCGCCTTTGTCCGGCTGTATGACATATTGTTTGATGGCACAGACGATTTGCGGGGTTTGCCTTGGAGTGAGCGGCGGACACGGCTGGAGGCGGCGATGCCGCAACTCCCAGCCGACCGGTTCGATCTATCGCAATTGATCGAAGCATCCGATTTCGAAGCGCTCGCCGAAATCCGCAGCCAAGCGCGCGATGCTGCCATCGAAGGCGTGATGTTGAAACGCCGCGACAGCCTTTACATCGCGGGGCGACGTGTGGGCCAATGGTATAAATGGAAACGCGATCCTTTGGTGGCCGACTGCGTGTTAATGTATGCGCAGCGGGGGTCTGGCAAACGGTCAAGCTTTTATTCGGACTATACCTTTGGCTGCTGGACAGCGGACCCGGCGCAGGGCGGAGAATTGCTTCCGGTTGGCAAAGCCTATTCTGGCTTCACCGACGAGGAACTCAAATCGATCGATAGCTTCGTCCGCAAAAATACCACCGCGCGGTTCGGCCCGGTGCGAGAGGTCGAAAAAAGCTTTGTCTTCGAAGTCGCCTTTGACGCGGTGCAAGACAGCAAACGCCACAAATCCGGCATCGCCATGCGCTTCCCCCGCATCAGCCGTATCCGCACGGACAAGCCAGCAGAGGAAGCCAATTTGATTGCGGATTTACGCGCGATGATTGGAGGATGACGCGGTGCGGAATCGAAATAAACCGTTAGCCCTGAGCCTGTCGGTAGCGTAGCTGGCCATAGGCCAACGGCGTCCTGCGGTACGGATAGACGTGCTTCGACAAGCTCAGCACTAACGGTATCAAACAACCCAATTTGATGACACTTTAAGGCTTCGCCCTCTCCGCTTTCATGGCCGCCGGAGCAAAGGTCTTGCCAAAAAAGCTGTCCGAATACCAAAGCGGCGCAGCCGGTGCATTGGCGATTTCCGCTGCTATTGCCGTATTCAATCGCGCAAATTTGGCAGCGGCATTCCAGTCGAACGGTAACGCCAGATCGTCGCTGACTTTGTGATAATGCGTTTTCAGGAAATCCTGAAATTGCTTTTCCCCACCATTTTTGAATCCGGTGATCAGAAACACCGAAGGCACGCCTTGTTTGACAAAACTATAATGGTCCGACCGTGTGAAAATCCCTTCGGCGGGGATCGGGTCGGGGGATAGGCTGACGCCTTGCGTCGCCGCTGCACGCGCCACCGCATCGCCCATCGTGGAATGCTCGGCACCAAAGGCGACGACATCCTGAAAATCATACAGCAAAATCGGCATATCCAGATTGACAACAGCGACGACTGTGCCGCCCGCCGTCACCGGATGACGCGCGAGATAATCGGAACCCAAAAGACCGCGTTCTTCGGCCGTCACCGCCGCAAAAATCACTGTCCGGCGTAGCGTTGGTCCGCTTGCAAGGGCTCGTGCAGCTTCCAGCAAAGTCGCTGTGCCCGAAGCATTGTCCATCGCGCCGTTGTAAATCTTGTCACCCTCTTTGGACGCCTCGACACCATTGTGGTCGAGATGCGCCATTAACAGCACATATTCCCCCGCCAAGGCAGGGTCCGATCCCGGGATCATGCCGATGACATTGGGGCTGGTGACAGTCGCCGAGCTGGTCGTGCGCTCAATCTTGGCATTGGCTTTCAGCTTAAAGCCTTTGGGACGGCCTTTATCCTTGTCTGCTTCGGCGAGAATAGCAGCGAGATTCTTTGGCGCGGTTTTAAACAGTTCTTCCGCCGCTGCATCGCCCAGTTGCGCGGAAAATTGGATTGCGGGGGCTTCGTCGAAGCTGCTGCCATCGGGCATTGACCAACCCATTGATGGATGCTGTGGGTCGTTCAAAGTTCGAACCCAGGGACGGGTGCGTTCGGTCTCCAACGTGCGGATGGTGATCACGCCTATAGCCCCTTGTGCCTCGGCCATTTTGGCTTTGCTCCGCCCATAATGCGCGCCGATGTCGCTTGGCATGCCTTTGGGAAAGCCGGATAGGACCGCGACGATTTTGCCCTTGGCGTCGATGCCTTTATAATCGGTTTGGCCATTTTTGGGGTCATCTATGCCAAAGCCTGCAAAGACCACATCGCCTTGCATGGCTTCGGTGCCGCTTTTGCGTGCCGGACCAAAACGGACATCTTGGCGCAAGGCAAAATCGCGGCCGTTGATCGAAAACTTCGCGGTTTTTTCATCGACTAAATTGGCGTTGAAAGGAACCTGTTGAAACCAGCCTTTGTCAGATACTGGCTGCAATCCCATCGCACGGAAACGGGTGGCGACATATTCAGCGGCGATGTCGTAACCACGGGTGCCGGTTTCGCGCCCTTCAAGCGCGTCGCTCGCCAAAAACTCGACATGTGCACGCATCGATTCTGGTGTGATGATTTCGGCGGGCGCATCGGTCGCACCAACGACCATCGGCAGTGCAGCAAGCAGCAGTATGCGGGGAAGAATTGACATGGGCTCTCCTGATTTTTTATGCCAGCAGCGTTGCGGATTGCACCGCATCCGTCAATCCAATTTGCCGATTTCGAAAACGACCAGCATAGTGCGCGACAGGACGAGTGGGAGTTGCTAGCAAAGTGGCAACTAGAGAATGGAGAGATTTATGCGGCGTTGGGTTGGGGTGTCTTTAGCGGTGGTGGCCGCAGTGGCGGTTGCGGGATTGGTGTGGGAGCCGCTGTCCGCATCAGATCAAGCGGCCCCCGCCAAACGCACCTATGATGTCGAAATCGTCCGCGACGAATTTGGTGTGCCGCATATCAATGGCAAAACCGATGCAGATGCTGCGTATGGCCTCGCCTTTGCGCATAGCGAGGATGATTTTGCGACTATTCAAGAAGTCGTGTCGATGGCGCGGGGGCGCTATGGTGCGATGATTGGCTCGGACGGTGCTAAGATCGACTATGCGTTCAACCTGCTCGGCGTCCGCGACACAGTCAACCGACGCTATGCAGAAATTCCAGCGGATGTGCGCGCGATCCTCGATGGCTATGCCGCTGGGCTTAATCATTATGCCCATAAACATCCGGGCGAAATCCGGATGTCGAAACTGTTTCCTGTTAGCGGAAAAGACATTGTTGCTGGCTTCGTCCTGCGCGCGCCATTTTTCTATGGGCTAGACAATTACATCGGCAAACTGGTTGAGGGCAAACCGCTGCCGCGCGAAAGTGCGGCGCCGATGAACCCGCTGGGCAAGGACGCCGATATGAACGGGTCGAACGCTTGGGCTGTCGCGCCCGGCCGCATGGCAGACGGCAAAACCTGGCTGATCTCTAACTCCCACCAACCGCTTGAGGGACAAGTCGCTTGGTATGAAGCAGTAACACATTCGGGCGAGGGGCTGGATATGGCGGGGGCTTTATTCCCGGGATCGCCGTTCATTTTGCTCGGCCATAACCGCAATCTTGGCTGGACCAACACCGTCAATCGGCCCGATCTGGTCGATATTTACAAGCTCGTCCTGAACGAAGCAGGCGACAAATACCGTTACGATAACAAATGGTTGCCGTTGCAGGAACATCGTGTTTGGCTGCCGGTCAAATTCGGCTGGTTCACTGTGCCTGTGCCGCAAAGCTTTTACCGTTCTATCCACGGCCCTGTGATCAAAAACGACAAAGGCAGCTTTGCGATCCGCTATGCTGGTATCGACAATGTGAAAGCGGTCGAGCAATATCATCGCAACACAAAAGCGACCAATTGGGACGAGTGGACCAAGTCGATGTCCACTGGCGGCATTACCGCCACCAACTTTATCTATGCCGATAAGACCGGGCGCGTGGCTTATGTCTACAACGCGCTGTTCCCCGATCGGAAACCGGGATTTGATTATACCAAAATCCTGCCCGGCGACACATCTGCGCCAGTATGGAAGGGGCCAGTTGGGTTCGATCAATATCCCAAAATCGTCAGCCCGGCATCAGGCTTTGTGCAAAATGCCAATAACACGCCGTATCTCGCCGCAGGACCGGGGTCAGAAATCGATCCGCTGAAAACCTCGCCCTATCTGGGCGTCGAATTGGGTATGACCAATCGCGGGTTGCAGGGGACTGCCTTGATGATGGCGGATAGTTCTATCACGCCCGAAGAGCTGATCGCGATCAAAATGAACACGCGGTACGCAAAGGCCGGCTGGGTCAGTGGTTGGATGGAAAACCTGCTTGCGGTGGACACAAGCAAATCGCCGAAACTGGCCGAGGCACAAAAACTGCTCCGCGAATGGGATTGGTCAAGCGATGGCAAAGGCCGCGCCGATGCATTGGCAGAGGGCCTAATCCGCCAAGCCGCCCGCGCCAGTTATCGCGGTGAACCACTGCCCGATGCGCGCGCAACGTTGCAAGAGGTTGTCGATGAATTCACTAAGCGTTTCGGTCGCCTTGATCCAGCTCTTGGCTATATCCAGCGGCTGCGGCGCGGCAAAGTTGATCTGCCCCTTTTGGGTGGAACTGACGTGCTACGCGCGACAACAATGTGGGACCGCGATCAGCCAGACGGCAAGTTCCGCGTCCGTCACGGAGACAGCTTCATCATGCTTGTGCGCTGGGACAAGTCTGGGGGCGTGCTGTCGGAATCGATTCAACCTTATGGCGCGGCAACTAATCGGCCAGAGTCCCCGCATTATACCGATCAGATGAAGCTGTATGTGGCTGGCCAGTACAAACCCGTGCATTTCGAATGGGCCGATGCGCTAAAGCACGCGGAGCGGAAATACCGGCCCTAATCAACGCGACCGGTAAATGTGAACGAAAATGTAGCGGGTCCACCTGCTGTAGCAGCGGCCATAGTTCCGCTGGGCTGAAAGCGCAGGCCAGTAATCGCTGTGTTAAATCCGCTGCCAAGCGGCGCGGTGTAGGGCGCGCCGCCACTGGCTTGGCTTGAATACGTAACCATTGTCGCCTGATTAAATGCGTTCAGCCCGCTGTTACCGACCGTCATTGTCATCGGTGTGGACGCATCCATCGTAAAATCGGGCGGGAATGGATCTGCAATGATAATCGTGTTGGCATCCACCGGCAGATTTCCGGTGTTCGATACTGTGATTGTATAGCGCACACGCGCACCCGGGATGCTTTTGAAATTAGCTGTGCTGACGCCATCTAACAAAACGGCTGAGGTTTTTGTAACCTCCAGCCGGGCATTCGCTGCGGTCGCGGTGTTGGTAATCGTGCAGGTGATCACATCACCCATAACCGGCGTTATCGTGCCTGGCATCGATGTGGGAAAGCTCGTGGTGACGCCATTGGTCGCGTTGGTGCAAGCCATTGACCTTGTGTATTGCGACAGGCTGCCGGGGCTGGGCATGATTTCGTCGAGCGTATAGGCGGTTGCTGCTGAAAGCTGCACCAACCCAGTATTGCCGCCGGTCACAATATTGCCCGTTCCGGTTGTTGTTGAAGAGGCAACAACGGTGCTGCCCTGATTGATGCGGACAGTAAATTGGTCCGTTGCAAACCGCCTGTTGTTGGTGAGTGCTTTTAACACCCGGATATGCGGAAAAGCGGTATTTGTAAAAGTGCAGATGACCGTATCACCAAACTGCAGTGCACCAAAATTATAGGATGCTGTCACCACATTGCTGGGCAACGATGTTGTTGAGCCCGTGTTGCTGTTGGTACACGTCAACCGCCCTTCATATTTCGACAGCGGACTAGCACTGCCGGTTGCCATTGCCTCCGATAACGTCAGGCCCAGGCCAGAGGCGAGCGATAACGGCGTCGAGCTAAACGGACCATTGCCCGTGCCACTTGTCGCACCGCTTGCCAGCACCGTTCCCGACGAGGTTGACGTCACCCGGAAATTGAACTGATCGGTCGGGTCAACGCGCGCGCCGACGATGGTTTTGCGCAATCGCATCGAGGCGAACCGCACAGCAAACATCGCGCCTTGCAAGCCGCCTGCTTGCATATTTGCGGTGACAGTTGTCGGGCTGGTTGATCCAACGATATATCCGCCAACGGTTCCTGCGACACCGGTTTCGGTGAACGTATTGGTCCCAACGCCCGAAATCGTGGGATAGGTGCTGCCTGATATCGGATCGACCTGATCTAGGATTGTCCAATTGCCGCCATTAGTCACAAATTGCAGGTTCTCGCCATTGTTGGTCGATTCTGCATCGGCAGCGACAAACGAATAAGTCGATACGGCTGGTGCTCCAGGCGCAGGTGTAATCGATATCGACGAAAACGTGATCGACTTTGGACCCGCACTATCGGTGTATAATATCGGTCGTCCCGGTATGCCCAAAAAGGCCGTGTTACCCACTGCGGCCCCTGTCCAAGACGGCGCAGCGGTTGACCGGAATGCGGTCGCGGTTGTTGGCGTTACCTTCAGGTTGAAATTCAACGTCGATCCGTCGGTCAACGGGATCACAAAATTTTGTCCGGCGGCGGAGCGCGCAGTTACATCGTTATAGGTGGCAAGGTCCAGCCAACAATAGGTTTCCCAGCCAGCGGGCGCCGAACCTTGCGTTGTTGCAGGCGCACAGGATTGCGCAAATGCTGGCTTAGCCACCATCCCACACAGCAAAATAGCTGCCGCAAGCACCCAAAAGAGCGGCTTTAATAGGCGTATCTGGTCATACATCCGCCACCGCTTTATCACCAAGCGGTTAACCAATACTTTTCACCACGGCTTTTAGGTATAAATTCTCAAAAGCTATGGAATCATGAATTGTGGATCGACGGGCAGTATCGCTTAGCTGCCAGCCGCAGCCTGGATCAGCTTCATCGCTTGCATCGACTGCTCGCCGCCGGTCTGGGGCACAGTTTCGCCCGCACGGTCGCTGATTGCAGCGAAATTGGCGGCGACGCCTTCGGGGGACAGGTCATCGCCGGAAAGCAGCGTGCCTTGCGTCATGGTGACATGTGCGGTGTGGAAAAAACCGGCCCCTGCGCCCATGATGACGTTGGACGGCGCATCTTCGGAAACTAGGAACAACGCCGCTGGCACAACATTAACCGGATCAAACATGGCGAAGGCCGCGGGTGGCAAAATGTCTTCGGTCATACGAGTTGCTGCAATCGGGGCAATCGAGTTGCATTTGACGTTATACTTTGCTCCTTCAAGGTGCAGTGTCTTGGTCAGGCCAGCAAGCCCCAGCTTTGCCGCGCCGTAATTGGCTTGGCCGAAATTGCCATAAAGCCCGGTGGACGATGCGGTCATCAGGATACGGCCATAGTTTTGTTCGCGCATCATATCCCAGACGGCTTTGGTGCAATTGGCCGATCCGTTCAGGTGAACATCAACGACCAGTTTGAAATCGGCGATTTCCATCTTCGTAAAGCTTTTGTCACGCAAAATGCCAGCGTTGTTAATCAAGATATGAACGCCGCCCCAAGCTTCTTTTGTCTTTGCGACCATTTCGACCATCTGTTCATATTCGGTCACGCTGCCGCCGTTCGACATCGCTTCGCCGCCAGCGGCTTTGATTTCCTCAACGACTGTTAATGCAGCATCCGAATGGCCAGTGCCGTCGCGCGTTCCGCCCAGATCATTGACCACAACTTTGGCACCGCGCTTGGCGAGCTCCAACGCATAAGCGCGACCCAAACCGCCGCCTGCACCGGTTACAATGGCGACTTTGTCTTTGAAGCTGATGGTCATATAATATCTCCAGAGTGGTGTTAGCTAAGGTCGCCCTGCGGCGACTCTTGTCGAAATTTGCGCGGGGATTGGCATGGCCTTTACGTTTACGCAAGCGTAAAGCATCGCCTCATCTCACTTGGAGTTTTGCACGTTTGAGCGCTTGAATATAAACTGTAACAAAAAATACGCGTGATTGTCATTTAACTGTCATTAAAATGTAGTCATGGAGCAACGTCTGCTCAAATACCTAGCCGGGACCCGAAAAAAATGCGCACAGCAAAAATAGCATTCCTCGCCACATTAATGGCTGCGAGCGCATTGGCCGCAACGCCTGCGTTTGCGGAAACAAGCGATGCCGAGATGGAGGCACTGCGGGCAGAAGTCGCCGCGTTGAAGCAGCAACTGGCAGCTATTTCGGCAAAGCTTGATGCCGTTGCAGCTGCCCCTGTTGCAGCGCCATCGCCAGTAGCTCCCACCTCAGAAAAAAAGGGCGGCCCGGAAATTAAATTCAAAGGTTCGCCTGAAATATCGAACGCCGATGGTTGGAGTTTTAAGCCACGCGGACGGATCCATTTCGATGCCGGTAATGTTAGCATCCCC
Source organism: Sphingomonadales bacterium (assembly GCA_031374785.1). GTDB lineage: Bacteria > Pseudomonadota > Alphaproteobacteria > Sphingomonadales > Sphingomonadaceae > Sphingorhabdus_B. The sequence goes on along the minus strand of JANMGR010000013.1, from coordinate 11,445 downwards.
GGCGCTTTGGCAACCACGCGCAATCTAGGCTTTAACAGCCGTGTTCGGCGCGTGCGTTTGGGTGGCGAAGGGACAATGCCCGGCGGCTTTGGCTATAAGATTGAGGTGGATTTTGCCAATAGCGCGGTCAGCTTTGGCGAAGCTTTTTTGAGTTATACGCCTGGCAAGTCGCCGGTCACTATCCGATTGGGCAATTTCGATACGCTGAGCGGGCTGGAACAGATCACCAGTTCCAACAACAGCAGCTTTATCGAACGCGCAGCGTTTAACGATGCATTTTCGAACAGCCGCAGGCTAGGTGCAGCGGTGGCATGGCTGAGCAAAAATAAGGATGTTCGTCTCGAAACAGCATTGTTTGCCGCGCATAGCATCGACAGTGGTTTCGACAATAATGGCTGGATCGGTGCCGGACGGCTTGTTTACGCACCAAAGGCGCTGGGCGGCCAGTTGCACCTTGGGCTTGGCTATCAATACCGCAATTTTGCGTCGAACGCGGGCGGTGTGACATCCACCGGCGTCAACATGCCTTCAACAAACCAGCTGGCCCGATATCGCGCGCGCCCGAATACACAGCTGACCGATGTGCGCTTTATCGATACGGGAAGTTTCGCGGCAAAAAGCGACCAAATCTTGGGCATTGAAGCGGCTGGCATTTTTGACAGCCTGTATTTTGCGGGCGAAGCGCAGTGGTTGAAAGCCAACAGCTATAATGCTGGCGACCTGGCCACTGGATTGGATGTGTTCAGCGGCGGCAATCTGGCGGTTACGCCCACATCAAATCCCGGCTTTTTCGGGGCCTATGGCGAGGTTGGCTATTTCCTGACGGGCGAGACGCGCGGATATAAACATGGCGAAGGTGTGTGGAACCGAACCAAGGTGAAAAATCCCGTTAGTGCAGGAGGCAGCGGCGCATTCCAGATTTCTGGCCGAATTGATTATGTCGACCTTGACGATCCCGCGGTGAAAAATGGTTTGACTAACAATTTTGCCAATGGAGCAACGAGCCTTGCCGCACAGAACGCTCGGCTTGCGCGTGGTGGAACGCAGACAAGCTATTTGGTTGGGCTAAATTGGTATCCGATCGACTATGTGCGGTTCATGTTCAATTACAGCCATGCCGATATTTCTGGTGGCCCGCTTGCAGCGTTGGTGGATCCAACCTCGCTCGATCCGGTCGATGTGCGTAGCTACGGCGTCAATGTGTTCCAAGCACGGATGCAAGTGGAGTTTTAAGGATAGACAGCGGCGGACAGTCTGTCGCCGCCTATTTCTTATCGAGCGAATAGCCCTCTGAACGCACGGTCCTAATAGGGTCGCCAGCTAAGCCGGTTTTCAACGCTTTACGAAGGCGACCGACATGGACATCGACGGTGCGTTCATCAATCTCGGCATCGCGATTCCACACACCGTCGATCAGCTGCGCGCGTGATAGCACGCGGCGTGGACGTTCCAGGAAATAGCGGAGCAGTCTGAACTCGGTTGGCCCCATATCCACCGGTTGCCCGCCAGAGGTTACGCGGTGCGCAACCGGGTCGAGATGCACTTCTTGGAAGCTTAACACCTGTCCAGTTGCTGCAGGCTTAGACCGGCGGAGCAATGCATGCACGCGCGCGACCAATTCGCGCGGGCTAAACGGCTTTGTGACATAATCGTCGGCCCCTGTTTCAAGCCCGCGAATCCGGTCCTCCTCGGCACTGCGCGCAGTCAACATGATGATCGGTATCTGTGCTGTTTCAGGCAAGCGGCGCAGGCGGCGACACACTTCGATGCCGGGAACCTGCTCAATCATCCAATCAAGGATAATCACATCGGGCGCATGTTCAGCGGCCATCAGCAACGCCTCGTCGCCATCGGGCGTTTGCTCGACTTCATAGCCTGCATTTTGGAACTGCCAGACAAGCAATTCCGACAAAGCTGCATCGTCTTCGACGATCAATAGACGGGGTTTCATGGGCGCTATCAATCCATCTTGTTACGGTCGGCCAAATACGCACCGGTTTCGGCGTAATAGACCATTTCGGCGACATTGGTGGCGTGGTCGCCAATGCGTTCCAGATTGCGCGCGACGAACAACAGCTGCGCCGCGCTGCTGATTGTGGCCGGATTTTCCATCATGTGCGCGACCAGATTCCGGAAAATCGAATCATAGAAATTATCCAACTTTTCATCGCGCTCGATGACATTTACCGCCATGTGCTGATCGCGCGCGGCAAAGGCGTTAAGGACATCGCGGACCATACCTTGCGCGATTTCTGCCATCGCAGGAATCAGCGTCAGCGGCTCAAAATTTTTCTGCCGTTCAATCTCGCCGACGCGTTTGGCGATGTTTTTTGCATAATCACCGATGCGTTCGACCACGCCGGAAATTTTGAGCGCTGCGATCACATCACGCAGATCGTCTGCCATCGGTGCGCGCAAAGCGATAATGCGCACCGCCAACTGATCGACCTCAGCTTCTAACGCGTCCAATTTCGCGTCGTCAGCAACCACACGTTGTCCAAGTTCTTCATCATGCCTGACAAGCGCTTCAATCGCTCGCGCAATCGCAGTTTCGGCAAGTCCGCCCATCTCGGCAATTAGGCCGCGAAGCTGAGTGATTTCATTGTCAAACGCCTTGACGGTGTGGTTCTCGGCCATTCTACAATACTCCTAGCCGTAACGGCCCGTAATATAATCCTTGGTGCGCGTTTCGCGCGGATTGGTAAAGATGTCAGATGTGTCGCCATACTCGACCATTGTTCCCATGTGGAAAAATGCGGTGCGTTGCGATACGCGTGCGGCCTGTTGCATCGAGTGCGTAACGATGACGATGGCATAGCGGCCCTTCAGCTCGTCGATCAGCTCCTCGATGCGTGCAGTCGCAATTGGATCGAGCGCGGAGCATGGCTCATCCATCAGGATAACCTCTGGGCTGACGGCGATCGCACGCGCAATGCACAGCCGTTGCTGCTGCCCGCCCGAAAGCGCAGTCCCCGGCTCTGCCAAGCGGTCCTTTACTTCGTCCCATAATCCGGCGCGGCGCAGCGATTTTTCAACGATAGCGTCCATATCGGTCTTGGATGCGGCAAGGCCGTGAATACGCGGACCGTACGCCACATTTTCATAGATCGATTTGGGAAAAGGATTGGGTTTTTGAAAGACCATGCCGACGCGCGCGCGCAGCTGCACCACATCCATGCCGGAGTTATAGATGTCCTCTCCATCAAGCTCGATATTGCCGACGACTTTGCAGGTCGGGATCGTATCGTTCATGCGGTTGAGCGCGCGTAGGAATGTCGATTTTCCGCAGCCTGACGGCCCAATAAAGGCGGTGACGTGTTCGGTCGCAATGTCGATCGACACATTATCGATAGCCATTTTCGTGCCGTAGAAAACCGACACGTCGCGGGCGGAAATCTTGATCGTTTCGGTCTGTGTTTCAGTCATGATCTACCAACGCGTTTCAAATTTGTTGCGCAAATAAATGGCAAGGCCATTCATCGCGAGAAGGAAGGCAAGCAGCACAATGATCGCTGCGGATGTGTTTTGGATAAAACCTTGATCGATCTCGTCAGACCAAAGGAAAATCTGCATCGGCAGTACGGATGAGGCGTCAGTCACGCCCTCTGGCGGGCTGGCGGCGAACACGCGCATGCCGATAATCAGCAGCGGTGCGGTTTCGCCCAGTGCACGCGCCATGCCGATGATTGTGCCAGTCAATATGCCGGGAAGCGCAAGCGGCAGGACATGGTGGAACACTGTCTGCACGCGGCTGGCCCCAACCGCCAGCGCAGCGTCACGAATAGACGGCGGCACAGCATTAATCGCGTTTCGGCCCGAGATGACGATCACCGGCATCGTCATCAGCGCGAGCGTAAGCCCCCCAACCAAAGCCGAAGAACGCGGCAGGCCCATAACCTGAATAAATATCGCAAGCCCCAAAAGGCCAAAGATGATCGAAGGGACCGCCGCAAGATTGTTGATCGATACCTCAACCCAATCGACCCATTTTTTGCGCGGAGCGAATTCTTCGAGATAGATTGCCGAGAGCACGCCCAGTGGAAAGGATATCGCCAGTGTGACCGCCATTGTTAGCAGAGAGCCTTTGAACGCACCCCAGATTCCGGCATCATCGGGGTTAGTTGAATCGGCACCGATCAGGAAATTCCAATCAAGCCCTGAAACCCCATTTTTCACCATTGTGAACAACAAGAACGCAAGGAACGATAGCGAAATGGCAATCGCGGCAAAGCCAAAGGCTTTGAACCTACGCTCTGATGCGTAGCGCTTTTTCAAACGCGCCGCTGCTTCAGGGGTGTGCCAGCTACTCATATGCTTCCCGATAGCGTTTGACGACGCGCAGCGCCACGATGTTGAGCGCCAAGGTTACAACGAACAGCACCAACCCCAAAGCAAAAGCCGAAAGCGTTGCAGGATGGTCGAAATCGCCATCACCGGTAAGCAGACGCGCGATTTGATATGTTACAGTGGTCATGCTGGCAAAGGGATTGGCTGATAGGTTAGCAGCAGCGCCAGCCGCCATATAGACGATCATCGTTTCCCCAATCGCGCGGCTGACCGCCAGCATGATGCCGGCCACAATCCCGGGAAGCGCGGCGGGTATCATCACGCGCTTGATCGTTTCCGATTTCGTCGCGCCCATCGCCAGCGAGCCATCGCGCATCGATTGCGGAACAGCGGCGATGCTATCGTCGGCCATTGAGGAGACAAACGGTATAATCATCACGCCCATAACGAGGCCCGCAGCAAGCGCGCTTTCTGTAGTGGCGTTTTCGATGCCGATGGATGTCGCAAAATCACGGACCATCGGCGCAACGGTCAGCGCGGCGAAGTAGCCGTAAACTACGGTTGGGACTCCAGCGAGAATTTCAAGTGCAGGCTTGGCCCAGCGGCGAAAACCGGCTGAGGCATATTGCGTCAGGTAAATCGCACTCATCAAGCCGAAAGGAATAGCGATAATCATCGCAAGGATCGCACCGATAAACAAAGTGCCCCAGAACAAAGGAACAGCCCCAAGCTTCTCGCCCAGTTCCGGTGTTACCGCTGCAAAAGGATCGGGAGCCCAGTTTGTCCCGAACAGAAAGTCTATGGGGCTAACTTGGCTGAAGAAAACACCGGTTTCAAAGATGAGCGAACCGACAATACCCACGGTTGTCAGGATCGCGACGAATGATGCCGCCATCAGTAACGCTAAGACTCCGCGCTCAACACGCGTTCTGGCAGGGAAGCTGGCCGTGATGCGTGTATATCCGTAAGCGCCGCCTGCAAAAGCTAATATCGCGCTTAGCGCCGCACCGATCCATGCAAATTTCGCGGTCAGACTTTGCACTACTGGAACAATCGCGGATGTTTCGGGGCGGAAAGCACCAAAGCCGTCATTCGCGGCAACCGCCATTGCCTCTGCGATCACTGCATCGCGTTCCATATCCATTGCTGGCAAAAGCGATGCGGACGGATCAGCAAGGATCGCCGAATACAGAAACCCCGGGGAAATCGCATTCCACAATGTCCAGCCAACCAAGGCGGGGATCAACACCCACAACGCCATGTGCCAACCATGATAGCTGGGCAAAGCGGCGAGCGATCCCCGTCCGGTAAACATCCCGCGTGCTTTGGCACGGGCCGCAAACCATGCGGCTGCGGCCAGCGCCAAAAGCACTAAAAGGACGATAGTCGAGTTCATTTAAGGCCGGATGAGTCCATCAACGTGAAGTCCTTGGCAACCGCCGCGTTCTTTGCACGAACATCATCAGGCGCGATGACCATACCTTTTTTCTTCAGATAACCGTCTGGTCCCCAGCTTTTCGCCCATTCAGCGACAAACGCCTTCAGGCCGCTCACTGCGGTCAAATGCGCTTGCTTCACATAGATGTAAAGCGGACGGGCGCCGGGATAGGTGAAGTCGGAAATGGTCGCATAGGTTGGCGCTATGCCTGACATTGGCACACCTTTCAGCTTATCCATATTTTCTTCAAGGAAAGAGAAGCCGAAAATGCCGATGGCTTTGGGGTTCTGCGAGATTTTCTGAACAATCAGATTGTCAGCTTCGCCCGAATCGACATAGGCACCGTCTTCGCGCACTTCGGTGCAGACCTTCTTGTGCTTATCTTTGTCAGCGTCTTTCAATGCTTTCATTTCGGCATTTGTTTCGCAACCTTTGGTCAGGATCAACTCGGCCAGTGCATCGCGCGTTCCCGATGTGGATGGCGGGCCGTAAACAAGGATTGGGATGGCGGGAAGCGCAGCGTTTACATCGCTCCAGTTCTTAGCGGTATTGGGCTTTCCAAACGGATTGGCGGCCAATGCTTTGTAAACATCTTCCGGCGTGAGCTTCATGTCGGGGCCACCCTTGGCCTCGGCAAAGGCGATGCCGTCAAGGCCGACCTGAATTTCCACGATTTTGTCGACCTTGTTCTTGACGCAATCTTCAAATTCCGATTTTTTCATACGGCGCGATGCGTTGGCGATGTCTGGATGCTGCGATCCGACGCCTGCGCAAAACAGCTTCATGCCAGCGCCCGTGCCATTCTGTTCAATCTTAGGCGCTTTAACACCGCCTTTTGCAGTTTCTTCGGCGACTGCCGCTGCAAAGTGATAGACCGTTGATGAGCCAACGGCCCAAGCCGAATCGCGCGACCCGCCCGATGATCCACCGCCGCCGCATGCAGCCAGTGCTAACGTAGAAATTGCTGTTGCAATCAATGTGTTACGAAGTTTCATATTCCCTATCCTTTTTCGACTCAATGCTGTCGATACCGTCAATGTTACAAAGTGGTGACAGTTTAATGACAGTTATTATTGCATGAATTCCTATTGCGGTTTTGCAAGCGGCAGCATGATCGATGCTGTCGTGCCTTCGCCTGTTCTGCTGCGGATATCGAAACGGCCGCGATGCCGCTCGACGATGTGTTTGACGATCGATAGGCCAAGGCCCGTGCCGCCAACTTTACGGCTACGTCCGGCGTCGACGCGGTAAAAACGTTCGGTCAACCGGGGCAAATGTTCGGGCGAAATACCATCGCCTTTATCCACGATTTCGATAGTCAGCCATCCCGTCGATGTGGTTTCGATGCGAACCATGACGTCAGTATCGGATGCGCCGTATTTCACGGCATTATCGACAAGATTGCGAATGACTTGAGCCATCTGGCTACGGTCACCCAAAATGGTCGCTGGTTCATCCACGCCTTCGATAACGATTTTACCACGGGCTTCACCGGCGACTTCGCGGCAGACTGTCATCATGTCGATCAAATCAGTAGGTGCTTCGTGCTTCACCGCCTCAATGCGGGACAAGGACATCAGGTCATCGACCAGCGCGTGCATCCGTTCGGCCTCATGCTTGATAATGTCGAGGAAGCGGTTTCGCGTTTCTGTGTCTTCGCCCGCCTTTGGGTCCTTCAACGTTTCTACATAGCCAAGCACTGAGGCGAGAGGCGTCCGCAGTTCATGGCTGGCATTGGCAACAAAATCGGCATGCGCGCGAGCGATGCTGACCTGCACCGACAAATCCTCAAGCGTCACCAAGCGGCGGTCATTATCAAGGTCGTGGCACGTCACTTCCCAAAGGCTGCCTGCGGTGGAAAGGCCGGTAATCTTTACGCTGCCCGGGATGTTACCAAGCACCAGCGCAACGACTTTTGGATGGCGCAGCGCTAGACGAATATCCTGCCCTTCGATATGCGCGCCAAGCATGAACTGCGCAGCAGGATTGGCATGTTCGATTTTGTTGTCAGTCAACAACAACGCGGGTCGGACCATCAGGTCCAGCATCTTGTGATCGGCGGATGTGTTCATGGATCGACTCGCATGGTTCGATTGCGGATTGGCGGTGAAGAATGACAGTTACATGACATGGCTGTCACAATCGGATTTTACCAGTCATGACTTGCAGGCTGTTAGTCTTTGCCGCTAGCGTTGTCCCGTAAATGGACGCGCGGTTTCGTGGCGTTTGCTGTTGCTGGCGGTGGTGTGAAATTCTGCTAAGCGGGCTTTAAGTTTTTTCTGGGAATAGTATCGCAATGGACAATCAGAACGATAACCTGCCGAACAATGTTACGAAATTGCCGACAAGCCGCCGTGCTTTGATGTTGGGGGCTGCCGCTGCATCTGCCATTGTAACAGTGCGCCCCGCGCTTGCTCAAACGGCCGGCTCTGTGCTGAATTGCCAGATTCCTGTCCCGGGTCCGCATGGTTCGGGCATGAATATTGATGCCACTGGAAAGCTGGTTACCCCCGACACCGCAGGATCGTTTACCGCGACGGGACAGAAGTTTACGGGCGAACAAGTGAAAAAAGCACTGGCTGGTGGCCAACTGCCCGGCACGACCTATGACCAGAGCCGCGCATACGTAAACTATATCCGCCGCCTGCAGGCGGGACAAAGCGGCTTTACCTGCTATGCCTCGTTGCAGATGCCCCGCTAAGCCTAGGTCCTGACCCTAAGAGTCCAATCCTATTCATTGAAATTTGAGTTTCGTGCGCTAGGCCATGAATATGGTTGCGCCGACGAAATATTATATCGCTGAACCGGCAGACCAATTATGGGTCGAGCCGCTGGATGCGATCACGCTGATCTATCAACGGCGGTCGGGCATCACGCATATGGTCGTCGAACCAGTCCCCGAAATTCTGACCGCGATGGGGGTCGACGCCGTCACCGCCGCTGCGCTGGTGGCCAAGCTTTCGGATCAATTCGATCTTGGCACTGATGAAGATGCCGAAGCGGTTGTGACTGCACGGCTAGAGGAGCTGGCAGAGCTCGGGCTAGTCCACCGGACACAATGCGATGCATGAATTCCGCGTTCAAGTGGGGCCAGCGGCGTTCCGCATCGGTTCGCGCTGGAGGCAACCTGTTGAGCAACTGGCGGCCCTATATGCCGATTATCCAAAGCCCGAGATCCCCGACTTCACCGTGCGGCTGGATGCGCCCAGCTTGCTGCGCCGTTTTCTCCGCAAGTCCGTCGCCATTAACGGCGATTTCATGCTGCCCGACGCCGTGCCATTGCCGTTTGGTCAAGCATTGCTTGCCGCCGAAATGGGGATGAACCTGCAAATGGCGCTGGGTTGGCGGCGGCATCTGTTGTTGCATGCCAGCGCAGTTGAACGCGAAGGCCGCGCGCTGATTATGACGGGAGCATCGGGGTCTGGCAAATCGACGTTGTCTGCGTTGCTGGGGCAGCGGGGCTGGCGGTTCATGGGTGACGAATTTGTCTTGCTTGATCTTGACAGCGGAGCCGCGACACCGTTCCCGCGCATGATTAGCCTAAAGAACGAGGCCATTGCTGCGATGCAGGTGGCGGCTCCTGCTGCCCGCTTTGGTCCATTAATGACGGCTACTCCAAAAGGCGACATCATGCACATGGTGCCGCCCGTCGCGGCTATCACCCGCATGGCGGAGAGCGCGCAGCCCGCGTTGTTGCTGTTCCCAAGCTTTGGCCATCTGCCCGCCGTCCGCGAAGTTGCCCCCGGCGAGAATTTCATGCGGATGACGCAAGCATCAACCAACTATGTCGCGCTGGGCGAGGCAGGTTTTCGTGCCATGACACGGTTTGTGAAATCTGTGCCAGCGCGTGCCATCGACTATCAAACCGGCGACGAAGCGATCGCGCTGGTTGAACGGTTATGGGAGCGGCTGGTATGATCGGCGATGCAATGGTGCTGGTCGCGGCCTTGCGTGACCCCGCCACCACCCGCGCGCTGGACGCACACGGCTGGACCGCGTTGATCGCAATGGCGCGAGCGGAACAATTGATCGGCACTCTGGCACACCGGCTGTCGGCTGAGCCTGTTCCCACACAGGTTTCCGAAATACTGGACGATGCGCGCAGCAATGCCGAGCATCAAAAGCGGTCTGCGTTATGGGAAGCAGATTGCGCCACCCGGGCCTTGGCGGATTATGACGGCAAGGTCGTTCTGCTGAAAGGCACAGCTTACGTCGCGGCTGGATTGCGCGCGGGCGAGGGGCGGCACATCGGCGATCTCGACATCTTGGTCGCGCGCGAAGATTTGCCTGTTGTCGAAGCGTTTTTGCTTGAAAAAGGCGGCTGGGAATGGGTGAAGGAAGACGCCTATGACGACGCCTATTACCGCGACCATATGCACGAGCTGCCCCCGCTGATCCACAAAGACCGCGACCGGATGATCGATGTGCACCACACGATATTGCCGCTGACGGCTGGGCCGAGGCCGGATGCGTGGGGGTTGTTGGGGGCTTCAGTAAAGCCCTCTCCCCTTCAGGGGGGAGGGTTGGGAGAGGGGGAGTCAACTGCAAGCGTAGGTCAGTTGGATAGCCCCCCCTCCCAACCCTCCCCCCAAAAGAGGGGAGGGCTTTACATCCTTTCCCCCACCGACATGGCCATCCACTGCGCAGCACACCTGATCGCCGATGGCGACCTAGCTGGTGGCCTACGCAACCTGTGGGATATGCACTGCTTGCTGACGGAGTTTTCCACCACCGACAGCGATTATTTTGCGACACTTCAACAGCGCGCCACACATCACCAACTCTGGCCAGCCGTCCACCGCGCAGCGCGGCTCGCCCACGAACTATACGGCACAGATATCCCCAAAGAATGGCAAGGCTGGTACCGCCAAGACAAATGGTTCATCCGCCGCCTCACTGCGCGTGACGGCTGGGGACGCCCGACGCGCAAATTCACGCGCCTGATTTTCTATGTTCGGAGCCACTGGCTGCGGATGCCGCCCGCAATGCTGGCGCGGCACTTGTTCACCAAATGGCGCAAGGCTAAGGATAAGATATGACACAAATCGGAGCCATCATCCTCGCCGCGGGCAAAGGCACCCGCATGAAATCTGACACGCACAAAGTGCTGCACCCGATTGCGGGTCGCCCGATGCTGATGCACTTGATGGCCAGCGTAGACGCGCTGTCGCCTGCGAAAAAGGTGGTGGTTGTCGGGTCTGGCAAGGAGCAGTTGGAGGCGGCTTTGGCAGGTTCGGCGGACCTTGCTGTGCAGGAACCACAATTGGGGACCGGCCATGCGGTGCAGATGGCGGAAGGTGCTCTGGCTGGCTTCACCGGCGATGTCCTGATCCTCTATGGCGATGTGCCGTTTGTGCCGACCGCGACGATGCAGGCGATGATTGACCGGCTGAACGCGGCGGATGCACCTGCGGTGGTTGTGCTGGCGTTCGAACCTGAAGATCCGACCGGCTATGGTCGCGTGATTGTTGAAGATGGCCGCATCATCAAAATGGTCGAGCAAAAGGACGCGACTGAGGCGGAGAAGGCTGTGAAGTTGTCCAACTCCGGCCTGATGGCGGTGAAGGCCAAGGACCTGTTCGGCCTGCTCGCCCGCGTGACCGATGATAACGCGCAAAAGGAATATTACCTCACCGACATCGTCAACCTCGCCAATGCCGATGGCCGTTCGTGCGTCGCTGTGACCACCGATCCATTCGACGTCGCAGGCATCAACAGCC
>JANMGR010000004.1:0-24112 GCA_031374785.1 Sphingomonadales bacterium | reverse complement strand
CGCGCCCTTTGCGTGAAACGAAGTGGCACTGCCTCTCCAAACGAACCAACGTTTCCCGAGTTACCCAGCAGCGTTTTTTGCCGCCTTTCGCGCAACTGCTGCAACGGCTTTTTTGACCGCTGCTTTTGCTGCCTTCGGCGGATCGCCGTCGATTGTGTCTCGCTTCATCACATCAGACACGAGAATCGTTCTCAAATCGTCCTCAGTTGCACGCACACCATCGAATAATTTCCGCAATTCCCGTCGCAAAGTCGCAACCATCGTCTCAGATTGCAGTATCTCCGCAACGATAAAGCGATTCACGATCTGAGCGTGCCGATGATATTCGGTAAGCGAGTCCGACGATATACTCTCTCGGCAAAGCATGAATAGTTTGTTCAAATCTTCGCCTGAACGCGACGACAATTTGGTCACATCGAATGAAAACACTTCTTCGTAATCGATGGGCTGTCCGAATTTGATCCGATAGACTTTCCACTCAATCGCATTTGAGAGGAAAACCCATTCGATACCTTGATGCGCTCCATAATTCACGGCCTGCCGGAGGTGGTTATCGTTGAGGTTGGTTCCAGCCGATTTCACTTCTGCAAGGTAGTAAATCTTACCTTCAACTTTGATCGCAAGGTCACAAAACGTGCCGCGAATCTGCTGCTCACTGGTCAATTCAGTATATTTGTCATAGCCGAAAATATCTGTCAGCATATCTTTAATCACGGTCACAGTATCCGCTTCCGAGATATCCCGTTCACGTAACTTACCGACAATCGGCTGATATTTTTTCAATCCTGTAACAAGACGATCCTGCACCTTTTTTGGAATCTTAATTGCAGCCATTGCTTTTGTTTCCCTGTTCAAAATTGTGATGTCGAATACTGACACCAGTTCTATGGCTAATCAATAGGAGCCAAGGCATCAAAACGGTTGGGGCAACCTTCTTTGCGGCTTCTTGTCTTCGTACTAAATAATGCTGTCCTACTTGTGGAAAATCGGACTAACTGTTCCGATGGAAAAACACCTACCCGGCCACCCCCCTATATTGCTTCTACTTTGTGAGGTTTCTGCGGTTTTGGAGCGTTCCGCATGAGCTGGGAAAAAGAGATAGAACATCTGCGCCATCGCGAAAAGCTGGGCGAGAAGATGGGCGGCGAGGAAAAGCTGGCGCGCCAACACGGCCAAGGCAAGTTGGATGCGCGCGAGCGGTTGCGACGACTGGTCGATCCGGGATCGTTCCGCGAGATTGGCAAAATTGCGGGCAAGGGCGCGTATGACGACGCCGGTGCGCTGACCGATTTTGCGCCATCAAACTTCATCTTTGGCCGGGCTGATATTGATGGCCGTCCGGTCGTGGCATCAGCTGATGACTTTACAGTGCGCGGCGGCGCCGCCGACGCGGCTCTGCATCGCAAATTCGTGCAGTGTGAGAAAATGGCGCATACTTTGGGTCTGCCGTTAATCCGGATGATCGACGGCACTGGCGGTGGCGGATCGGTGAAGACACTCGAGGATACTGGCTACACCTATGTGCCGATGGTGCCGGGATGGAGCGACATTGTCAAAAATCTGGAAAGCGTTCCGGTGGTTGCCTTGGCGTTGGGACCGACGGCAGGATTGGGCGCGGCACGCACTGTTGCCAGCCATTATTCGATCATGGTGAAGGCGCTATCGCAGCTGTTCGCCGCAGGGCCTGTCGTTGCGGCACAAATCGGCGAAGAACTTTCAAAAGAGGCGCTAGGCGGCAGCGAAATCCATACGCGCAACGGCGTGGTGGATGAGGAAGTGGCGAGCGAGGACGAAGCCTTTGCAGCGGCGCGGCGGTTTTTATCGTATCTGCCCTCGGCGGTTAGCAAACATGCAGCGCGCACCGTCTGCACCGATCCCGTGGATCGGCGCGAGGAAAGTTTGCTGTCTATAGTCCCACGCGAAGACAAAATTGTTTATTCGATGCGTAGCGTTCTGGACGCGGTGTTCGACCAAGGTTCAGTCTTTGAGATGGGCAAAAGATGGGGCCGCGCCGCGATTACCGCTTTTGCGCGGCTCGATGGCTGGCCGGTTGCAGTGCTCGCGTCGGACCCTACATTTTTGGGTGGCTCCTGGGACGCGCTGACCTCGCAAAAGGTGAAGCGGTTTGTAGAGTTGGCGGAACAATTCAAGCTGCCGGTGGTGCATCTGGTCGATAATCCCGGCTTTATGGTCGGGCTGGAGGCTGAGCGCACCGGCACAATCCGTTACGGGGTCGAGGCGATGAATGCGGTCTATAAGGCGACCGTCCCCTGGGCGAGCGTCATCATCCGCCGCGCTTACGGAATTGCCGGCAGTGCGATGTCGAATGCAGAGGCATTTCAGTACCGCTTTGCTTGGCCCAGCGGCGATTGGGGAAGCCTCCCCATCGCGGGCGGATTGGAGGCGGCGTATAAATCAGAGATTGCAGCAGCGGATGATCCAGCGGCGAAACTGGCGGAGATCAGACTGCGGCTGAATGCGGTGACATCACCCTTTCGCACCGCCGAGAAATTCAACGTCGAGGATATCATCGACCCGCGCGACACGCGGCCGTTGTTGTGCGAATTTGCCGAACTGGCTTGGGCGAAGCTGGGGGTTTGAATGCCCCAGTCATCCTCCCTCTATCCACCGTTGCGCCATTTCCAGCCGCCTTCGGTGCGCGCAGCGTAAATCGGGAGGGGTGCAAGTGCGACAATCAGGACCACGGACAGCATCAGGATCGGTCGATCCACCAGCAAAAGCGCCAACCCTATGATCAGGGCGATATGGGTCAAGAACAACACCCAGCCTTGCCATTTGAAGGGCAGGCCAGAACCATAACCAAAACGTTTCGCCCGGAACCAAGGGCCCTTATCCAAAAAATGATGCAGCATGTTCATTCTCCTTTCCGACCTTCAAACGGCAGCATAGCTTTCCAGATAACCACAGCGCTGACAGCGCCAAGTCTGCACATGGTGAACCGTTTTGCCGCGAATTTTAAGCCCGCCAAAAAAGACTCGTTCCGGTTGGCCTTCAACCCAGCGGCTGACCACATTCGCGCCATAGGTGGCATCGACAATGAAACCCTCTGCCATCAAACCTTCGCATTTAGGGCACCGGTGCGGTGTCATGATTTTTGTCCCTTTCCCTCACTCATAACCTGAACCTTCCTTCAACGGCGGCCGCCCGCGTTTGGGCGTATCACTCACCGCCACCTTCACCCCGCGCCTGCTCAACGCCTCGCGCAGCAACACCTCTATTTCAGCATTGGCACTGCGGAAATCGGCTGCTGCGACGCGCTCGACCGCTGCGAACAATGCAGGGTCGAGGCGCAAGGGAAACGCTTTTTTTACAGGCGCGGCCATATAACTGACTTAGCTATACAGCGTGCCGGTATTGACTACCGGTTGCGTATCGCGTTCGCCGCACAGCACCACCATCAGGTTCGATACCATCGCCGCTTTGCGTTCATCATCCAGATCGACAACGCCCTTTGCCGCCAGCAAACCCAACGCCAATTCGACCATTCCAACAGCACCTTCAACCAAAGTCTGACGCGCGGCGACCACAGCTTGTGCCTGTTGACGGCGCAGCATGGCGCCTGCGATTTCGGGGGCATAGGCCAGATGCGTAAAGCCGCATTCATCAACGCTGATCCCCGCAACAGCCAGCCGTTCGGTCAGCGCGATCCGCAATTCAGCGCCGACTTCATCATGGTTACCGCGCAACGTGACCTCTTTGTGCTCTATATCATCATAGGGATAACGCGAGCCAATGGCACGGACAGCCGCCTCGATTTGTGCCATCACAAACGCTTTGTAATCATCGACATCGAACAAAGCCTGCGCGGTATCGGTAACCCGCCAGACAACTTGTGCCGCGATTTCAATCGGGTTGCCGCGCAGATCGTTGACCTTGATCTTGTCCGAGATCAAATTGTTCGACCGCAGCGAAATTTTCGCTTTGCCCATCCACGGCCAGACCCAGCGCAGCCCTTCATCGCGATCGGTGCCTTTATACGCCCCGAACAACGTAATCGCCACGCCCTGATTGGGCTGGATCATGTAAAAGCCAGCGGAAAGCAGAAGGAAGGCCAGAGTAGAAATTGTCAGCCCAATAACGTCAAAGGTCGTCGCCGCATCGCGACCGCCACGAATCACACCCGTAAGTGCCCAGCATCCACAGGCAAACGCCGCAAGCATCAAAATCAATGCCAAATAGCCGCTAAAACCCCCCGAAGTGCGTTCGCTGCTCGCATTCAGCGCGCCTTGTTCGCTCGTGTTACTCATCATGACCTCCTGTTTAATATGATATCATATTTATATCAAATCAATGCGGAAGCAAGCGAAATCGAACGCCTGACCGGAACATTCATCGTCGATACAGGTTTAACACTTCAATTAGTCGACAGAAAACAACGATTCATCGTTCAATCCGTCTGGTTTTCCAATAAGGAGTTGTCCCATGTATATACACGTAAAGGACTTCATCACCGCACTGCCTCTTCCGGCGCGGCTCAATCGCGGGTTCGTCCCGCTTTATCATCAGGACACAGTCAACCACTGCCCGTGTTGCGGACATCGTCACTGGCACATCGGCCGTTCAACTGCCGAATGCGCGTTTTGCGAGACGGCTTTGCCGCTGGCGATGGTGGCAGCGCAACCGATGAAACCGCGCTTTACATTGCATGCATCGCGGACGTTGAAGGCAGCTTAATCCACGAAGCTCTCAAGCGCAGCCCGCGCAATCGGCTCGCCCCATTCCTGAACAAAATGGCCGCCGCCTTCGATTTCCATCGGTGGCGGGCAATTGCGGATTAGTTTGTGCAGCCCCATCATTGCCGCCGGGCCAAGCACGGGGTCGGCCATACCGATCGCCATAAAGCTTTTGCCAGACCATTGCGTTGACCAGAACTCCGCCGCCTTTTGGCTGACCGAAACGCCCTCCATATTGGGTTCAACCGGGACCAAGGCGGGGAAAACTTGCGCCCCTGCCTTATATTCCGGTGCCGGATAGGGCGCGTCTTAGGCAGCGATTTCGGCTGGCGTCAGGTGCGGCGTGCCGCGTGCGATCAACGCGCCAATCGGCAGGTCGGGCGTTGAAAGCGCATAGTCCTTCCACGCCTTAAACCCCTCGGTCATCCCGCGCCCCAGACCGAGGCCCGTGTTCATCACCAGCAACCGTTCAAGGCGCGGTTTGAAGTTTGCGTCGACCGGCAAAGTCAGCCCCAGCAACCCGCCCCAATCCTGCACCACCAAAGTGATATTTTTCAGGTCCAGCCGCTCGACCAGAGCGAGCAGGTAGTTGCGGTGGAAAATGAAGCTGTAATCGGATTGCTTAACCGGTTTGTCCGACCGGCCAAAGCCGAGCAGGTCAGGCACGACTACCCTCGCACCGGTTTCCAAAAACACTGGGATCATGCGGCGATAGAGAAACGACCAACTCGGTTCACCATGCAGGCAGAGGAATGTGTGTTCCGCATCCTTTGGTCCCGCATCAACATAAGCAATACGCAACTCCTGATAACCCAACAAATCATCCACATATTCGACGGGGAAGTCGAAATCGGGAAGATTGGCAAAGCGTTCGTCCGGGGTGCGCAGGGCTTTGATCATCTGTTGGTGCGCTTAGGATTAGGGTGTTCGTTTCCAACGAAACCTAATTTAGTCACTTCGGCGTTCCTAACAGCCGCTAGCGCCTTATCCACCAAATCATACTCGGCATCAACCTCGGGTTGGAATTGCAATTCGGGTGCAGGCTTCAATACCTTGGTTTCTGCCAGCAACGACGCCAGCCTTTCGAGCGAAACGGCTTTGCCGTTCCATTGCAATCCGTCCTTTTTAGTAATCACGACGACATTAAAATCGGAATTTACATCGCCGCTTGCAATCACTTCCCCCGGAACCGGAAAGCCGCGTTTTTGCATGATATACTTCACATCCGGATCGCGGCCTCTGAATGCGCGATATGCTTCTGCGCGGTCAGTTTCATTGCCGGTGGACAACAGCATAGACCGGAAACGCTCGGCAGTTTCCTTGTCCCAGACATCGCCTTTTTCGGTGAACGCAGCCCAAGTGTCGGCATCCATCGTTTCGGACCAGAGATAGCTGTAATAGCCCGCCGAATAGCCATCGTCAGCGAACAGATGGTTAAACTGTGGCAGGCGGTGGCGCATCACCATTTCTTTGGGCATGCCGATTTCGGCCAAGGTCGCTTTTTCAAATGCGCGCGGATCAGTGACGGGTTCGCTGCGGTTGTGCAACTTCATATCCAGAATCGCGCTGGACAGATATTCAACTGTGGCAAAGCCTTGGTTGAACTTTTCACTGGCCGCCAGCTTATCAACCAACGCTTGCGGCATCGGCTCGCCTGTTTCGGCGTGCTTGGCATATTTGTTGATAATATAGGGCGTCAACAGCCAATTTTCGTTCACTTGGCTGGGATATTCGACAAAATCGCGCGGCACATTGCCAAAGCCCGGCCAATAGATATCCGAGTTCAGATAGTGGATCGCATGGCCAAATTCGTGGAACAGGGTCGAGGCGTCATCGATGCTGATGAGGGTGGGCTTGCCATTAGCACCAGGCACGAAATTGTTGTTGTTCGACGCCAGTGTGATGTCGTTCTTACCCGTCAAACGGTTCTGACTGCGATAAGTTGTCATCCACGCACCCGAACGTTTTCCAGCACGCGCGAAGTTATCGAGATAGAACAAGCCGATGACTTTGCCGTCGCGCTTGACCTCAAATGTGCGCACCTGTGGTTCAAACACGGGAACGGTCCCAGTGTTTTCGGCAAAGCTCATTCCATAAAGTTTACCCGCCGCGTCGAACATCGCCGCAACCATGTTATCGAGTTGGAAATACGGCTTGATCTCATTCTGATCGAGGTCATATTTCGCTTTGCGGACTTTTTCGGCGTAGAAACGATAATCCCATGCCTCAATGGTCACTTCGTCTCCATTGGCAATCGCTTGCATGTCAGTAACTTCTTCGCCCACGCGCGCGACAGCAGCGGGCCAGACTTTCATCATCAGCTCCATCGCCTTTGCCGGGTCTTTCGCCATCGTGTCGGCCATGCGGAAATCGGCATGGGTTTTGAAACCGAGCACATCGGCGCGCTGCTGACGCAGCTTGAGGATTTCGGCGATGGTCGCATTGGTATCATTGGCGTCATTGTTATCACCGCGCGATACAAACGCCCGCCAGATTTTTTCGCGCAGATCGCGTCTCGGCGAGTTTTCAAGGAACGGCTGAACTGCAGAACGCGTGTTGGCCACTGCCCAGCCGGTCTTGCCCTTCTCGTCCGCTGCCGCTTTCAAAGAAGCGACAAAGCTTTCCGGCAGGCCCACAACATCCTGCGCATCGGTCAGAAGAATATAGGTTTCTTCATCGGCCAGCACCTTGTTTTGGAATTCAGAGAATTTGGTCGCAAGGCTGGTTTCGATGCCGATCACTTCGGCCTTTTGTTTCGCGTTCAGCAGCGCGCCATTGCGCACAAGCCCATCATAAGTCCGCTCCAACAAACGCAGCTGGGCTTTATCAAGGCCAAGGCTGTCGCGCTGCCCATAGAGATACTGCACCCTTTGGAACCAACGCGAATCAAGCGTCAGCTCGTTGAAAAATGCACTGATCTTTGGCTCCCATTCACCTTGCGTCTTGCGAATCTCTGCATTGGACAGGTTCGATGAGTGAACACCCCAGATCGAGAAAAGCTGGCCCATCGCCTCGCCCGAAAGCTCATTAGCTTTGATAGTGTTATCAAACGTGACAGGCGCCGGATTGGTCAGGATCGCTTCGAACTCTGCCTTTGTTTGCTTCATGGCTGCTTCAAAGGCAGCAGGGAAATCGGCGGGCTTTATCTTATCCCAAGGCGGCACACCGTCGTAAGGGCCTTTCCACGGGTCAAGAATGGGTGATGCTTTAGGCGCGGCTTTTGCCACAGTTTTGGCTTCAAGCGCGACCGGCATCGAAACCCCCGACAGCAACAACGCAATCAACGACCATTTTTTCATTCCCTTATTCATCAATTCTCTCCAAACATTCGGGACGTATCGGGCTATGCAAACGCGCCGGTATCGCCAATCATGCACTATGCTTAGCGAGATGGTGCGGCGCTGGCAAAGGAACAAGAGCGATGCTGAAAATTGTCCGAAATGGAGCGAGTGCGAAATGAGCGAACCCTTGCACTACTCCGCCCCCGCCAAATCGGTTGCAATCCTATGTTCACAGCCTGTTCGCATCCGGCAGTTTGAAGAGTTGGCGCTGGCGTGCGGGTGTCGCTTGTCGTCCAACGGGACCGGCGCCGATTATCTGCTCACCGACATTTCCTCCAATCCGGACCGGGCCGGGGAAGAATGCTCCGAAATTGGGGAGTATCTGACCCGATATGGCGCAGAAGCGCTCGTTTGGATCGGGATGGATCAGCTGGAGTCGGCCTATGCGGCATTGCCGCCAGAACGCTGTCACTGGCTGGTCGATGCAGACGATGCGCTGGCGGTGCCTATTTTGGTAAGGGCAAACAGGCGGGGCGATATGGACCAGTTGCACGACAGAAGCAGAGAGGGCGAGTACGGCGCGCTGCATAAAATCAGCGATGATCTCGCCGATTTCGCCCGCACCCTAGCGCGTATTGCCGAGCAGGAGGATGGCGGATCTTCTTCATCGGTGCGCGATAAGCCGGTGTCGTTTCGGCCTGCATCCGCTGCAATGTTCGAGCCTTTGGTTGCGCCCGCTCGTGACAACAATACGCCAACTGCCGCCAAAGTCCGTGAATTGATAAAGCTTCGCCGTTTGCGCGATCAACATTTCCCACCCGATCTGTTTGCCGATCCGGCTTGGGACATCTTGCTCGATCTGTATGCTGCCAACCTGGAGGGAAAATCGGTATCAGTTTCCAGCCTGTGCATCGCCGCCTCTGTGCCGCCGACCACCGCCTTGCGCTGGATCACCAGTATGACCGAACAGGGCGCATTGGTGCGCAAACAGGACCCCAACGATGCGCGCCGTGTGTTCATTGGATTGTCCGAAGATAGCGAGCAGCGGCTAACGGCTTATTTCGCAACCGCGACCGCACGCGGCGGCTTTCCCATTTGATATCGCCGATATTGCTTGCGCATCGCAGCCGCCTTTGGCAAAAGCGCATCATATCTGGCATGTCCCAAATGGGGCGCTTAGCTCAGTTGGTAGAGCATCTCGTTTACACCGAGAGGGTCAGCGGTTCGAGCCCGTTAGCGCCCACCATGCCGAATATTACAGTTCGTTCATCTTCCAGCAAGGTTTGCAGGGGCACGATATGATGATGAGAATGGGGAAAACTTCTGCTTGGGCGTTCATCGCCGCAGCAACGATGATTGTTGCGCAACCCGCCTTTGCCAGCAACAAAGACCGCAATAAACGCACCGAGGCCGCAACAGAGGCGAGCGAAGCTTGCAAAACCGCCGTTCGGTCGATGTCTGAATCGACGCCGCAGCGCAAAAGCGACTGTCCAAAGACCCGCCGCATTTTGATGTAATTGGCTGGCTTGGGCTGTGCTCAGCACCTACTCAGCGCAAACGGGTCGGATAGCACTATAAAAAACGGCAGATATTTTAGCTCAACCCGCCTCTGCCAAAAGCGCAGATATCTCTGCATCATCCCATTCAACGCCGCCAATCACGCGCCATACTTCGCGGCTTTCGCTGTCGTATAATATCGTCGTTGGTAGTGCCGGTGACCCACCCACAGCATTCCACACGCGATTGGACGGATCGATATAGGGCTCTAGGTTCTTGATCTCGGTCTTACTGAAAAACGGCAACACGACTTTTCGGCCTTGAAGATCCTGCGCCACCGCGATCACTGTGGTCTTTCCTGCCTCCAGCTCTGCCAAAGCGTCCAAAGTCGGCATCTCGATTTTACATGGGATGCAATAGGTCGCCCAGATGTTCACCAACAAAGGCCGTCCGGCAAAATCGGTCAGCGCCACTTCACGGCCATCCGCACCTTTAAAGGCGTCATCAGGTGCAGGGCGTCCTGCAAAACGGTAGCTTAGTTCCGCACGCAGGCCATTGGCGCTTTCCAAACCGGCATTTGCCTTTGCCGTTACGGGCGCCGGAGCTGCGGCAACGGGTTCCGCTTGCTCCTTTAGGGGAGTTTCCCTATCGCACCCGCCGACACTCAACGCGCAGGCGGCAAGAACGGTTATGAGCGATAAGCGGCGCAATTCGGACTCCAGCAACATATGGGGCGGTCGTTTCGGCAGCGGCCCCGATAGCATTATGCGCGCGATAAACGCGTCTATCCCTATCGACAAGCGTTTGTGGCGTGAGGATATTGCGGGCAGCCGGGCGCATGCTGCGATGCTGGCGGCTCAAGGGATCATCAGCGCCGGCGATGCAGCTGCCATTGACTTAGGCCTCACGCAAATTGCGTCGGATTATGAAGCAAATGGCGTTCCCGAACATATCGAACTCGAAGACATCCACATGCAAGTAGAAAGCCGGTTGAAAGAGCTGGTCGGCGACGCGGCTGGTCGGCTGCACACTGCGCGGTCGCGCAACGATCAGGTTGCAACTGATTTCAGGCTGTGGGTGCGCAGTGCCTGTGCAGCGACCGATGCGGCGTTGAGAGCGTTGCAATCCGCACTCGTCGCCCGCGCCAGCGAACATGCCGACAGCATCATGCCCGGTTTCACCCATCTGCAAGTCGCGCAGCCAATCACTTTGGGTCATCATTTGATGGCCTATTATGAAATGGCCAAGCGCGACCGCAGCCGGTTTGCCGATTGCGCAAAACGATTAAACGAATCGCCTTTGGGGTCCGCCGCACTGGCCGGAACCGGTTTTCCTATCGACCGCGAAGCAACCGCCGCCGCACTTGGGTTTGATCGGCCAATGGCGAACAGCCTAGACGGCGTATCCGACCGCGATTTTGCGATCGAATATCTTGGTTGCGCAACGCAGACCGCGTTGCATCTGTCGCGATTGGCCGAGGAGTTGATCCTTTGGGCGTCGCAACCTTTTGGATTCGTCAAACTGCCCGATGCTTGGTCAACCGGCAGTTCGATCATGCCACAAAAGCGTAACCCCGATGCCGCTGAGCTCGTGCGCGGCCATGCGGGGCGCATTCTTGGGTGTCTCACTAGCCTGATGGTGACAATGAAGGGGCTACCGCTCGCGTATTCAAAAGACATGCAGAACGACAAAGCGCCTTTGTTTGAGGCGCATGATCTGCTTGAGCTATCCTTGGCGGCGATGACTGGGATGATCGCTAATGTCACCTTTGTCCCCGAACGGATGCGCGAAGTGGCGGCGACCGGTTTTTCCACCGCGACTGATCTTGCCGACTGGCTGGTGCGCGATCACGACCTGCCGTTCCGCGACGCGCATCATGTGACTGGCGCTGCGGTAAAATTGTGCGAAGAGCGTGATGGCGGCCTTGAGCTAATGACTACGCAAGACCTGAACACTATCGCTCCACAGCTAACGATAACACAGCTCCCCGACCTATCCGTCAAGGGATCAGTCGCCAGCCGGACCAGTGCTGGCGGAACGGCACCGGTTCGGGTAAGAGAAGCGATTGCAAAAGCGCAGCAGGAGCTGGCAGAATGAAAAACCAGACGAAGATTGTGGTGATACTCTCACTCGCGGCGCTTTCAGCCTGCGGCAAAGTTGGTCCGCTAGAACCAAAGGCGGGACAAGCAGCGCCGGTTAAAGCTTATGGTCAGGCAGAGGTTCCCAGTTCCGAAGCTTTGGTGGTTGCATCCGAACAAGCCCGCCCCGGGCGCAGTGATGAGCTGATGCGCCGGTCCGAACGCCGCACTGACGACCCGTTCGACCTGCCCCCCGGCAGCGAGCCTAAACCGGTGGAGAAAAAGCCGGACACGCCGGCTACCAAGCCAGCCAAAGACCCGCAATAATCTTCCAGAGAAAATATGGACCATTTCCACATCATCGACGGCGTACTGCACGCTGAAAACGTGCCGCTGACCCGGATTGCCGAGAATATCGGAACGCCGGTCTATGTCTATTCGCAGGCTACGCTGGAGAGACACGCGCGTGTTTTTCGTGAAGGCCTAATCAATGGCGGCGTTGAAAACCCGCATATCGCCTTTGCCGTTAAAGCCAACCCAAACCTTGCGGTGCTGAAAGTCTTGGCGCGTGAAGGCTATGGCGCAGATGTTGTTTCAGCAGGGGAAATGAACCGCGCATTGGCCGCAGGTGTGCCGCCAAAGGACGTCGTCTTTTCCGGCGTTGGAAAAACTGCGGACGAAATCATCGCTGCACTGAAAAACAACATCGGGCAGTTCAACATCGAATCCGAAGAAGAAGGGCGCGAGCTTTCTGCCCTCGCGGAGATTATGGGCAAGCGCGCCGATGCGGTGCTGCGCATTAATCCCGATGTTGACGCGCAAACCAATGCCAAAATTTCAACAGGCAAAGCCGACAACAAGTTTGGCGTTGGCCTGCACAAAGCGCAAGCGATCTATGCGCGGCTGAGTGCACTGCCGGGGCTGAGTATGCGCGGCGTAGCGTTGCATATTGGCAGCCAGCTGCTCAATCTTGATCCGTTGGAAACAGCGTTCACCAAAATCGGAAAGCTGATCGGCGATCTGCGGAGTAGCGGATACAAAATCAGCCATGTCGATCTGGGTGGAGGCCTTGGCGTTAAATACCGCGCCGAGGAAAATCCACCCTATCCCGATGATTACGGTGCGATGGTCGGCCGAGTGACAAAGGGCTGGAATGTCCAATTAATGTTCGAACCCGGCCGCGTCATTTGCGGCAATGCGGGCGTGTTGCTGACCACCGTGATCCGCGTAAAGCCGGGTGGTGGCAACCTGCCCTTCGTTATTGTCGATGCAGCGATGAACGATTTAGCACGTCCGGCCTTGTACGACGCTTGGCATGATTTTGAAGCCGTTGAACCAACGGGCGAGCGCTTCACGTGCAACATTGTAGGACCAGTCTGTGAAACCGGCGACACCTTTGCGATGGCGCGTGAAGTTGACAAAGTGGCGCAAGGCGACCTTGCTATTTTTCGCACGGCTGGCGCCTATGGTGCAACGATGGCGAGCACCTATAACAGCCGCGGGCTGGTGCCCGAGGTTTTGGTGTATGACGACAAATATGCTGTCGTCGCCGAACGGATCGAACCTGCGACGATCTTGGCCGCTGAGCATGTTCCGGACTGGTTGGACTAAACCAAAATGAACCAGCTGCCGATCTTCGTCACACTGCGGGGTCGCAACGTCCTGTTGCTTGGCGAGGGTGAAGCGGCGGATGCCAAGCGCCGATTGATTGAACGCGCGGGCGGGGTGTGCGTTGGTAAGGGAGCGAGCGATGTGATGCTCGCCTTTGTAGCCGTTGAGGATGCCGACGAAGCGGCAAGCATTGCCTCGCGTCTGAAGGCGACCGGATTGCTCGTCAACGTCGTTGATCAGCCTTCTCTGTGCGACTTTACGACCCCCGCGATTATCGACCGCAATCCAGTGTTGATCGCCATCGGTACAGGCGGCGCATCAGCGGGCCTCGCCAAAGCGCTGCGCCAGCGGCTGGAGTCTTTGCTGCCGCAAAATCTGGGAGCGCTTGCAAATGGCTTGTCGGCAATGCGGGATTCTATTCGCGCTAAATGGCCCGATAACGTAGCGCGCCGCAAAGCTATTGATGATGCGCTGAGTGAAGCCGGTATCCTTGACCCTTTAAGCGACACTGAAGAGCCTGCGATTGTGAACTGGCTAAACCAGCCCGATTCAAAACGGCCCGATGGCGTGATTGAACTCATCCTGACCTCACCCGATCCCGATGATCTGACATTGCGTCAAGCCCGGTTGCTCGGCCAAGCGGACCATATTTTTTACGCAGATGCAGTGCCGGACTCAATTTTGAGTCGCGCTCGCGCAGATGCTACTCGGAACGAAAGAGCTGTGCCCGAACCAGCGCCAGCTGGATTAGTTCTCCATCTTCGGCTAGAAAACACTAAGGGAGTTTCATGACTATAGTCCTGTCACCCCAAACCCCGATGCTCGTCTTTGGCTGCGGCAATATGGGCCGCGCAATGCTCGATGGTTGGCTCCGCAGCGGGTTTGATCCAGCTTGTTTCGTCGTCGTCGATCCTAACGCGCACGATTTGCCCGCTGGCGTCTTGCATGTAGAAGACAGTAATAAGCTTGATCGACATTTTGAGACTGCTGTCTTGGCGATCAAGCCACAGCTGTTCATCAAGACTGCTCCCGACATTGAGCATTTGTTAGAGCCTGACGCTTTGGTGTTTTCCATTCTTGCAGGAACACGGCTAGCGACGTTGGCGGCGGCTTTGCCGGAACGGACGATCCTCCGGTTAATGCCCAACCTTGCAGCCGCCATTGGTAAATCACCGATGGGGATGTTCACGTTGGCCTCGCTGGATCGGGTTGCAATTGAGCAGCTGGTCAACCCGCTTGGCACGGTGTTTTGGCTGGAACGCGAAGATCAGATGGACGCTGTCACCGCGCTTGCGGGGTCCGGCCCCGCCTTTGTGTATCGTTTCATAGATGCGCTGGCGCAAGCGGGCGGTGAGCTTGGGCTTGATGCGGCAACATCTCTCGGGCTTGCTAAATCTATGGTCGAAGGCGCGGCTATGTTGGCAGCCGACAACAACGAAGGTCCCGACGAACTAGCGCGCCGTGTCACTAGCCCAGGTGGAACGACTGCCGCGGGCCTTACAATTCTCGATAATCAGGACGCGCTAAAAAAACTAGTCCATGAAACCCTATCCGCTGCGCGTGATCGCGGTGCGGAGCTCGCCAAAGTCTAAAGGTTTTCGGGTTGCTGTTACCGTTTATGCTGAGTAGCTGCGGAGGCTGCAAGCCGAAATAGCGTATCGAAGCACCAATGGCGTTACCCAAGCCTTTCGATACGGCACCTCGCCCCGCTCGGCACCTACTCAGGGCAAACGGATATTGGAGACGCAATCGGAAACAGAATAATTCCAAAAAGAAAAAGGCCGCTCCGGTTTCCCGAGGCGGCCTGATTTGAAATCGCTTACTGCCTCAGCGGTAAAAAATGTGGTTATCGATGGTTCCCATCCGCTTCAGCCGCCAACCGGGCGATACGTAACGGGCGTGGAAGAACAACGCGCCTTCGACTGGGCTTTTCCAGCTGCCGTCGAGCGCGATTTTGCTGATCGCTACAGCATTTTTCCAATGCTGGCTGCCGGTATCAATGCGCGGCATTTTGCCACCACGAACAAACGAAAACTGGCTGGGTTGATAAACAACACCGCAAATCGAGGATGGGAAACGCCCGGATTTTGAGCGGGCAAGAACGACGCGCGCCACAGCGAGTTGTCCAGAGAGCGATTCGCCCTTTGATTCGAAATAAACAGCCCCCGCGAGGCAGCGGGATTCGGCATTGAGCTCGGTCGCAGCGCCGTGGCTTTTTACAAGTTCGGCAAGGCTAGAGGCATTTACGGGTGTTGCCTCGGCTTCTTCAGCTTCGGGCGCAGGCATTGGATTCGGCATGCCGCCGGTGCCTTGCGTGAAAATAATGTCACTACCGGAAGGCTTCAGCGCAGTTTCGCGCGCAACCGCATCGGCAGCAAGAATGGAGGTATCGATTGTGATCGTATCAGCGGTAAGCTGGCTATCGGCACCGTCGGTGGCCAAAGCCAAACCTGCACCTGAAAAGCTGGCGCCTACCAAAAGTGTAAGCGAAATAACCGCGAGCGGAGCGGCTTTGCGAAGAGATATCATTATAGTCGTTCATTGTGCGGCAGCAGAGCCAATCGCGCGAAAACTCAAAACCAAATACGCGATTTCTTCTACGTCCGTCTTGCGTGTTTGCTTATTCGGACACACCCCTGAGCCGGTATAGCAACCTTCGCTACATATGCGGCTTATTTATTGTGCAATGCAGCAAAGTCAACCCTGTGGACCCAAAAGTCCGTCCAAGCGTTCGGCAAACGCGACATCCAGTTCCAAAACCCATAAATCACGGTCTTGCGCAATGCGGCGTTCCAAATAATCGGATATTTTATGTTCATTATCAATATCTTGATCGAAAACAGGCTGCCAACTTCGTCTGTCATTTAGCCCGGGAAACTGCTCAAACAGCGCGGGATTCCGCCCTTTTATGCGGGTCACGAGCAGCAAAGTACCGGCGACCGGATCGCCTTTATGCAACACTGCGGCAAAGTCACCCGTCGCCGATATTTGCCGGATCAAGGCGGAAACGACCATATGGGTCGCCAGCCTCGGCTCAAGCGGCATCGCGCTCCTCAAAGCCGACAAGCAGCGCATAAAGCGCATCGCTGTCTTTGGCACCGCGCAATTGCGCACGGCTCGCTTCATCGCGAAACATGCGCGAAACCTCGGCAAGTGCTTTCAAATGCGCAGCACCGTCATTGACGGGAGAAAACAGCGCAAAGACGAGATCAACCGGTTCATCGTCTATCGCATCATATTCAATCGGCTTTTCCAGCCGCACAAATACGCCGACAGGTCCATCGATGCCGTCAACTTTGCAATGTGGAATCGCGGTGCCGCCGCCAAAGCCCGTTGGACCCAGCCGCTCACGCTCAACCAGCGATTCCTGCGCTTGGTCGCCATCAAAGCTATAATTCTTGGCCGCCAACGTAGCGACCGCCAAAAGGAGTGCGTCTTTGTCAGCGGATTTCAGGTTTGAAATCACTGCACCGTCCAAAAGACGAGTTGTAATGCGAATCATATCTATCTCTTCGCCTGTGCTGGTGTCAGCCGGAAGCGAACCCTGAAATTATTGAATCATATAGGATGTTATCGGAAGATCCGCCGAACTCTATGCTGCAGATTTCGGTTCAACCCATCCGATTGTGCCGTCATGGCGGCGGTAAACCATATTATGTGCGCCAGTTCCACTGTTTTTGAACATTAACGCCGATGTGTTGCGCAAGTCCATCAACATCACTGCATCGGAAACGGTCGATTCTGGAATATCGGTCCGCATTTCCGCGACAATTACTGGAGCATCGGGTGGAGGCGCTTCATGCTCGACATCGCCCGCATCAAACACAGTATAAGCCGCCTCTTCTTCACGCGCGGCATGCGCCGTCTGCTCATGCCGATCCTGAAGCCGGCGCATATAACGGCGCAATTGCTTGTCGATTTTCTCAGACGCGCCATCAAAAGCGTTATGCGCAACTGCTCCCTCGGCATGGCCTTTCAAAACCAGCCCGTGCATCACATGCATAACGATATCGCAGCTAAACCGGTCATGCGGCGCGCGGCCAAAAGTGACGTTGGACGACAAAGCTTTGGAGAAGTATTTCGCAACCATTGCACTCAGCCGCGTTTCGACATGGGTTTTCAGCGCTGTGCCTGTTTCAAGCTGGTGACCGGCGACTCTGATATCCATATCGATACTCCTTCTTTTTATTGAACTTTGAAAACACGCGGGCGCTTATGAAGGTCCCCCGCTATCACGACCATTCCAGATCGCATCTTTGATGGTCGCGACAAACTCGCGGTGCCGTACCAGATCGCTGTCCGAGGGCGTATACATGCGCGGTTCACGAAATGGCCGTTCAACCAGTCGCAAACGCTGGCTTTTTGTATCGGATTGTTCCTGCGCGGTGGCCTCGGCGGCAAGTTCCAAGCCAATCTGCTTTCCGCCCGTCAGCTCGATATACAATTGCGCGAGCAGCTCCGCATCAAGCAGCGCGCCGTGTTTTGTGCGGTGGCTGCGGTCGATTCCATAACGCGAGCACAAAGCATCAAGCGACATTTTTCCGCCGGGATGACGGGCGCGGCCTAAAGCAATGGTGTCGATCATCCGCGATAAATCGACCCGCGGGCGGCTGCATTTTTCCAGTTCCATATTCAAAAAGCCGAAATCGAAGCTGGCATTATGCGCGACCAACGCACTGTCGGCGATAAATTCGAGCAGTGCGTCGGCTTTATCCTCAAACAACGGCTTGTCCGAAAGGAACGTGTCCGAAAGCCCGTGGACCTGTTCAGCGGCCGCGGGCATTGGGCGTTTGGGATTAAAATAACAGTGGAAGGTCGGGCCAGTAATCACGCGGCCGATCATTTCGATACAGCCAATCTCAACCATCCTGTCACCGGTTAAGGGGTCAAAGCCCGTCGTTTCCGTGTCGAAGATAATCTCGCGCATTCTGTGATTGGATATCGGCCTATTTATGAGAGACTGCAAGAGCATCGCGCAATTTTTTGACGAGCGCCCGCACTTGTGCGCGTGTTTCCGCGATAGAGCGCCCGGTATCAATGACAGTGTCCGCCTTTGCGCGTTTTTCGGAATCAGGTGTTTGCAGTTTCAGGATGTTTTCAAACTTCTCGGGCGTCATCCCGGGGCGAGACAATGCGCGTATACGTTGTTGATCGGCAGGGGCGGAGACAACGACGATATGGTCGACCGACTGATGGCCACCCTTTTCAAACAGAAGCGGGATGTCGAACACGATCATATCCGTATCAGCATTTTCAGATAGAAACGCGTTGCGCATCTTTGCCACGGCTGGGTGAATTATTGCTTCAAGCTCAGTCAGCTTTTGCTTGTCACTCAACACCGCTGCGCCAAGTTTCTGTCGGTCGACGCCTAATGGCCCTGTGGTTCCCGCGAATGCTGATTCAATCTCTGCTACCAGCAAGCCGTCCGGCCCCTGCAAAATATGAACCGCCGCGTCGGCATCGAACACGGGAACGTTTTCATCCTCAAACATCGCGGCAACCGTCGATTTCCCCATCGCAATCGAGCCGGTTAGCCCGATGATGAGCGGCGAGGTTCGCTTATTTGTCATTTCAACAACAACGCCCGCAATTCTTCATCGCTATCTGCGGGGGGCGCGACTCCGAAAAACATCTCGAACGCCAAGGCAGCTTGACCGACCAGCATTTCCAGCCCGTCCACCGTCTCCAACCCGCGTGCTTTAGCGGCTTTCAAAAGTCCAGTTTCCAGCGGCGTGTAGACAATGTCATAAACGCAAGCGCCGTCGGGCAGAGGCGACAGATCAAGGTCAAGCGGCGGTTGTCCGACCATGCCGAGCGGGCTGGTATTCACAAGCAGCGCCGCTGGCGGCAGCGCAGCGTCCATCGCCAACACCCGCCCCTTCAAGCCAAAGCGGGCGAGCAAAGCTGCTGCTTTCAACGGACTGCGCGCGAGCAAAGTGACGTCGCCGACGTCAGCCTGCGCTAAGGCAAACAGGATTGCGCGTGCCGCTCCGCCTGCGCCGATGACAACCACTGGCGCGCCGACCCAATCGATATCCGATATCGGTCCGAAAAACCCAGCGGCGTCGGTGTTGGTGGCTTGCAACGCACCATCGCGGTTGCGGAAAATGGTGTTGGCCGCGCCGATAGTATTACGCACTCCGCCGGGATCAGCGACATGATCAAGCACCGCCAGCTTATGCGGAATCGTGACATTGCACCCGCGCCAATCGGGCTCAGCGGCGCGCTCGGCGAAATAGGCAGGCAGCGCGTCCGAAGCCACATGATGCGCGCGATAATCGGCGACGATGCCCAGCTTTTGCAGCCAAAATGTGTGAATCAGCGGCGACTTTGAATGGCTGATCGGATCGCCAATCACTTCGGCATAGCGCGTCATAATGGCAGCATCCCTCGTTCGCGCAAAAAGCTCAACAGCGGCAATAAAGGCAGGCCCATGATGTCAAAATGGCCGCCCTGAATTTGTGAAAATAGCTGCGCACCTGCGGCTTCAACTTGGTAGCAGCCCACACAGTGCCGGATCGCATCCCAATGCGCTTCGACATATTCGGCGATAAACGCGTTTGATAACGGACGAACGGTCATTCGAGACGTGGCCACAAAACGCCACACCGGCTCGCCGCGTTCGGCCACCACCACGGCGGAATACAGCTTGTGCGTTGTGCCCGCCATTCGAGTAAGCTGGACAATCGCGTCGGCTGGGAATTCTGGCTTATTGAGCATCGAGCCATCGGCGCATTCCAACGTCTGATCTGCTCCAATCACCAAGGCTTGCGGAAGTTTGCTCGACAGCTTCACCGCCTTTGCCTCAGCCAAAGCATCGGCGATATCGCGGGCTTTAAGGCTATGATCCAACAGGCTTTGCTTGATCGACACTTCATCGACCATCGGCGCCAAGGCGTCACACTGTACCCCCGCTTGCTTTAGCATCAACCGCCGCGCGCTGCTGGTTGAGGCAAGGATAAGTTGCGTCACGGCTCTGTTCCGTCGTGCCCGGCGCGGTCATTATAAAGGTTGATAATCGCAGCCGCACTCTCCTCAATCGACCGCCTTGTGACATCAATGACAGGCCATCCATTGTCGGCAAACATCCGCCGCGCAAAGGCGATCTCGCGTTTAACCGCTTCCTCACCGACATAGTCAGTATCGGGTGTCTGGTTAAGCGATAACAGCCGGTTGCGGCGCACCTGCACCAACCGGTCTGCACTCGTGACCAATCCAACCACCAACGGATGCTTCAATGAATAGAGCGATTCCGGCGGCGGGGATTCAGGCACAATCGGAATGTTCGCCGTCTTGTAACCACGGTTCGCCAGATAAATGCTGGTTGGCGTTTTCGAAGTCCGCGAGACGCCCGCCAAAACAATGTCCGCCGCTTCCCAATTCTGGTGATTCAGGCCATCATCATGCGCAATTGTGAACTGGATGGCATCCACCCGCGCGAAGTATGCGTCATCCAAAGCATGTTGCCGCCCGGGCCGCGCCTTTGCCTCTTGCCCTAAGATACCCGACAACGCATCGCTGACAGCATCCAATGCTGCAACTGCCGGAAGTCCTAAGGTCCGACACCGCTCCTCCAGCTTTCGCCGCATCGACAGATTGACCAGAGTAAACAAGACCAAACCGGGATGCGCTGCGACATCGACCAAAATCCGGTCGAGATGCGATTCAGACCGGACCATCGGCCAGAAATGTTTGATAACCTCAATATCGTCAAATTGTGCCAGCGCGGCTTTGGCGATATTCTCCAGCGTCTCGCCGGTGGAATCGGATAGCAAATGAAGATGGATGCGGTCTGACAAATCTTTGGCCCTTAGCGTCAGGAACTAGGCACAGCATTGTGGGCGGGCTGGGGATAAATCAAGGGACAAAAATAACGCTGCATTCTGTGTGCGGCCCATACCGATTCCATTCCGGATTCGGCCACAGTCCATCCACAGGGAAATGTGACTGTCCACAGCATGTGCATAGCAAGGATAAGGTTTTCGACTCGCTGGAGTCAGCAAACACACCAGAGTCAATCTGTTGGCAAAATCGGTAGCGAAGCCTAAAGGCGGCGCTTACCCACAGCACATCATCTATCATCATCCTTATTACCTTATATTTATATGATTGGAGTCCTGCATGGCCGGTTTTGGTCAAAAGCCGTTGCTTGACGTTTTGAACGGAGCATTGCTCGACGTGCCGCCGATGTGGCTGATGCGTCAGGCTGGGCGGTATCTGCCGGAATATCGCGCTTTGCGGGCAGAGAAAGGCGGGTTTCTAGAGCTCGCTTATGACAGCGATTGCGCGTGCGAGATCACATTGCAGCCAATACGGCGCTTTAGCTTTGATGGCGCTATCCTTTTTTCCGATATCCTCGTTATCCCACACGCGATGGGGCAGAACCTATGGTTTGAAACGGGCGAAGGTCCAAGGCTTTCACCTAAACTTGTCGAGAGCAATTGGCGCGATTTGGTGCCGCAACCGCATCGGCTTAATCCGATTTATGAAACAGTGCGCAAAGTCAAAGCAGCTTTGCCTGATGCAACGACGTTCTTGGGCTTTGCAGGAAGCCCGTGGACGGTCGCTACCTATATGGTGGCAGGGCAAGGCAGCAAAGACCATTCCGACGCTCGGACGATAGCTTACACACAGCCTGAGGAGTTTGGTGCGCTGATCGATGCAATTGTGGCAAGCACTGTTGAATATCTCGCGCGCCAGATTCAAGCCGGTGTTGATGCCGTGCAATTGTTTGACAGCTGGGCAGGATCGTTATCGCCTGAGCAATTTGATCGCTGGGTGATTGCCCCGAACGCTGCCATCGTCAAAGCACTTAAGAAACAGCACCCGAACACGCCAATCATCGGCTTCCCGAAAGGCGCAGGTGCGAAGCTGCTTGATTATGCCAAAGGTGTTGGCGCAGATGCGATCGGCATTGATGAAACCATCGACCCTGTGTGGGCGAACGCGAATTTACCTAAGGGTCTTCCTATTCAGGGCAACCTCGATCCAATGGCTTTGCTGGCTGGCGGCGAACCGCTGGAACAAGCCGTCGCTCGCATTCGCGCCGCCTTTGCTGGCCGGCCGCATATTTTTAACCTCGGCCACGGCATTTCGCAATTTACCCCCATTGCACATGTTGAAAAGCTGATTAGCTTAGTGCGGTATGGGTAACCAACGGGGCCCCGAAAATGGCGGACACACTCAACGTGCTTTATAATTGGCTGACAGCGGCGCATATTATCTTTGTAATATTCTGGATGGCGGGGCTGTTTATGCTGCCGCGGTTCTTTGTCTATCATCAGGAATCGGCTGAAGGTTCGGAGGAATCCGCACGTTGGGTGGATCGGGAATCCAAACTCATCAAGATTATCCTGAACCCGTCGATTGTTATCGTCTGGGTTCTGGGACTGTCGCTAGCATGGCAGATTGGGGCGATGACACAGGGCTGGTTTCATGTGAAGCTGCTCTTGGTTTTGGGCGTATCCGGCTATCATGGCTGGATGATTAGCTACGCCAAAAAACTGGCGCGGGGCGAGCGGACAATGACCGGAAAACAGCTGCGTTTGATGAATGAAGTGCCTGGGATAGCGGCGGCCGCAATTGTGATTTTGGTTGTGGTGAAGCCGTTCTGACGCTGGCTTAGCAAAAATTGCTGTCCTACAAACCACCACATCGGGCATAGGCTGTCCGATGTACCATTTAGATTTTATCCCCTCTAACTTCACCCGATGCCCCGCACGATTGCACCTGTATTGTGCCGTCGCTGCAACGGTTAAGGTGAGACCTTAGTGTGACTTTCCGGCGCTATCCCGCAGAAATGCGTTGCTGCTCTTCAGATCTGAAGGTTGACGTGATGATCGATACGGCCTATTTAACGAGTTGAGCCCGTCCTGGGTGCGAGGCGCAGTTTTACAACGCGCCACTCGATTTACACATTCTGACTGCTCGCATTTGACGCCAGCAATCTATCCTAAAACGGAAAAATATATGCATTTGAAAGACTTAAAGGGCAAAAAGCCCGCTGAACTTGTCTCGATGGCCGAAGAGCTAGAGATTGAGGGCGCATCGACTCTGCGCAAACAGGATCTGATGTTCGCGATCCTGAAAGAAATGGCCGAAGACGGCGAACAGATTATGGGCGTCGGCACCATCGAGGTCATGCCCGATAGCTTCGGCTTTCTGCGTAGCCCCGAATCGAACTATCTTGCTGGCCCAGACGACATTTATGTCTCGCCCAACATGGTGCGCCAGTTTGGTCTGCGCACCGGCGATACCGTCGAGGGCGAAATCCGCGCACCCAAAGATGGCGAGCGTTATTTTGCGCTGACCAAAGTGTTGAAGGTGAATTTTGACGATCCTGACGCTGTCCGCCATCGCGTTAATTTCGACAATTTAACGCCGTTGTATCCAGACTCAAAATTGACTCTCGACAGTCTTGACCCGACGGTCAAAGACAAATCGGCGCGCGTCATCGACATCATTTCGCCGCAGGGCAAAGGTCAGCGCGCCTTGATCGTCGCACCGCCGCGAACCGGTAAAACGGTGCTGCTGCAAAACATCGCCAAGGCCATCACCGACAACCATCCCGAGGTGTTCCTGATTGTTTTGCTGATCGATGAGCGACCCGAGGAAGTCACCGACATGCAGCGTTCGGTGAAAGGTGAGGTTGTTTCCTCGACCTTTGACGAACCCGCAACGCGCCACGTCCAAGTCGCCGAAATGGTGATCGAAAAGGCCAAGCGCTTGGTCGAGCATAAGCATGATGTCGTTATCCTGCTCGATTCCATCACGCGTCTGGGCCGCGCCTATAATACTGTCGTTCCATCATCGGGCAAAGTCCTGACCGGCGGTGTTGATGCCAACGCGCTGCAACGGCCAAAGCGTTTCTTTGGTGCCGCGCGCAACATCGAAGAAGGCGGTTCACTGTCGATTATTGCAACGGCTGCCGGTGTCTATCAGCGCCGTTGCA
>JANMGR010000222.1:0-28153 GCA_031374785.1 Sphingomonadales bacterium | reverse complement strand
CGGCGTATCGAAAACGCGCGTGTTGCCATGCTTGGCCTGCAAGCCAGCAGTCGCGCGGAATACCCCGCCGAAATAACCAATATCCTCACCC
Organism: Sphingomonadales bacterium; assembly: GCA_031374785.1. Classification (GTDB taxonomy): domain Bacteria; phylum Pseudomonadota; class Alphaproteobacteria; order Sphingomonadales; family Sphingomonadaceae; genus Sphingorhabdus_B. The sequence goes on along the minus strand of JANMGR010000222.1, from coordinate 28,062 downwards.
ATCAAGACAACATCAGGGTCGCGTGACAGCATGACGTCAAGCGCGCTGTTGATCGCCTCAATCATATTCATGCGTTTGGGTTTCGTCAACGGATCAGCCATCAGCTCGGCTCCCACTCGGTGCCGAATTTGGCTTCTTGTTCCTCATGAAGTTCCGCCGCTTGCTCCTTCAAATGCCACGGCATTTCTTCAAAAACATCCTCGAACATGGTATCGAACGGCTGGTGCAGGCCGTGGCCCAAAATCCCGTTCGCTTCGGCTCCCTTCTGAATCTTTTTAACGCTGTCGGTAAGTTCCGCTGCTTGTGCCACATGCTGTTCTTCGCTCCATTCGCCCAGCAAGATCAGATGCGCCTTTAGCCGGTTGACCGGATCACCCAAGGGCCATTTTTCGAACTCTTTGGCGGCACGATAGGCTTCGGGATCATCCGATGTTGAATGCCCCTCAGCGCGGTAGGTGAAATACTCAATGAAGGTCGGGCCGTTATTGGTCCGCGCACGATCCGCAGCCCAGCGCATCGCGGCATAAACCGCCAGCGGATCATTGCCGTCCACACGCAACGAGGCGATGCCATAGCCAACACCGCGCGCGGCAAAGGTTGTGCGTTCACTGCCTGCAATCCCAGAGAAAGACGAGATCGCCCATTGGTTGTTCACCACCTGCATGATGACCGGCGCATTATAAACGGCCGCAAAAGTCATCGCGGCGTGGAAATCGCCCTCGGCTGTTGAACCCTCACCGCACCAGACCGCCGAAATCCTTGTATCACCGCGCGACGCGCTCGCCATCGCCCAGCCTACCGCTTGCGGATATTGCGTCGCCAGATTGCCCGATATGCTAAAAAAACTATGGCTGGGGGCCGAATACATGATCGGCAGTTGGCGTCCCTTTAGATGGTCGGAGCGGTTCGAATAAATCTGGTTCATCATCTGCACCAGCGGATAGCCGCGCGTGATCAATATGCCCTGCTGGCGATAGCTGGGGAAGGTCATATCGTCGCTGGCCAGAGCCATAGTGGTGGCAACTGAGGTCGCCTCTTCACCTGTCGATTTCATGTAAAAGCTGGTTTTGCCCTGCCGTTGCGCGCGGAACATGCGATCGTCAAACGCGCGGACCATCATCATATTCCGCAGCATCAGCCGCAGTTGATCAGGATTTAGCCCGGGATTCCAGCTGCCCTTCGCTTGTCCATCATCGTCAAGCACACGGACAAGGCCATAAGCCAATTCTTGCATGTCAGTCGGCAGTGCAGCCTCATCCGGCTTTGCGATCATATCGACCGGCGGCACCACGACACCGCTAAAGTCCGCCTCGTCACCGGGGCGGAATTTGGGTTCGGGTATGTGCAGGCGTAACGGGCCCGAATTGGACTTTGTGTTTGTCATCGCTTCCTCTCCAGCCGGCCAAAGACCGACGGCGAATCACATGTTAATATTGTCCGCTTTTGTTATTTTATTTCAACCTTTCATTTAGGTCAATAACCCTGTCCTAAACCGCAACGGGAGCCGAAATATGCGCTTGCGGTGTATAGTCAACCACTTCAAAATCCTCAATTTTATAGTCGAAGACGCTGTCAGGCTTGCGCGTCAAATGTAGCTTTGGCGCGCCTGCGGGCGTACGTGATAATTGCTCTATGACCAGTTCTGCATGATTCAAATACAGATGCACATCCCCGCCCTGCCAGATCAATTCGCCCGGTTCATACCCAGTTTGCTGTGCCAGCATACGGATCAACATTGCCGCCGAAAATACATTGAAACCAAAGCCCAGTCCCAGATCGCAACTGCGCTGAAACAGCAGCCCACTCAACACGCCATCCGCCACATGAAACTGATAGGTTTTGTGACAAGGCGGCAACGCCATCTGGTCCAGCTCTGCAACATTCCAGCCTTCAAAAATATGCCGCCGCGAACCCGGATTGTTTTTCAGGCTTTCGACCAGCAATTCGATCTGGTTGATGCCCTTTGCGGCGCGCCGATACAGCCCCTGCCCTGCATCTTCATAAAGCGGCCAATTTACCCATTGCGCGCCATAAACCGGGCCGAGGTCGCCCCATTTTTCCGCAAAGTCGCTGTCGTCGATAATGCGCTGTTCAAAATCATCCTGACAAATCTGGTCACCCGTCTCACGCCGATAGCGATCAAGCGGCCAGTCAGTCCAAATCCGCACCTTTTGCTTCAACAGCGACCGAATATTAGTGTCGCCGGTCAAGAACCACAGCATTTCCCGCGCAGCCGTTTTCCAATATATCCGTTTGGTGGTCAGCAAGGGGATAGCATTGTCCGACAAATCAAACCGCATCTGCGCGCCGAACAGGGATTTTGTGCCAACGCCGGTCCTGTCTTTTTGAACCGCACCCTCTGTCCAAATCCGCTGCATCAGGTCGAGATATTGTTGCTCATAATGCATTAGGGATTGGGCTTTCTTAGAATGATTCTCCACCTCACAGGCTAGGCAAGCTGGGCACCAAGAGCAACCGCTACCAAAGCGTAGCAATGCAGTCCGCGGCGAAATGTAAAAAATCTTACCAAAAATTGGCAATCGATTAACCATTCCTTGAGGTTAGATGCCTAGGCGAGTGATATGCATGCGCGCATTATCATTGTGGACGATAGGGCCACGAACCTGCGGATTTACGCACAGTTCGTGGCGATGATGGGTCCTGAATTCAGCTCCAAATGCTTCCAAAGCGCGGTGGAGGCGCTTGCATGGCTTGAATCCGAGACTGCTGACTTGCTGATTGTTGATTACCGGATGCCTGAAATGAACGGCGCAGAGTTCATCCGGCAAGTGCGGGAACGCGGCTCTGGCGGCGGCGCGCCAGCCATTGTCATCACAGCAAGGCAAGATCGCGAATGTAGGATTACCGCGCTTGACGCTGGTGCCACAGACTTTTTGCAAAGCCCTGTGACAGACACAGAGTTCCGCGAACGCGCGTTACTGCTGATTAATCAGCACCGTAAAAGCCGGGAGTTGGAAGAGGGCGTCTTTGGTAAGAACGGATCCGATGTTAGTCGGCAATCGAACCAGCCTGCCGCAAAATCCATGCTCGAACAGATCATCGACACAACGCCGATTATGATTAACGCGACCGACAGAAACGGCAAATTTCTGTTCATGAATAATTATCAATCGGCTTTGTTCAAAAAAGACCAAGACTCGCTCGTTGGTAAATCGGTGTATGACTCGCTCTCGCCGTCGCTGGCTGACCGCGAACGACGCCGCAATGTCCTGATTATCGAGACCGGTAACTCGATTCCCAATTACGAAGAAGTGTATGTCAGCGACGGTGTTTCGCTGACATTCCATTGCAACAAATCGCCTTTGCAGAACAAGGATGGCCAAGTCATCGGCGTCTTAACCTCTGCTGTGGATATTACTGCGCGCAAATTTGCGGAAGAACACCGCGCACATCTGGCGTTGCACGACATGCTGACCGGACTGCCCAATCGGGCTTTGTTGTCAGAAAATGTTCGTTCTACTATTGAGGAATGCCAGACAAACGGTGAGACAGCGGCGCTGTTGCTCGTAGATCTGGACCGGTTCAAAGTCATCAATGACACCCGCGGCCATCAGGCTGGCGACTTGCTATTACGCTCCGTGGCTGAGCGCATCAGCACATATCTCAACCCGTCCTGTTTTGCTTCGCGCATCGGCGGTGATGAATTTGCCATCATTTTGCGCGGGATTTCTGACGTAGAGGATGCAGCGGCGCAGTGTATGCAATTGCTATCACAAATCAGTATGCCGTTTCGCATTGACGATTCAGAACAGTTGATCGGTGCCAGTATAGGCGTCGCCATGATCCCTGAAGACGGCACATCATCCGATGAATTACTACGTCTAGCTGATCTTTCGATGTACGAAGCGAAAGCCAAGGGGCGCAACAGATTTTGCTTTTTCTCGTCCGAATTAAACCGCATCGCGCAGCAAAATGCTGAGGTGGAAGCTGATCTTCGTGACGCCCTTGAAACTGACCAGTTCGTGCTTGAATATCAGCCGATTGTAGACGCAGTGACCAGCGAATATTGCGGGCTTGAAGCGTTGCTCCGTTGGAATCATCCCGTTCGTGGCCGGCTGATGCCGAGTGAGTTTATTAAAGTCGCTAACGATTCCGGCCTCATCAACCGCATCGGTCTATGGGTCATTAACGCAGTGTGCCGCCAGATCGCTGTCTGCCGCGAAGATCGAATTGCTCTGCCGCACGTCGCCGTGAATGTGTCGCCTCGCCAATTTCAATCTTCGACATTATGTGACGAAATTCTTGGATATATGGCGCAGCACAAAGTTGCCCCCGGGCAATTGACGGTCGAGATTACCGAAGAATTATTGATTGATCAAAGCGCGGAGCTTCAGGCGCAGCTCGAACGGCTGCGCGCAAACGGTATTGATATTTCAATCGACGATTTTGGAACCGGCTATTCCTCGCTGCAATATCTGCGCGACTTGCCCGCCAAGCGGCTAAAGATTGACCAGACATTTATAGCACGGATTGAGCATTCTACTGCGGACCGTGCGATCATTTCCACAATTGCCCATCTGGCACATGCGTTGGGTATGCGCGTTGTTGCCGAGGGCGTTGAGACTGAGGGCCAGCGAGCTTTGCTGCACGCAGCGGGCTGTGACGAGTTGCAAGGCTTCCTTTTCGGGCGGTCGCTTGGCATCGACCAAATATATGATTTGTTCGCAAACGGCCCGAACCGGTTTCATCAGGTGGGATGATGAAAATCAACCTCTTCAAAAAAGTGGATAAGACAGCAGAAGCAGCAGCTCCAGTCCATGAACTCGAGATGGCAAAGAACCGCTTGATTCTAGGATTTGCAGCTTGGATTGCGAGCTATTTTCTTAACGCGGAAAACTTCATTCTCGTCGCATTTGCATGCTATCAGACAATAAACTTATCACTTTATTTGTCCGTGCGTACAAAGAAACTGCCGAAAGAAGCCTATTTCCTGACCGGGATTATCGTCGACAGCATCATGGCGTCGTCAATCTTGCTCTACTCTCCAGAGGCAACGTCATTCGTTTATCCGTTGTTCCTATGGATGACGCTTGGAACCGGATTTCGACTTGGACTAAAGTGGCTGTTTATTGCGTCAATTTTTTCGACAGTCACGTTCGGAATACCAGTTGTGATGACCGAATATTGGCAGCACAATGCAGCCTTGGGATACAGCCTAACGCTAGCATTGCTGATTATTCCAGCATATTGTTCAAAACTGATCCGCAAATTATCACAAGCCAAGGATCAGGCCGAATCCGCAAACAGGGCAAAAAGCTATTTTCTCGCCAGCGTCAGCCACGAGCTTCGGACACCGCTTAATGCGATTATCGGATATGGCGAACATCTGAAGCAACTCGACATGCCAAAAAACCAGCATGATATGATCGATTCCAGCGTCAAAGCAGGTGAGCATCTATTGCATTTAATCGATCAGCTGATTCAGATAGCGCGAGATGATAGCGAACCTGTAAAAGTTCAACAAAAGCCGATAAAGGCAACTGAAGTCCTCGCCGAAATTCGCGATATCATGCAGGTCAGAGCAGCTGAGAAATCGCTTGCAATTCAGCTGCACGCTGAACCCTTTAGTGACACCTTGATAAACGCTCCTGTCGATATTGTCAGGAACACCCTTCTCAATCTGGTTGGTAACGCGATTAAATTCACAGAATCTGGCGTCATCACAATTTCAGGCAAATTGCGGGACAAGGGCGATAAGACATATTTGTCGTTGATTATTTCAGATACCGGAATTGGAATCGCCGAAAATGCACTGAAGCGGATATTTGAACCTTTCCAACAGGCTGATGAAACAGTCCTTAATCGCTTTGGAGGAACCGGATTGGGCTTGGCAATTTGTCGCCAGTCACTCAATCAAATCGGGGGCTCGATTAGCGTTGAAAGCGAACTTGGACGTGGCACGCAGTTTTTCGTGACCATTCCTGTCGAACGCATAACCGACAACTCCGCCAGCATTGAAACAGACCCCGCGCTAGAGCCTGCCGTCAAACTGTTGGCATTGGGCCAATTTGACAGCAGCCTTTTGTCCAAGGCACAGGCAGCGGGCAATTATCATGTTCGCAGCGTCGCGTGTAGCACGCACGAAGAATTGCTGACGGCCATCGAACAGATTAACTTGGCGGACTATCGGATTGCAATTCTCGACAAACATCTGGCCGACCAGTTTGCGCCAGATGATGTGCTTTGGCAAAAATTTGCAGCTGCCAAGGTTGCCCCCGTCCTTGTTGCCAATGCCGAGGAAATCGATCTTGAAGATGTCGAGCTTCGCGCTGCGTTTGCTACAATATTACCGGCAATACCTCAGTTTGACGAGGTGCGGAGTGCAATTCGGATTGGCTGCTCGTTTGCTGGTGGCAAAAACACTATCGAGCCCGTGCAGAGTGAAAAACCAAAAGTCTATGCGCCTCGCAAAGTGCTCGTTGCCGATGACAATCGGACAAACCGGAATATTCTAGCGGCAATTCTGGGCGCCGCAGGTCACGAAGCCGTGCTTGTTTGCGATGGTGATGAAACGTTGGAAGCACTGGAAAAGGATAACTACGATATCCTATTGCTGGATGTGAACATGCCACGCCTTGATGGCATAACCGCCTGCAAAATGTGGCGGCAGATTGAGGGCGGTCGCCAGCATTTACCGATTGTCGGAGTCACCGCCGATGCGACGATTGAAACTGAGAAACGATGCCTGGATGCAGGCATGGATTTGCGGCTGACTAAACCTGTCAACGCGCAGTTGCTGCTATCGACGATTGATATGTGTTGCGAGGCTGGCGGGCATAACATCCAAATCCCTTCAACTGTTGACGATCCGATGGGGACGGTCGTGCTGTTAAAGGCGGAGAATGAACAGAAATCATCAATGGCGATTGACCCCGCACAGATTACCTATCTGCTGACTATTGGAGATCAAGACTTTGTCGATGAGATGATCGAAAGCTTTTTCAACGATGCGGTGGAATCGCTTGATGGTTTGCAGAAATCGGTGGTCGAAAATGACCTCAACCAGTTCCGCTTTGCGGCCCATGCCCTGAAAAGCTGCTCCAATAACATCGGCGCAGTCGTTTTGGCCGCTTTGTGCGGAAAGCTAGAAAAAATCACCGAATTCGACTTTACAAACAAAGCAGTATTGCACGAAGTGAGTGTGCTGAAAGCATTTGAAAATGTTAAAGTCGGGCTACGGCCCTATGCTTCAGAATCGATTACACAACCCGTTGCAAGCTCCGGTTAATCCGGCGTTCCTGCGCATCAGCAAGCCGTTCCATTTTACGAACATCTGCCTCGGTTAACGTCATCGCTGTTTCAGCCCAAATATTTGTGATCCGCAACAATTCATCCAACTCGACCGGATCGGACGCACGCCGCGCCAGATAAACTGCGCGTTCAGCAGCGAAGCGTTGCCGATGTTTGTTGACATAGCCCACAATGGCAGCCTCGCCTTCGCCATCCTCAACAAGGATATCGACGATGCCCATCGCGTAAAGCTCTTCAGCGGTGTGAATTTTGCCTTCGAGGATGAACTTCTCGGCAAGCTTGCGACCAACACGCCGTAACAGAAAGCTGTAAGCGCCCATTCCCGGAAACAAGTTAAAGATGATTTCGGGCAATCCCATCCGCGCGCTTTTTTCTGCAACTAGGACATCGAACGCAAGTGCGTGTTCAAAGCCGCCGCCAAGCGCATCGCCCTGAACCAAAGCAAAGGTTATGATTGGCGCACCAAAGGCGTTCCAATTGGCATGCTGCATCCGAACGCACGTCTCGGCATATTTGCGCATCGCGGGCAAATCACGCTGACGGATGCTTTCGGCAAAATGGCGCAAATCGCCACCTAGATTGTAAACACCGGGCGTTTTAGAACCGCAGACGAAATAGCGCAGATCGTCTGGTCCGCCATTTGCGGCGAACGCGTAGTTGTCTGTCACCCAATCCTGAACATCCTGCACCTCAGCACCAAGGCTGTAAGTATAACTCGGACGGCCTGTTTGATTCATGAAACACCAGAAAATCTGGTCCTGTTTATCATGGCGGACAATTATTTCATTGTACTGACGTCCCGCGATGGGCACGCCCAATTGGTTGACGCTGCCAAATTGGCCGCTCGGGCGGCGGGCATTCGTCGTGAATGTGTCGTTTAACACGCGGGTGTGGATAGCCATAACGTCCTCTTACGAAGCAAAAGTTCCTAGCCACCCCAACCGGAATTTTGTTGTTAGCAGAAAATACATGATATCAACGCGAAAAATCAGCCGTCTGATCCCCATGTTCCAAAATAGAGCGGTTAGCATCTGATATCTTTAAGTAAATATTTACCATAAGTGCTGGTAAAATGTGGTAAAATTTAGCTTTAGCAATCGATTTCCGATCGTAGCTTACCCTTACGGCAAGCCTGCATTGGTCTCGGATTAAGCGCCTGTTTCAGGGATGTCGGCAACAACCGGTACATGCCGCCAATGCTTCAGCAATTGGAGCAAGTCAGTAGCAGAAAGCCCTAATGTAGCGGTGTTTCTAAGCGGATGAACGTTGATCCAGTTCGATGCCGCTAATCCTGCATCGAGCACAATTGTGACATGGTTATCATCATCATGAATTGCCGCCAGCGGCGTTACTGAACCGGGCAATACCCCCAGCAACCGCATCATATCATCTGCTTTGCCAAAACTAACACGTTTGCAGCCAATGGCTTGAGGCAGCTTTTTCAAATCCACGCGCATGTCGGCAGGCACTGTTACTAACCAGAATTGACCGCCCGCGTCCTTTAGGAACAGGTTCTTGGTGTGCGCACCGGGGATGTCGCGATCAAGCTTTGAACTTTCCTCGACCGTAAAAACGGCCGGATGTTCGACAAGCTCGAAAGCGATCCCCAGTTTTGTAATATCAGCAAATAATTGCGTTTCGCGTAGCGTTACCCCCGACACATTGCGCAAATCTTGTTGCCCGATGGGTCACGAAGATAGGCGAGATACAGTTTCATGCCATTGCCTTCGCGCCAGCCCGGAGGGTCCTCGAGTGTTGTACCGCCATTGGCCAGCCCCGCAGCGTGCCAAGCATCTGCTTCTTCGGGCGATTTTGCGGCAAATCCTATGGTGCTGCCGTTGGCGCAGGTTGCCGGATTGCCGTCGATGGGAACGCTAATGGAAAAAATCCCGCCCGGAGTCATCCAGAACACCCGGCCCTTAGGATCTTTGCCCCCGGCGTTATGGCCAAGCGCACCAAGCGTTGCATCGTAAAATGCCTTTGAAGCATCCAGGTCATTCGCCCCGAGCATGATATGGCTATACATCAATCAATCTCCTTTTTCGGTATTTATGAGTTCGCGGCCTAGTAAACCACAACGCTGCGGATACTTTCGCCCGCGTGCATTAAATCAAAACCTTTGTTGATCTCATCCAGCGTCAACACATGCGTAATCATCGGGTCAATCTCGATTGTGCCATCCATGTATAGGTCAACAATCTTTGGCACGTCGGTCCGCCCCTTTGCCCCGCCAAAGGCAGTGCCGCGCCAGTTGCGGCCGGTAACCAGCTGGAACGGACGCGTGCTGATTTCTTTGCCGGCCTCGGCAACCCCAATGATGATGCTGGTTCCCCAGCCGCGATGACACGCCTCCAACGCTTGCCGCATCACAGTCGTGTTGCCGGTGCAATCAAAGGTATATTCCGCGCCGCCATCGGTCAGAGCGACCAGATGCGCGACGATATCGCCGTCAACATCGGCTGGGTTGACGAAGTGTGTCATCCCGAATTTCTTGCCCCATTCCTCGCGGTCAGGGTTGATATCGACGCCGATAATCATACCTGCGCCCGCCATTCGCGCGCCTTGCAAAACGTTAAGGCCGATGCCGCCTAGACCAAAGACAATCACATTATCGCCGGGCTGGACCTTTGCGGTGTTGGTGACAGCGCCAACGCCCGTGGTGACGCCGCAACCGATGTAGCAGCTCGATTGGAACGGAGCGTCTTCGCGGATTTTGGCCACCGCAATTTCGGGCAACACCGTGAAGTTGGAGAATGTCGAGCAGCCCATATAATGATAGATCGGCTGGCCTTTATACGAAAACCGCGTCGTCCCATCGGGCATTACGCCTTTGCCTTGCGTCGCGCGGATTGCGGTGCACAGGTTGGATTTTCCCGACAGGCATGTTTTGCATTTCCCGCATTCGGGTGTGTAGAGCGGGATCACATGATCGCCGGGTTTCACCGAAATTACACCTGCGCCAACCTCCCGCACAATGCCTGCGCCTTCATGGCCCAATATACTGGGAAACAACCCTTCGCTATCCAGGCCGTCGAGCGTGTAGGCGTCTGTGTGACAAATGCCAGTCGCCATAATCTCAACCAGCACCTCGCCAGCCTTTGGCCCTTCAAGGTCGAGCTCGACAATTTCCAGCGGCTTTTTGGCTTCAAAGGCTACAGCGGCGCGGGTCTTCATATTCTACGTCCCTTATTCAAAATTTGTCGAGTTGCGTTGACCTAAAATTACAACCATTTTCAAGCCTTGATTCAATCTGCCAACCAAATCATCAGGCCATCATTACCTTTGCTAATACGGCCTTTGCGGCCTACCGGCTCTAGCTTTCCGTCCGTCAGAGACGCGATCATCGCCGCGTCGCTTGCGGGCACGCTCGCCAATACGCGCCTATCGTCTGGTGTCAGCGCAATCACGGTGCCGACACGGACCGATCCATCGCGTTTGTAGAATACGGTGTAGGTTTCAATCGTGGCCGGCCCTTCATACGCGCCGTCAACGTCTGGCACAGGTGCGCGGCGTGCCTTGGCTTCATCATTGCAGTCAAAATCATGCGGAAATACCGCGTTCACCTGTGGCTCGCTGGAAATCACGATCGCGTGGTTGTGCGTTGCATAGCCGCCATTGGCAAAGAGCAACGCTGTCCCTGTATCGCGCCGTAATTTGTCCACCATCGAGGCCACCGCATGGCTCATATAATTGCCAATCGGACCCCCGCCAAAGGTTAGCCCGCCAAAGGCTGTAATGGGACGCTCGACAGGCCAGTCAATCACCCGCCGCGCCATTTTGGGAATGCACGGGAAGCAGGAATACAGCTCAACATCGGTCAAGTCTTCGGTGGTCAGGCCATTGCGTTTCAGTGCCTGTTCCAACGTCACGTCAATCGCCGCCGACGACGCATATTGATCGCGTTTGAGAAGATTGTGCGGCGTATGCGCCGCTGCCCCCATGCCGACATATATGATGTGATCTTCGGCAATGCCTGCCGCTCGCGCCCGCGCAAGGTTGGTCACAATAAACGCCGCGCCTTGGTTCACACTCGAATTGGCGACCATACGTTTTTGGTAAGGAAAAGTGATCGGGCGATTATCCGCATCGGTCGTGATAATCGCCCCGGCCTCAACCGCGCTCTGAATCCAAGCGTTGGGATTTCCCGCCGCGACGCGCGACATCCCGGCCCAAATCTCTCCGGACTCAGCCTGCGCCTCAGCAAAGCTTTGCCCCCAGGCCGCCCGCGTTGCGTTTTCATAGAGCGGATAAACATCGGTCGGCGCGACAAGCCCATATTGCGCGAGATGTTCGATGGAACCGGGGACCGGAGCAATTTGCTCAGCGCCTGCCGGTTTCGCCGCATCGCGCAAGAAATCTGGCTTTGCACCATCGGCCCGCTTAGCCGCCGCGCGCTGTGCCGACGTCCGCAGCGCCTCCCCACCAACTATCGCCGCCACGCCGATTTCGCCCGACCCAATCCGATTTGCCGCCTCGTTCAACAACTGCGTCGGACTTTCGCCTGTCGGATGCGGCGTCTGCTCCACGAACAACGGATCAATCCCAAAATGATCAGCAACAAGCCGCGAACAATCGCCAAGCTCGCGAAAGCTAAGCTGAGCAACAACAGCGATACTATCCAACTGCGCAATCCAGCCGCCACCTGCATCGGCATCCGCCTTCGCCAAAGCCTGAACCATCAAGCCCAGCGAATCCTGCACACATTCGCGGTCATTCACTTGCCCCGCACCAATGATGACGGGTATCAAATTTTCATTTGCCATAGTTTCATGTGGCTAAAATGCAGCGCCGGTGCAAGCCAATTTAATCGCGTGATTAACTGGCGGAGAGATAGGGATTCGAACCCTAGGTACCGTCACCGGCACGCCGCATTTCGAGTGCGGTGCTTTCGACCACTCAGCCATCTCTCCGCATGTCAAAAGGGCTGGTCAATGCCGGAAAACCGGCGTGCCCGTTTGGCAGAGCGCGGCCATTAGCGAATGTTTACCCCTTTGCCAAGCGCAAGGTTGAATGCAGCGGCAATCGCGCCGATATAGCGATTATGTCACCGATTCCCGATATGCCGCCCATTGCCGAATCCCGCTTTGCCATTGGCGAAGTGGTGCGCCACCGCATCTTTGATTTTCGCGGTGTCATCTTTGATATCGACCCCGTTTTCGCCAATAGCGAGGAATGGTATCAGTCGATCCCAGAACACGTCCGCCCCAAAAAGGATCAGCCGTTTTACCACCTGTTCGCCGAGAACGCAGAAAACAGCTATATCGCCTATGTCAGCCAGCAGAATTTGGTCGACGATGCCGAACAAGGCCCCGTCAGCCATCCGGCGATTAAAGGCTATTTCGATGAATGGCAGGACAAGCGCTATCCGTTAAAGCGGAATATGCGGCAGTGAAGCAACGCGTTTTTGAACGACACATCGCCGACATATTCGTACGAATTTTCCGCAATCGGTGAACTCCTAGCGCAGTTATACTTAGCGAGTAAATTCTAGTTTTTCAAAAAATTGCAGGCAGATTAGTCACGATATGGAGCAGCCATCCTGGCAAAATACTGCCTGTCCTTTCGCGCAACACGGCCAAAACGAAACCCATAGGTATCGTGAATATTAGCTGAGCAGCTGCAATGCCTTGCGGGGCTGAGCCTAATGCGATGTGGTGCAGACTGAATGCCACAGTTGAGATGCACACAGCCGGAAGAGCTGTTGCTGGCCAAATATCGCGTGCCTTTTCAAATATGAGTCCACGAAACAGTAACTCTTCACCAATAGGCCCGAAAACAATAAATGCGGCTACAAAAGGAAAACCCGTGGCGTAGTTGATCCACTTGCCAGCAAGCAATGAGGCAAACCCAAAGCCAGCCATCCATATCAGCAGCCAAATAGCAGAAAGGGTAAACGCCTGCCGCCTTACACGAGGTAGCAGCCTAGGCCAGCCCAACGCATCCCACTTACCCAGCGCCACGTAGATCATCATGATCAATGCGGCAGATGGGATAGCGGCAGTTGCTATCCAAGCCAAATTTGGAGCGTAAAAATTAAGCGCCATGCCAGCGGTATAATTAACGGCCGCCGTCAACACTAAGGAACATGAAACAATAAGCCCGAGTGCTATCAGCCTTACTCTATGGCTCCATCTTGCTCCATTGGCATTGCTCATGCGTTAAGCCTGCTAAAGACAGTTGGAGATTTCGTCATCCGATAGTAAAAATTCACACGCCGCATTCGTGTCACCAACCGTGCAAACGCCTGAATTTCACTCGAACGTTTCCATGCCATCGAGTAAGCCCCGCAGATTTGAGTGTGCGGACCAAAGCGCAGCGTTCCAACCTGCCTTGCGCGCGCCTTTAACATTCTCGATTCTATCATCAATAAAGAAAATTTCGTTAGGCTGATGTCCCGTTCGTTTCTCAACAAGCTGGAAAAACTCGATATCTGGCTTCTTACAACCGAGGTCAGCAGCGTAGTGTAATCCATCGAAATGGTCACGCATACCAAGGCTATCCCAAAGAAAACGAGCGCGCTCATGTTCCTGAACAGTGGCAAGGTGCGTTTTGAAACCCTCAGTGCGTAGCGTATCAAGTTCACCCAACAGGTCGAGATTCAAATGAGAATCATGACTGAACCAATACTCAATAAGCTGGTCACACGTAACATCCGAAGGTAAATTTAATAGCACTGGGCCAAGGCGTTCGCGTAGACTTGCGCGTCCGCAGATTATCTCTGTCCAATGAACATTGAAGAAACGATTCTGAAGTTCCTCAACAGCAATGCCAAGATCGCGCTCAAGGTGCACACTCCACCCCGCGGCATGAGGATGCGTGACCAAGACACCATCTACATCCACCATGATAGCTTTAATTTTCACGCGCCCCAAGAGCATGATCTGAAAGAAATAACAATATGAGAAAACGGCGACTTCGACACGTTATCGTAATCCGTATACGCAAAGACTAATCCGTTTTTTTGCGATCAATCCGGCGAATTGCAAGAGCCCGTCTCAGCTCTTGGCCTTTTTCCAAAAGGCAGGCTTCGAATTTCGGCGGCGTCAACTCGGGGATTTGGGCGCACAAGCGAATTGCTTCGCAAACAGTGGCATCGACGGCTGTGTCGCCGGATGATTTGGTTATTTTGCAACTCACTCGTCGACTTTTACCGCTAACGCGAAATTTGACTTTGGTTGCCTCAGCCCTCCGACCAAGCACGATAATCTCATCAGCCAAAGAATTGTCAGCATCGTTTTCGGAGGCAGAGGCGGAGGTACTTGGTAAGGACTGGGCATAGCCGGCTACGCACCACATAAAGGGCATTGATGTGAGCAGCATCGATATTTTCGATGGACCAGTCAATATCATGAGCTAGCTCCTTATTTATGTTCTAATTTTGCTGAAAATATAGTTTGCTGAAAATATAGATAGCGCATGTCATGACAGATTAGTTTTCGAAATCCGGTGACACAATACTAAATTGGCCATGTGCATACCTCTAGACCCTTTGATCCAAAAGCAATTTCCTATCCTCCCCTTCGTCCCGCAATTGATGAGGGGCTTGACTGGTGCGCCAGTCGAGACGGCAACAGGCGTTGGATCCATTAGCAAGCTAAGGGCAGGACTTCGATAGGCTCCACAACAACGGTTTTGGTGTTTAATGCCGCCCCTTCCAATCTCACCCGAAACCCGCTATGGAAGAATTCTTTCCAAATAGGAAGAATGGACGATGAACCTCAATATCAAAAACCGGGATGTTCACCGAATGGCCGTGGAGCTTGCCAAGGAAACCGGTGACAGCATCACTGCTGCGGTCGGCGATGCCATCCGCGAAAAGCTGGAGCGGATGCATAGCCGTAAAAACCTTGCGCGGGATATTCGGCGAATTGTCGAAAGCATGGGGCCAGAGATTAAGAATATGCCAGCATCATGGGAAATTGATGACTTACTCTATGATGAAATGGGCTTGCCCAAATGATTGTCGATACGTCAGCGCTTATTGCTGTTATGCGTGAAGAACCCGAGGCGGCTACATTCTTAGAAAAAATGGAAAACGCTACGGATACTCTCAAAATGTCGGCTGGAAATTGGCTTGAGGCCGGTATCATTGCCGACAGCGAGGAAGCTGGAACTGCGTCCTTGTTACTTGACAACATAGCAGAGCGGCTAAGCCTGCAAATTATAGAAGTGACTGTTGAACACGCGCAGATCGCACGTAAAGCCTATCGCGTTTTTGGGCGTGGACGCGGACATAAAGCAAAGCTGAATTACGGCGACTGCTTTGCCTATGCACTGGCCATAGAAAGCGGAGAGCCATTACTGTTCAAAGGCAATGATTTTAGCCAAACCGATGTTGCGATTGCGTAATGCGCAAGGCCTAATCCCCCGCCCATACAAACGGCGTCAGCCCCCTCTCCCGTTCATTAAACACCAAAACGCGGCCTGCTGGCGGGGCGCTGCGTTGGGGGCAGTCGGGGCGGGTGCAGGCACGGCAACCAAGGCCGATGGGTGTTGCGGGGCCGGTGGATAAATCGATGCCGCGCGCTGCGGCAAGCGGTGCGGCTAGGCTGGCATCGAGACCCAATCCGACGACAAACTCTGCGCGGATTGCGCCTTCGGGGCGGGCTTGTGGTTGCACTGTGCGGGCGATGGTGAACCAGCGGGTGGTATCTTCCAATTCGACCAGATTTTTGACCACGGAACCCGGCCTGTCAAATGCGGCGTGGATGCGCCACAATGGGCAACGCGCGTCGGTTTCGACTAAGGGCGATCCGCTGGCCCCGGCATAGCGTTTGCTGCTTTGCCCCGCCCGGTCGATGCGTAGCATAAAGAATGGCAGGCCGCGCGCGCCCACGCGTTGCATCGTCGTCAGCCGGTGTGCAACCTGTTCAAAGCCAGCGCCAAAGCGGCGTTGCAAAAGCTCGATATCATAGCCGGTGCCTTCGCAAGCGCGCAGGAAACGCGCATAGGGCATCATGATCGCGGCAGCGAAATAGCTGATCAGATGGCGGCGGTAGAAACGCTCGCTGGCGCGCTCGGCAAAACCTGCGCCTTTGACCAACGCGTCGATTTCGCTGCGCAGTTCCATATTGGCAAGCTCGCTGGCGGCGGCAAAGGTGCGGCTGGCGGGGTCTAGCAATTCCGACAGTTGCAGCTGGCGCGCGTGGAGATCGAGCCGTTTGAGTTTATCAGTCAACACATCGACGGGCAGGATGCGGATGCTCAACTGGTGTTTGATGCGCAGCCGCTCTGCAATCGCGCCGTACAGGTCTGCGTTGGTCAGGCGGAGTTCGTCGGCCAGTGCCTCGGCTTGCGCGTCCAGATCGGCAAAATGGTTGCGCCAGCGTTCGATTTCGGTGCGAACAGCGGCAATGGCGTCGGCCTCTTGCGCGGTTGGCCCGCCTCCGCCCGACAGCCGGTCGAACGCGCGCGCAAAGGCTTCGGCTGCATCGGGGGCAGCGGCGATCCAGTCTTCGAGTTGCAGCCGGTCAAGGTTTAGGTCCGCGAATAGTGGGTTGGACAAGCGGCGTTTTAGGGCTCCGACGCCGCCGCCCGGGGTTGCGCCGGTCAGTGTACGCGCGTCAAAATCGAAGCGTTCGGCCAGACGCAGCAAGATCGCAGCAGTCATCGGGCGCTGGTTACGCTCGATCAGGTTCAGGTAACTTGCGGATACCGCCAACGCCTCTGCCATCGCGGTTTGCGTCAAGCCATTTGCGCGGCGGATGCGGCGGACTGCAGCTCCAGCGAAAAGTTTTTGATCAGCCATGCGCGGGTTGTGTCACAATCATTACAATATGACAACAGTTTTGCGTTATATTGCAACGCACACACAACATTTATGACAAAATTGACTCGCGTTTGTAGGCGATGTTTGTCATTTTGCAGCCATATCAATTCTCCCCAGCAAGGATTTGTCACAATGACCTATCAAACCGAAATTACCTCCGCGAACCAACTCATCACCGCCCAAAACGGAACATGGGATTCCATCAGCCCCGAAGCTGTCGCTCGTATGCGTTTGCAAAACCGTTTCCAAACCGGCCTCGACATCGCCCGTTACACCGCCGCCATCATGCGCGACGACATGGCCGAATACGACCGCGATCCTTCACAATACACGCAATCGCTCGGCTGCTGGCACGGCTTTATCGCGCAGCAAAAGATGATTTCTGTCAAAAAGCATTTTGGCACGACCAAAGGCCGCTATTTATATCTCTCCGGCTGGATGATCGCAGCGTTGCGTAGCGAATTTGGGCCGCTGCCCGATCAGTCGATGCACGAAAAAACCAGCGTTCCCGCGTTAATCGAAGAACTCTACACATTCCTACGCCAAGCCGATGCGCGCGAACTGAACATCCTGTTCCGCGATCTCGATAAAGCGTCCGGAGATGCGGAGCGTGCCGCAATTCAACAGCGTATCGACAATTACGAAACGCATGTCGTCCCTATCATCGCCGACATCGATGCAGGCTTTGGCAATGCCGAGGCGACTTATTTGCTGGCCAAAAAGATGATCGAAGCAGGCGCTTGCGCCCTCCAAATCGAAAATCAGGTTTCGGACGAGAAGCAATGCGGCCACCAAGACGGCAAAGTCACTGTTCCGCATGAGGATTTTCTGCAGAAGATCCGCGCCTGCCGCTATGCGTTCCTTGAACTGGGCGTTCCCGATGGTATCATCGTTGCGCGCACCGACTCGCTTGGCGCAGGCTTGACGAAGCAGATTGCGGTGTCCAAAGAAGCTGGCGATTTGGGCGATCTGTATAACAGCTTCCTCGATTGCGAAGAAATTGATCCGAGCACCGCGCAAAACGGCGATGTGATCCTAAACCGCAACGGCAAATTGCTGCGGCCAAAGCGTCTGCCATCCAACCTGTTCCAGTTTCGCTCCGGCACTGGCGAAGACCGCTGCGTTCTGGATTGCATCACCTCGTTGCAAAATGGCGCGGACCTGATCTGGATCGAAACCGAAAAGCCGCATATCGAACAGATTGCTGGAATGGTCGATCGCATCCGCGAAGTCGTTCCCAATGCAAAGCTGGCCTATAACAACTCGCCAAGCTTTAACTGGACACTGAATTTCCGTCAGCAGGTGTTTGATGGTTGGGCAGGCGAAGGCAAGGATGTTTCGGGGTATGATCGTGCCAACCTGATGAGCGCGTCGTATGACGATACCGTTCTCGGGATTGAGGCCGACAAGCAAATCCAAAACTTCCAACGTGATTCCGCAGAGCGTGCCGGTATTTTCCACCACTTAATCACTCTACCAACATATCACACCGCAGCTCTCAGCACCGACAATCTGGCTAAGGATTATTTTGGCGAGATGGGGATGCTCGGCTATGTTGCGGGCGTTCAGCGCAAGGAAATCCGCCAAGGCATCGCCTGTGTGAAGCATCAGAATATGTCAGGGTCCGACATTGGTGACGAACATAAAGAGTATTTTGCTGGCGAAGCTGCACTAAAAGCAGGCGGCGCAGACAACACCATGAACCAGTTTAGCCAAGCGGCTTAATCTCTACGTCTAAGAAAGGAAGATCGCAATGACCGAACCATCCCGATCCCGCGCCGTTCTTTCCAGCGAAGATTTCAAGCTGTTGCGCACAGCGTTGGAGCATTATCTGCCAACCATAGCAGAGACAGAAGACAGCAAGAAGTTTGCGAGGCTATACCACCGTCTCGGCACCGCAATGGGCCGCTGATACCTGTTTTCCTGGGGAGGAAAAACCACCTATGCCGCTGGTAGCAATGCCGGCGGCATTTTTCTTGAAAATTAGAGACGCGGGCACTGTCGCCAACGAATTATTAACCGAAAAAACGCTATGTAAGATGGACTGAATACCTTGCACACAGCGGAATGGTAAAATGGACAATATCCAAAAAATGATTGTTGGAAGTTTGGGGTTAGTCGGACTTATCGTTATGCTCGTACCCAATTCCGATCCTCTCGCCGCCAAGAAGGCAGAAGTTGGTCAAGCAACGGCGGATGCACCTGCACTGGCTCCTCCACCTCCGCCGCCTCTACCATCGCAACCCCCTCAAGTCGGAGAAACATCAGGCGGTTTTGTGGTCGATGATTCAGACATAGCGAATTTTGGCAAGCCTATGGTTGATCCGACACCACCGGGCCAACGCAACCAGCAAGGCCCGCAAGAACAGATCCAGCAGCAACCTTCGAACGGCATGACGCAAACACAAAGCGGCCCCGGAAATTACGGTCAACAACCAGTTATTGGGCAAAATACAGGCTCAGCCGCTAGCGTTCTGCCTGCAACCTAAGCCGCATCACGTGCAAAAGGCTTCAGCATAAAAAACCCGGCTTGTCTGTCAACAAGCCGGGTTTTTCTTTAGCCGGTTTCAGAAGTTTTTAGATTAGATCAAAACGATCCGCGTTCATCACTTTGACCCAAGCCTTGACGAAGTCACGGACAAATTTCAGCTCATTGCCATTTTCGGCATAAACTTCGGCGGTTGCGCGAAGCTGGCTGTTGGAGCCAAATACCAAATCGGTGCGGGTTGCGCGCCACTTTTCGGTGCGACCGCCACGGGTGTAGCCGATGAACTCTTCGTCGCTTGTCGTGTCCACCAAATCCCAGAACGTGTCGATGTCGAACAAGTTCACAAAGAAATCATTAGTCAACTGACCCTTGCGGGTGGTGAGCACGCCTTCAGGAATATCTCCGTAGTTTGCACCAAGGAC
This sequence comes from Sphingomonadales bacterium, assembly GCA_031374785.1. Classification (GTDB taxonomy): domain Bacteria; phylum Pseudomonadota; class Alphaproteobacteria; order Sphingomonadales; family Sphingomonadaceae; genus Sphingorhabdus_B. The sequence goes on along the minus strand of JANMGR010000222.1, from coordinate 8,111 downwards.
ACGTAGACCGCCAACAAGTACCGTCATTTCCGGTCCGGATAGTCCGAGCAACGAAGCCTTATCGAGCAGCAACTCCTCAGTCTTTACCGGCTGACGAGTTTTCAGATAGTTGCGGAAGCCGTCAGCTTGTGGCTCCATCCAGTCGAAGCTTTCGATATCGGTCCAGTCTTGCGTTGCATCGCCGCGGCCACCAGTAAACGGCACCGCAACGTCAAAGCCGCCGTCCTTCGCTGCTTTTTCAACTGCTGCTGATCCTGCCAGCACTATTGCGTCGGCAAGGCTCATCGACCCGCGCAACGCATTCAGCTTGGCCAGCACCGTCGCTAGTTCAGCGGGCTCGTTGACGTCCCAGTCCTTTTGCGGCGCAAGAGCAATCCGCGCGCCATTGGCACCTCCGCGTTTATCCGACTTACGATAAGTCGAGGCAGAGGCCCAAGCCGTCTTCACGAGCTGTGACACCGTCAGGCCACTTGATAATACGGCCGATTTGAACGCCGAAACATCTGCATCCGAAGGCACAGTGCCAGCCGGAACCGGATCTTGCCAAATCAGCGTCTCTGACGGAACTTCTGGTCCGAGATACAGACTTTTTGGCCCCATGTCGCGGTGGCACAGCTTAAACCAAGCGCGCGCGAACGCATCGTCGAGTGCAGCTTGGTCGTCGCGGAACCGCTCTGAGATCGCGCGGAACTCGGGGTCCATTTTAAGCGCGATGTCCGCTGTGGTCATCATCGTTGGCACCCGCTTGTTAGGATCGCGCGCGTCAGGTGCCATGTCTTCAAAATCAGGATTAACCGGCTGCCACTGCTTCGCACCCGCTGGGCTTTCGACCAGTTCATAGTCATATTTGAACAGCAGGCGGAAATAATCGCCGCTCCACTGCGTTGGATTATTCGACCACGAACCTTCGATACCTGATGTCGTGATATGGCCTTTGCCGATCTCGTCAAAGTCGGTCAACCAACCGAATCCTTGCTGGTGCATTGATTCGCTCGCGGGTGCTTTGCCGAAAGTTTCGCCAGGTTTTGCACCATGTGCCTTACCAAAGGCGTGACCACCGGCAGTAAGCGCAACGGTTTCTTCTGAATTCATCGCCATACGGCTAAAAGTCGCACGCATATCACGGGCCGATTGCAGCGGATCAGGGTTGCCGCCGGGGCCTTCCGGGTTGACGTAGATCAAGCCCATTTGGATTGCAGCAAGCGGTCCTTCGAGTTCAGTCGTCTCGCCATCAATGAGACGAGTCTTCGCGCCATCGCTTACCCAGATTTCTTCGGCACCCCAGAAAGTGTCACCTTCGGATTGGTACACGTCTTTTCGGCCGCCGCCAAAGCCGAACACAGGTCCGCCCATGCTTTCGATTGCTACATTACCGGCGAGGATGAAAAGGTCAGCCCAGCTGATTGACTGACCATATTTCTGCTTGATCGGCCACAACAGACGACGGGCCTTGTCGAGGTTGCCATTATCGGGCCAGCTGTTGAGCGGCTCGAAACGCTGCTGCCCGCTATTCGCGCCGCCGCGACCATCGGTGACGCGGTAGGTGCCGGCTGCGTGCCACGCCATACGAATCATAAAGGGACCGTAATGGCCATAATCGGCTGGCCACCACGGCTTGCTGTCAGTCATCAAAGCCGTCAGATCAGCTTTTAATGCAGGATAATCCAGCTTTTTGAATGCCTCGGCATAATCAAAGCCCTCCCCCATCGGGTCAGGTGATACGCCATGCTGGTGAAGCATATCTACTGGCAGCGCTTCGGGCCACCAATCCCTATTTGTACGACCGAGCAGCGAACGGGTCGCGGCTGGGTTAAACGGGCAGCTGCCGGCCTTATCGATGGGTGTTTGATCATTCATGATAGCTCTCCTTTGGCAATTTCTTTACGGGTCGATCTAGAATCTTCTCGTGACGATTTCGTAATATCTGGCTCAATATATTTAGCCATCCGATTTTTCGATGCACAGTTAGTGAGCCAGTCGATTGAACGACGATCTGGCCAATCGCTATTGCGCAGTCCAACCACCATCCATCGACAAGTTTGCGCCCGTAATCGCACCAGCAGCGTCGCCGCATAGATAAAGCGCAAGCGAGGCAAGCTGTTCAATCTGCACAAACTGCTTTTGCGGCTGCCCGGCGAGCAGCACATCATTGATAACTTGATCACGGGTTAATCCCCGCGTTTTCATCGTATCGGGAATCTGGTTTTCAACTAGCGGAGTCCAAACATATCCGGGGCAGATGCAGTTGACGGTGATGCCGTCCCGCGCAACTTCTAAAGCGACCGTTTTGGTCAGCCCCGCAATCCCGTGTTTGGCCGCATTATAGGCACTTTTATAGGGCGACGCGACAAGGCTGTGCATCGATCCGGTGTTTATAATCCTTCCCCAGCCTCTTTCCTTCATCGCTGGCAGTGCCGCTTTCGTGGTGTGAAACGCAGAGGATAATATGATCGCAAGGATCGCGTCCCATTTGTCATCGGGGAATTCGTCAACCGGCGACACATGCTGGATACCGGCGTTGTTGATCAGGATATCCGGCGCACCTAGCTTGGCGGTGCAATCAGCAACCATCGCGTGAATTTCGCTGGGTTTGCTCATGTCGGCTCCACTGTGCAGTGCGCCTGCATTGCTGGTGCGGATTAAATTCTCAACATAGCCGTCAATTTCCGCCTGATCGCCAAAGCCGTTTATCATCACGCTGGCGCCTTCCGCAGCTAATGCCCGCGCATAGCCAAGGCCTATGCCGCTGGTCGAGCCGGTTATGAGAGCGGTTTTGCCTCTAAGAATCATGGGGGTGCAGTCCTTTTTCGGGAGGATTTAGGGATGCCTTCCTCCTTGCGCTTTTCGGGCAAAACCGCAATGCTTGATCGACAACGCGACTAGGGAGAATCGCCATGCGCCTCGACGACATTGATCCGAGCGGAGATATTCAAGACATGGGTCGCGGCGGTGGCGGCGGCTTTAGCATGGGAGGCGGCGGCGGTGGATTGGGTTCGTTGTTGGTCGGCATTCTACCCCTGTTGCTCGGGCGCAAAATGGGTTGCGGGACAATTGCGATCTTGGGGATTGCGGCTTTCTTTATCTTTGGCGGCGGCATGTCCTTTTTGACGGGCCCCACTTCGACACCCAGCGAGCAGACGCAAGGTGGTGACACAAACGAGAATTGCGACACCGAAGCCGAACTACTCGCTTGCCGCGTTTTCACCTCAACCGAGCAAACATGGTCGCAGATTTTTGCACAAGCCGGGGCGCAGTATCAACCGGCAAAAATTCGCTTCTATCAAGGCGGCGGCCAATCGGGTTGTGGAGCGGCGCAATCGGCGATGGGACCATTTTACTGCCCATCGGATCGCGGCATCTATCTCGACACTGCGTTCTTTGACCAAATGAAGCAAATGAGCGGCGGCGGTGATTTTGCCTATGCCTATGTCGTTGCGCATGAAATGGGTCACCATATTCAAAACATCACCGGTATTGCCGACAAGGTGCGTGATCGCCAAGGCCGTGTCAGCCAAGCCGATGGCAACCAGTTGCAAGTCCGCATGGAACTTCAGGCCGATTGCTACGCCGGTGTGTGGGCGGCGAAGAATTCGCAGCGTATGGAAGCAGGCGATGTCGAAGAAGGCATGCGTGCTGCCAATTCGATTGGTGACGACAAGCTGATGAAGCAATCGGGTCGCGCTCCTGTGGAAAGCATGTTCACGCATGGCAGCAGCGAGCAACGCATGGCGGCTTTGCAACAGGGGTTAAAGACCGGCGATGCCGCGCAGTGTAATTTCTTTCGCGGGATTTTCTAAAGTAAGTTTAACCGTTAGTGCTGAGCTTGTCGAAGCACGCCCCACCGCCAAAGCCGTCCTTCGCCCTTCGACAGGCTCAGGAGGCTCAGGACTAACGGAGTTGGTATATTGCGACTTTCAGATTGCCACAATGTCGAGGATTTCAGGCGTTTGGCGCAAAAGCGTCTGCCGTCGCCGATATTCCATTATATCGATGGCGCTGGTGACGATGAGATAACCAAGCGGCGCAACACTGCGGCGTTCGACGATTGTGACCTTGTCCCCAATGTGCTTGCTGGCGTCCAGGACATCGATATGTCTGTGACCGTGATGGGGCAAAAAATCGGCATGCCGTTGATGCTTTCGCCAACCGCATTGCAGCGGTTGTTCCACTGGCAAGGCGAACGCGCCGTTGCTGCGGTGGCAGAGCGGTTCAATACTTGGTTCGGTATCTCCAGCCTAGCCACCGTCAGCATTGAGGAAATCGGCGCAGCGATCAAAACGCCCAAGATGTTTCAGCTGTATATTCACAAAGACAAACGGCTGAACCAGTCGATGGTCGAACGCTGCAAAGCGGCGAACTTTGACGCGATTACTTTGACGGTTGATACTATTGTGTCGGGCAACCGCGAACGCTGCCAGCGGACCGGCTTCACCTCGCCGCCACGCTTCACGCCCGCATCGATGTTGAGCTATGCAGCGCATCCAGCATGGGTCGCTAACTACCTGTTTCGCGAAAAGTTCGCTTTGCCTAATCTAGACACACACGTTGGCCAAGGCACCAATGTTGCTGTCTCGGTCGCTGACTATTTCAACACCATGCTCGACCAATCGATGGACTGGAAAATGGCAGAGGCTGTGCGCGCCGATTGGGGCGGGCAGTTTTGCCTGAAAGGCATAATGTCCGTGGCGGATGCCAAACGTGCGGTCGATATCGGCGCGACAGCGATCATGGTGTCAAACCACGGCGGGCGGCAACTCGATGCATCGCGCAGCCCGTTCGATCAGATCGCAGAGATTGCCGATGCTGTGGGTGGGCAGATCGACATCATCTGCGATGGCGGCATCCGGCGCGGAACGCATGTGTTGAAGGCGCTGGCGGCGGGAGCGACAGCGTGTTCGGGCGGGCGACTGTATTTGTATGCTCTTGCCGCAGCCGGGGAGGCTGGCGTTGATCGGGCTGTTGGCAAGCTGCATGATGAGATACAACGAGGCATGAAGCTGATGGGGGTGAAGTCGGTCTCTGAGTTGGACCGCAGCATGTTGCGTTTCCGATGACGGCTTACTCAATTCTTGATCTTGTGCCCGTGGTTGAGGGCAGCACCGTTAGCAGCGCCTTGGCTAACGCCGCTGACCTTGCAGCGTATGCCGAAAGCCTTGGCTTCACGCGTTTCTGGGTGGCTGAGCATCACGGTATGAAAGGCATAGCCAGCGCCGCAACCTCAGTCGTGATCGGCCATATTGCGGCAGCGACGAAGACTATCCGTGTGGGGTCTGGCGGGATCATGCTGCCGAACCACAGCCCGTTGGTGATCGCTGAACAGTTCGGCACTTTGGACGCGCTCTATCCCGGACGCATCGACCTCGGCCTTGGCCGTGCGCCCGGCAGTGACCAGCGCGTTGCAGCTGCAATCAGGCGCACACTCGATAGCGACCCGAATGCCTTTCCGCGCGATGTGATGGAACTGCAAAGCTATTTCGCCGATGATGGCAGGACGGGCATCGTTGCCACGCCGGGAGCGGGTGCGGACGTACAGCTTTATATCCTCGGCAGCAGCCTATACGGCGCGCAAGTCGCTGCTGCACTCGGCCTGCCTTTCGCTTTCGCCAGCCACTTTGCGCCGCAAGCCTTGGACGAAGCACTGCACGTCTATCGCAGCGGATTTCGGCCCAGCGCGGTATTGGACGCGCCGTATGCAATGGCCGCGATGAACGTGATCGCCGCAGAATCCGATGCCGAAGCGCAGTTCCTCGCCAGTTCGTTGCAACAAAGTTTCGTCGCTTTGCGAACCGGCAACCCGAGGCAAATGCCCGCGCCGGTTGAGGGCTATCTCGACAGTCTGCCGCCAAATGCCCTCGCGGCATTGCAAGATGTACTGTCGTGCAGCGCGATAGGCTCTGTGGGTACTGTGCGCGCTGGTGTTGCGAAGTTTGTGGAGCGGACGGGCGCGGATGAGGTTATTGTGGCCTGTTCGGTGTTCGACCATGATTTGCGGAAAGCGAGTTTGGCGATGACGGCGGAGGTGTCTGCGGCGTTGAATTGACTTGTTACCAAATTTTGGTAACATTACCTCATGACAGCCAAAAACACCTCAATCGCACTCGGCAAACCCTTCACCGATTTCATATATGAAAAGGTGGAGTCCGGCGAATTTGCAACAGGCAGCGAAGTGGTGCGCGAAGCATTACGACAATATATGCACGAGGATGCAAAGATTGTGGCTTTGCGTACCATGATTCAAAAATCGATAGACAGCGGCCCCGCCCGCCCGTTCGACTGGGATGCCTTTATGGAGCGGAAGTTCGGCCCCGACGATGATGCGTGAAGTCATTCTGCGGCCCGATGCGGAAGCCGATATCGAGGATGTCGCTGATTATACGATACAACAATGGGGTGCTGAACAAGCAAGAGCCTATGTCCGCGAACTGAGGCGCGCAACAGAGCAACTGGCCACAACTGCGCTCCGTCATTCGATCCACAACACTATTTATCCCGGCCTGAGGCGTAAACGTAGCGGGATGCACCATATCTACTATCTGGTTACCGACGTCCGCGTCGAAGTGCTGAATATCATACACGTTAGCCGCGATCCGGGGCTGCATTTAAAGACGGAGAATTGGCAGCAGGAGGAAGGCGAATGATGGATGCTACGGAGAACTCGAATGCGGGATCTCATGTAAATCGAATTCCCGACGTTTCGATAGATGATGTGGGATTTATCCATACAATCTATGGCACTTATCATCCGGTAACCGGGGAAGGCCTGCCTATCGACGCCCCCAACGAGCTGATGCGCGAAATTCTTATCGCACTCGTGCGCGATGGCGAGGAGAGCGGCTTCGCTGAAGATTTTGAATTGGATACATTCCTTGCTGAAATGAGGTCAAAAGGACCCACGACCATCTAGAAAAAATGAACTGCCACCGTATTCGGTAGCTTTTCACACAACGGAAATTGCGGAACTGCAACGTCCAAAGACTGTAAAAGAGGCGGAGAGAAGGAGAGAGGGGGCGGGACGCACTAGCCCTCTTGCCCTTTTGTCTCTTTTACATATGCTTTCACCGTTGCTGGTTTAGCACTGAGTTTGGGGGACATTAAATATGTCGCCGGAATGACGGCTGTTGGAGCTTTTGCAACTGTCACCGGAAATTGTCGAAACTCTAATTTCTGCCAAGGCGACGCCTAAGTTCTGAAAGAAAAAGCGGCCATTCGGACGAAATGCGAAAATTGGCCTGCCCAACTTTGATTTTGCGCCCGTCAATATCGGTAACCACCAGAAATTCATTATTAGATACACTAGAGACGTTCACGTCTCGGACGCTCGTCAAGCTAATCCTGACAAGCGATGATCCGCCATATCTGATCGGCCCAGTGATCGACTGACTATCTACCGTGACGAATATTTTAGCACCAAACGATTTAAGCAGGGCCACTGTAGCCAGGGCAATAAAGGTAAGGCAAGTTCCGATCAGAACTGAATAAAGTATATCTGCGCCAAAAGTATCTAGCTCAATCAAGCCATTGATAATAACTCCGCGCCTATCAAGCATCTTACCAAAAAAAACTAAAGCACCCGCTCCAAAAAATGCAATACCTAACAACATCTTCTTTGGACTAGGCGTCACGTCGTAATTGATGGACTCATTAGAAGCGGCATATTGTTGGCTTCGATCCGGAATGAACTGAAAACCAGGACTTTTTTACCGAAACTAACCATCAATCAATAAACCCTAGCCTTCGGCTTAATATACTCCACCTCATCGGTCAGCGTGTATTCGTGCACCGGACGGCTATCCAGACGCACTGCGCCGCCTTTGCCGCCCCAGCCTTCGAACCACGACACGGTGTGCTTCATCCAGTTTTCGTCGTCGCGGTTGGGGAAATCTTCGTGGGCATGGGCGCCGCGGCTTTCTTTGCGCGCATTGGCGCTTTCGATGGTGCAGACCGCTTGGCTCATCAGATTGTCGAGTTCTAGCGTCTCGATCAAATCGGTGTTCCAGATCAGACTTCGGTCCGAAATCGTGATGTCTTGCATCCGCGCGTTGACCTTTTGCATGATTGCGCAGCCTTCGGTCAGCAAGGCAGTGTCGCGGAACACAGCGGCGTGTTTTTGC
>JANMGR010000199.1:0-6991 GCA_031374785.1 Sphingomonadales bacterium | reverse complement strand
CGGCGTTCTCGATTTCGGTCTGCCGCTTGATAAAGCCATTGCGCTGCCAAATATCTATTTCGGCGGCGGCGACTTGATGGTCGAACAAGGGACTGCTCTTGCGGACAAGGTCGAAGCGCTGAAGGTTTATGGCCAGAACATCAAAGCAGCTGATCTTGGATCCAAGGTCAACGGCGTGCAATGGGATGGCACGAAATGGACAGGGTCGGCCGATCCGCGCGCCGAAGGCACAGCGGCGATGATTGATGCAGATGGTGCGATTACGATGAAAGCTGCACAGGTTGAGGCAGAAGCCCCTACGGGTAGTGTTCACTAACTCCCGCATTGCGCCAGCACAAACGGGACGCTAACTTCGTCCTCAATGAACCGGAAAACCGGTCCCCAGGAGAGAGAGCAGAGTGTCAGAGCAATTCAATGATTTTGATAGCTTCCCCAATTTGGTGAGCATGTTTCTGTCGCGCGCCGCGTTGCGCGGTGACCGGCCCTTTCTGGGCTATAAATATGACAGCCAATGGCACACGATCAGCTGGGCTGAAACCGCGCGCCGTGTCGCGGGGCTGGCCAAAAATCTGAAAGCGATGGGCCTGAAAAAGGGTGATCGCGTCATGCTGGTGTCCGAAAACCGGCCTGAATGGTGCATCGCCGATTTGGGGATTATGGCTGCAGGCTGTGTCACTGTGCCAACCTATGTTACCAATTTGGAACGCGATCATCAGCATATCTTGGACAACAGCCAGTCCCGCGCGGTGATTGTTTCAACCGCGAAACTAGCGCAAAATCTGATGCCCGCTGTCATTCGTTCATCCGACTGCGAATTTGTGATTGGTATGGAGCCGCTGAAGGTCGCGCAAAAGGGGCAGCAGTCGGTGCATGACTGGGCCGATCTGGTGCAAGGGACCGATGCTGATGTCGCGACGTTGCGTGAGGAAATTTCCGCGATTGGCCGCGATGAAATTGCCTGCCTGATCTACACAAGCGGCACCGGTGGTGCACCGCGCGGCGTGATGCAGCACCACGGCGCAATTCTGTGCAACGTCGATGGCGCTGGAGAAATTCTGCGCGAAGATTTCGGGCTGGATGATGACCGGTTCCTCTCCTTCCTGCCGCTCAGCCACGCCTATGAACATTCGGGTGGACAATTTCTGCCCATCGGCGTGGGCGCAGAGATTTTCTATGCCGAGGGGCTTGAGAAGCTAGCTGCGAATATTGAGGAAACTCAGCCGACAGTGATGGTTGTGGTTCCCCGGTTGTTCGAAGTCTTGCGTGCGCGCATGATCAAAACGGTCGAAAAACAGGGCAAAGTTCCCAACTATTTGCTCGATAAGGCACTCAGCATTGGAGAGCGCGATTATGGCGGTAAAAAACGCCTGCGTGACGCGCCGATGCGGCTGTTGTTGTCGCGCACTTTGAAGCCAAAGATTCAGGCTAAATTCGGCGGTCGATTAAAGGCGATGGTTTCGGGCGGCGCACCGCTGAACCCAGATATTGGCATCTTTTTTCAATCGCTCGGCATCACCATGTGTCAAGGCTATGGCCAGACTGAATCCGGTCCCGTAGTCAGCTGCAACCGACCAGCAGCGGGCCTGAAGATGGATACCGTCGGACCGCCAATGAAAAACGTCGAGGTTAAAATTGCCGATGACGGGGAGATTCTTGTGCGCGGCGAGCTAGTGATGAAGGGCTATTGGCGCAACAAAGCAGAAACGGCCCGCACCATCATCGACGGCTGGTTGCATACTGGCGACATTGGCCATTTCGATGACAAAGGCCGGATTAAAATCACCGACCGCAAAAAAGACCTGATTGTCAATGATAAGGGCGACAATGTTGCCCCGCAAAAAATTGAAGGGATGCTGACTTTGCAGCCCGAAATTCTGCAAGCGATGGTTTCGGGTGACAAGCGGCCGTATATCGTGGGCTTAGTCGTTCCCGATCCTGAATGGGCGTTGGAATGGGCGCGCGATCAGGGGATGCGCTATGATTTTTCCGAACTGCAAGGCAACCCGCAATTCCGCGCCGCTGTGCGTGCGGCGGTTGATCGTGTGAACGCCAATGTTTCGGTGACCGAAAAAGTGCGGCAGTTTGAATTTGCCGATGAAGCGTTCAGCATCGAAAACGGCGAAATGACCCCGAGCATGAAGATACGGCGCCATGTAATCCGCGACCGGTACAAAGCGCGACTGGACGGGATGTATAAAAGCTAGATCGTAGGCAGCGCCCAGTCGATTGGGGCTAATCCCTTGCTTTCCAAAAACGTATTGCACTGCGAAAAATGCCTGCAGCCAAGAAAGCCATTATGTGCTGACAGCGGTGAGGGGTGCGCGGCTTTTAAAACCAAATGCTTATCCATATCGAAGAATGCTGCCTTTTTTTGCGCGTATGCTCCCCATAGCATAAACACGACAGGCTCATCTTTGGCATTGACCAGTCGGATGACTGCATCGGTAAACTGCTCCCAGCCCTTTTTCTGATGCGATGCCGCTTTGGCCATTTCGACTGTTAGCACGCTGTTGAGCAGCAACACGCCTTGCTGCGCCCAATGTTCAAGGAACCCGTGGTTGGCACGCGGGATGTCGAGGTCGGATTGCAGCTCTTTGTAGATATTGACTAGGCTTGGTGGAGGGCGGACGCCGGGATTGACGCTGAAACACAGCCCATGCGCTTGCCCCGGGCCATGATAGGGATCTTGCCCTAAAATAACGACGCGGACTTGATCCAGCGGCGTCAGGTCAAGCGCCCGAAACCATTCGCTGCCCTTGGGATAAATCTGCTTTCCAGCCGCTTTTTCCGCCAGCAAAAATTCCCGTAGCTGTGACATATAATCCGACTGAAATTCAGGGAGCAACGGAGTTTTCCAGCTTTCGTGCAGTTGGATGTCAGGCATGAACACGGGCTCGTAGAAATTTTGTAAAAGAGACGGGAGAGGGGGAGGGGGTGTTGCCGATCATCGATGGCGGTCATTTTTGATACGCTGCATGCCGTTTTTGAACATCGAACAGCCGAAATTGAGAAGCAGTCCATAGGGAAGATTCATGAGCCGAATGTAAGTGAGCACCTGTTTGCGGTGGACAGGTCCGAGTTTTTCCAACGATTTGACTTCGATCAGCAGGATACCATTCAACAGCAAATCATAGCGAAAGGCGTCGTCGTATCTTTTCCCATAAATATCGACATGGACAGGGAGTTGCCGGTCAACTTTGATATTATGCTGAGCAAGGCGATCAGCCAACACACGTTCATAGACTGACTCAATCAGCCCGGGACCAATATCCTGATGTATTGCCAAGCCAATATCAAAAGCCATTTGAATCAATGCTTCGATATCAGCGTAACGTTCCATTCGACACTACCTCTCTCCCTCTCTCGTCTCTTTTACATCAATCCGGTGCCTCAGAAGCAACCAACAGAGCCGCCCAAGCCTCGACCTCTTTCTTGCTGGCAACGCCCAACAACTCCATCGCATGACGCAGCCGTTCGCGGAGGATATCGCGGCCCAGATGGGTGATCGCGTCAAACAAAGGCACGCCTTGGGGGCTGCCAAGGACGGCCAAATAAAACGTGCGGATCATGTCTTTTAGCTTGATATCGAGCGCGGTCGCCGTGCTGCGCAGCGCAGCATCGACATTGTCTTTGTTCCACTCCACCATCGCATCAAACTGTTGCAGTGCCAAAGTATAGGCTGCGCGCTGTTGGTCAGCCTCTATCTTCACACCGTCGCGCAGTCGGTCAACGCTCAAGCCGTCGATGCGGTTCATGAAAAACGGCGCGGTCAATGCGCCGAGATCAGACAATCGCACGATGCGGCTTTGCGACATTTCAGCAATTGGCAGCAGATACGCCTCATTCAAAGCCCATTTGCGGATTTCATCTAGGAACTGAGCAGTGGTCAGCTCTTCGCGCAGATAGCGGCCATTGAGCCAATCGAGTTTCGAGGTATCAAACACCGGTCCGCCCAGCGAGATATTGTGGACATCAAAACCATCGATCAAATCTTGCAAAGACGTTTTTTCATCCTCCTCGCTTGCGCTTTTGATAAACAGCCCCAGGAAGTTCTGCATCGCGGCGGGAAGATATCCGGCGCGTTGATAAAACAAGATCGATGTCGGGTTTTTACGCTTTGACAGCTTCGACCGGTCGGCGTTGCGTAGCAGCGGCAGATGCGTCAGCACCGGCGGCTCCCAACCGAAATACTGATACAGCAACAGATGTTTTGGCGCAGACGAAATCCATTCTTCGCCGCGCATCACATGCGTGATCCCCATCAGATGATCGTCAACGACATTGGCAAGGTGATAGGTCGGCAGGCCATCGGATTTCATCAACACCTGCATATCGACGACCGAGTATTCAAACTCGATTTCGCCGCGCAGCGTATCGTTGACTATGCACTTGCCCTCGGTCGGGATTTTCATACGCACGACATGCGCGACACCGTCTGCGTCCAGTCTGGCGCAGTCCGCATCGGTTAGCGATAGGCAGGTTCCGTCATATTTCGGAGGCTGTTTCGCTGCGATTTGGTGCCGCCGCGTCTCGGCAAGTTTTTCGGCTGTGCAATAGCATTTGAATGCGTGTCCGTGTGCAATCAGTTGGTTGCAATACTGCGTGTAAATCGCGCTGCGTTCTGACTGGCGATAGGGGCCGTGCGGGCCGCCTATATCGGGGCCCTCATCCCAGCTAAGTCCAAGCCATTTCAGGCTATCCAGTATCGCTTGCTCCGACGCTAAGGTCGAACGCGCCTGATCGGTATCCTCAATCCGCAGCAGAAATTGCCCATTATGCTTCTTGGCAAAGCAATAGTTGATCAGCGCGATATAGGCGGTGCCGACATGCGGATCGCCGGTGGGCGATGGGGCTACGCGGGTGCGGACGGGGCGGGCGGTGGGTGTTGCGGTTTCAGTCATGCGCCGCCCCTACCAAGCTGAAACATTCTTGTCATCTTTGCCTTGCAAGAGCATCTATTGCCGCAGCACAAATGGAGAGTCGCATGCAGTTCAGCCGCCGCCAGTTTAACTTTGGTCTCGGAAGCCTAGCGTTCGCCGGCATCTCGGCGCGTGCGTATTCCCAGATCCCTCCCGCTGCACGCAACGAAGCGGCAGGCTATGGTGCGATACTGCGCGACCCGAACAATCTCATCGATCTGCCCAAAGGCTTTTCCTACCGCGTCATTTCGCGTTTCGGCAATTTGATGGATGACGGCCATGTTGTGCCAAGTGCGGGCGACGGGATGGGCGCGTTCGCATTTGGCAAGGGCAAAGTGGCATTGGTTCGCAACCATGAATTGAATGTGCGCGACGCGCGCTTCGGTCCGTTCACCGGCAAAGTCGCCGATGATTTCGCAACCTATGATCGCGGCAAAGATGGTGCGCCATTGCCGGGCGGGACAACGACGTTGATCTACGACCTGAAATCACAGCGGGTCGAAAATCAGTTCCTTAGCCTGTCTGGCACCATCCGCAATTGCGCAGGCGGGATTACACCGTGGGGCAGCTGGCTGAGTTGCGAAGAAAACACGACGCGCGCGGGAGATGCTGTTGGCAAAGATCATGGGTTTGTTTTCGAAGTGCCGTCGGCGCATAAGGGCCTCGTCACGCCCGTGCCGTTGAAAGCGATGGGCCGGTTCAACCATGAAGCCGCCTGTGTCGATCCGCGCACAGGCATATCCTATTTGACCGAGGACCGCGACGATAGCTTGCTCTATCGCTTCATCCCCAATGCAAAGGGCGAGCTGTCCAAAGGAGGCCGTTTAGAGGCGCTCGCGATCGATGACATCGCCGATAGCCGCAACTGGAGCGAAACGGCGGTCAAACGCGAGCAGGATCTACGCGTGCGCTGGATTCCGCTGGATAACCCGGAAGCCCCCGAGGATGATCTGCGCAAACGCGGCGCGGCTGCTGGCGCAACCCTGTTTGCGCGCGGTGAGGGCATTTGGTGGGGGCAGGGCGAATTCCACTTTGCGTGCACCAACGGCGGCGCCAAGAAATGCGGCCAGATTTTCCGCTATCGCCCCGCGGTCAACGAGGGTTTTTCCGGCGAAAGCGATGCACCCGGGATGATCGCTTTGTTCTATGAATCCACCGATGCCGCCGCCTATAATTACGGTGATAACTTAACTGTGATGCCGACCGGCCATTTGCTGGTGTGCGAGGATCAATATACCGACATAACCGATAATCATCTGCGCGGAATAACGCCCGGCGGCAAAGCCTATGTCTTTGCCAAAAGCCGCGTGCAGACAGAATTTGCCGGGGCCTGTTTTTCGCCCGATGGCTCGACTTTGTTCGTCAACCTGATGTGGCCGACAATGACGCTGGCGATTACCGGGCCGTGGGGGCGGGTAAAGGCGGGGTGAGGCTCTATCCGCTCATTCGTGCTTCACACATCCTGACAACGGCATCTGCTGTCGCCTGACTGTCGTTCAATACGTCACTTGCGGGAATGCGTACCGTTTCGGCGCCGTTTGCTGCAACATAAACATCGCGTGCCGCGTCGCGCTGTGGATGCCCACCCATATCATGACTTGCTCCGTCAACTTCGATGGCAAGCTTTGCTTTCGCACAATAAAAATCAAGTGCGTAAGGTCCAAAAGGGTGATCGCGCCGGATTTTGACGATGTCTTGGCTGCGCAGATGTTGCCACAAAAACACTTCTGCAGGGGACATTTCCCGACGAAGGCGTTTTGCCATCCGAACCGTTTTGCGACGTTTCTTTGGTGTCATACAAAAAACTATAAACTTATCCTCCCCATTTTGCAAAAAATGGGAAGGATGAGAAAGCTTTAATCCTCCCCAAATTGAAGATTTGGGGAGGGGGACCGCCGCCGCAGGTGGTGGTGGAGGGGCCGAGTGCGCAGCGCTCGCTTTGCTCGCAGCCCCTCCGTCACCCGATGCTAGCGCACCGGCTGCCACCTCCCCATTTCTGCAAAATGGGGAGGATAGAAAAGCCTTTATCCTCCCTAAATCGCAGATTTGGGGAGGGGGACCGCCGCCGCAGG
>JANMGR010000186.1:0-7859 GCA_031374785.1 Sphingomonadales bacterium | reverse complement strand
TGATCACTGACGTTTCGGCATTCCATGCAGCAACCCAAGCCGCGCTGCCATTGGTCGAGGCAGGCTATATGGTCACATATGGCATTGCCCCCACCGGCCCCGAAACCGGCTATGGCTATATTCAGATGGGCGATGCGCTTTCGGGAGGCCTGCAATCCGTCGCGCGATTTGTTGAAAAACCCGATGCGGCCCGTGCCAGGGCAATGTTAGCGCAAGGCAATCACAGCTGGAACGGAGGCATATTCCTGTTCCGCGCCGACATCTATTTGGGTGCCCTATCCGTCCACGCCCCCGACATGCTCACCGCTGCGCAGGCCGCAATGGCAGCGGCAAATCGCAACGGCAACCGCATCACGCCCAACGAAACTGCTTTCGCCGCCTGCCCGTCTGACAGCATCGATTATGCGGTGATGGAAAAGGCAGAACGCGTGGCGGTCGTCCCCGTAAACATGGGCTGGTCTGACGTCGGTAGCTGGGACGCATTGTATGAACTTAATGCCAAAGACGCCGCCACCAACGCCGTCATCGGCTCCGCGCGCATCAACGAGGCGACTGGTAACTTGGTTCACGCCGACGGCATTCGCGTTTCGATTCACGGCATCGAGGATTTGATCGTCGTCGCAAACGGCCGCGAAGTGTTGATTATGCCAAGAGGAAGTAGCCAAAAGGCACGGGATTTCGCTAAAGACTAAAGCCTACGCCACTGTCCCGTGAAAGCCCAAAGGTAACGGCAGACTTGCCTGCCATGTTGCAACTGGCCCATCGCTAAGCTTTGCAGCATTTAACAAATGCAACTCGGTCTTTTGCGATTTCAGGTTTAGTGTCGTTCCAATCAGCCAACCATCATTTTCAGCCGCTCCGTTTGCGACAAAAAGGAATTCCTCGACCAATTGATTACTGCCAAAATCATGTTTGTAGTCACGCCCCTTTTGCCAATCCCACACGGCAATGGCATGCGGAAAGGGTGTGCTTCGATAGCCGGTGACGTGCGTTGTAAACCGCCTCGCCCGTCCCGCAACCCGCCGGTCACTAGACGGAAATTCAGCTGCGATCCGCGTTGCTTTCATTTCGGCTTTACCGTTGGAATGTAGCACAATTTGCGTCAGCATTGGCGTGGGCGCTTTGATATGCTCACCGCGTATCAAGGCAGAGGCTGACTTCTGGCCAAAGGTCGGGTTCGCCTCCAAACACCCATCAAAACGGATCGTGCCGTCCTTTTCCTCCCAGCCATCGGCCAGATGAAAGAACGAGAATGCGGGTAGCTCAAACACGCGCCGTTTGCTGAAATCATCTTTGTCCACAACCAAAACTTGCGTGCCCATTTCGGGCTTCCAGACCATGCCGGTGGATAACGGAAATTTGAATTCTTCTTGCACCCAGGGTTGCAGAACAAAGATCAAATGCCGCGCGGTAGCTGTGAAATCGTGGAAATAGCTTTTGCGATCCAGCGCAATCATTTCTGCCTTCGCAAGACTACCGTTCGGGTTGAGCTTCCAAATAAATGTGCTTTCGCCATTCCCACCAAAGTTCCAAACCGTTCCATCACTATCCACCCTCGGGTGAGCAGAAAACGGCATTTGTTTAAGATCGCGGCGGAATGTCTTTGGTCCCTGCGTCTCTAATGTCGCGGCGTCCAGCATCGTTGCCGAGCCACCTTCCCAAAGCGCGTAAAGCTGGCCGCCGTTGACCAAAACGCTCGTGTTTGCAGCATTAGTATCATCAGGGCCGTTTATCACCGCGCCGTCTCGGCGTGGACTGCCAAAGCCGGGCTGAACGATCGCGTTCAGTTTCGTTTCCAACCGCCGTTTTGGTGTGTCGACAAAGCGGGCTGCCAATGTTGCTTTACCATCCTGCACCTTCCAACGCCGAACCAAACCATCGCCATCAAACCAATGCCCCGATGCGCTATTGCCGCGCCTGAACTTGGCGGGGCCGTTGCGGAATAATGTCGTCGATAGCTCCGCTGGAACTTTGCCTTGAATAAGCGTGAGCGTTTCCCGCGGAATATCCGCCTCAACATCCGCCACTCCCAACGCCCAACCCGGAGGAGTAGCACCGGCAAGCGCCATATCAGGCGTGATAACAGCAGCGCCCACAATCAGGCTGCTTCCAAGAAATTGGCGGCGGTCGAGGTTGGTCATGGCGATCCCTTTCGCTTACTTGATTTCGATACTGTGGCTGTTGTCGCCAGCCTTTATTTCGAACGACGCATCGACCCATTTGGCTGGCCCCATGTTACCAACAGCATTATTTGAAAACGCAAATGGTTCAATTGGCATACCGTAAGGGTTCGTTCCCATTGCGCCATCGCCGTCAATGTCATGGAACGATTTAATCGCATACCGTCCGGGCTTTAATCCAGCCAACTGCGTTGCGATTTCGGCTTTGTCGGCTTTGATCATGATCATCCGCACTGGCGCAGCTTTATCGTTATACGCATCTTCACTATCGACCAAAACGCCCATGACCGAACCCTGTTGTTCGGCAATGCCGGTGAAGTTCAAAGTAAGCGTTGCATTGTTGTCTTGTGCTATTGCGGCTGCCGAAAAACTGACGCCGGTCATGGCAATTGCGATAAAGATTGATTTGAATTGGTTCATGTCACTTGCTCCTGTTAGCGTTTTTGCTAGGGTGATCAACAGATGACAGCGACCGCGCGCCTCGACAAATCAACTTACGCAAATGGACGGGATTACTGCGCGAAATGACCGATAATGCCGTTCACGGTTCGCCAGTGGCAGCTAAGTTTTCGTCACCGGAAGCTGGTTTTGGTGCGCGACACCGGAACAGTTATCTGCTCGCCATTGGCATTGGCGTGGTCATGGCAATCATAGCGCCCTTGCAGACCGACCAAATCGATCTGTTGCCGCGTCTGGCCTATTGGCAAATCCTGATGCTGTCCGGTGCAACGCTTGGCCTTGGGTTTACGGAGCTTGTTGAACGTTGGGGCCGGGTGCGTAAATGGCCTTGGGTAGAGGTGCCGTTAGTGGGCACGTTGATTGCACTACCGCTAACATTGATCGTCATGGGCACAGGCGCAATGTTCTTTGGGACAGAAGCGAGCGGTGTTTTTCGATTCGGCTATAACTTCGGTATCACGGCGTTGATCAGCGTAGCAATTACTGGACTTGGCCACGCAATTAATGGTGCCAAAGAGCTAGCGCCACAAAATCCGATTACTGTAGTGCCGGTTACAGAAACTCAAATGTTGCCGAAACCTAACCGTTTTGCCGAACGCCTTCCCTTGCCTCTGAGACATCTATCCATCATTGCCTTGCAAGCAGAGGACCATTATCTGCGCGTGCATTTCGAGGAGGGCCAGTCCACTCTCATTTTAATGCGCCTGTCCGATGCTATCGCCGAACTACCCTCCGATATGGGGGCACAAACACATCGCAGCTGGTGGGCGGCAAAAAATGCTGTGCGCAACGTGACGAAAGGTGATGGCCGCGCAACTTTAACCGTTGGGTATTCGGTTGACGTGCCGGTCAGCAGGAATTTTTATAAAGCCTTAGGAGAAAAAGGCTGGTTAAAGTGATCCAGAATTACCGAGTCATTTTCTTGTAACTCGTCCGGTGCGGTCGTGTCGCCTCATCACCTAAGCGGCGGATTTTGTCTTCCTCATAGGCATCAAAATTGCCTTCGAACCATTCCACATGGCTATCGCCTTCGAATGCCAGAATGTGGGTGGCCAGACGGTCAAGAAAGAAGCGGTCATGGCTGATGACGACGGCGCAACCGGCGAAGCTTTCCAGCGCTTCTTCAAGCGCGGACAGCGTTTCCGTATCCAAATCGTTAGTCGGTTCATCGAGCAGCAGCACGTTGCCGCCCTCTTTTAGCATCTTGGCCATGTGTACGCGGTTGCGTTCACCGCCGGATAGCAAACCGACTTTTTTCTGTTGATCCGCGCCCTTAAAGTTGAACGCGCCGACATAGGCGCGCGTGGGCGTTTCGTGCTTGCCGACTTTCATATAATCGGCGCCACCAGAGATTTCTTCCCAGACGTTTTTGTTGGGATCAAGGTCGTCGCGGCTTTGATCGACAAAGCCCAAACGCACAGTGTCGCCCAGCACAACTTCGCCATTATCCGGCGTTTCCTGCCCGGTAATCAAGCGGAACAACGTCGATTTACCCGCGCCGTTCGCGCCGATCACGCCGACGATGCCACCGGGGGGAACGCTGAACGACAGGTTTTCAAACAGCAACTTGTCGCCATAGGCTTTCGACACATTGTTGACGTCGATCACTTTGCTGCCAAGCCGTTCAGGCACCTGAATAACGATCTGGGCTTTGCCGGGCGTGCGGTTTTCCTGCGCCTGCACCAGCTGATCAAAGCTTTTGATACGCGCTTTCGATTTAGTCTGCCGCGCCTTGGGGCTTTGACGGATCCACTCCAGCTCGTCCTTAATCGCTTTCTGACGGCCACTGTCCTCGCGCGCTTCTTGCTCCAGACGCTTGCCTTTTTTCTCAAGGTAGGTGGAGTAGTTGCCCTCATAGACAAAATAGCGCCCGCGATCGAGTTCGAGAATCCAGCTGACAACGTTGTCGAGGAAATAACGGTCATGTGTAACAAGGATCACATTGCCCTTATAGTCCACAAGATGCTTTTCCAGCCAAGCGACGCTTTCGGCATCCAGATGGTTCGTTGGTTCATCGAGCAGCAGAATGTCGGGTTTTTCCAGCAACAACCGCGTCAGCGCGATCCGGCGTTTTTCACCACCCGACAGGTTGGTGACGGGCCAATCCCCTGGAGGACAACGCAGTGCGTCCATTGCGATTTCCAACTGGTTATCCAGCGTCCAGCCATCGACCGCGTCGATCTTTTCCTGCAACGTTCCCATTTCGTCCATCAACGCATCAAAGTCGGCGTCCTCTGGCGGGTCGCCCATAATCATCGAGATTTCGTTGAAGCGCGCGACAAGGTCGGCGACTTCGCGGACACCATCCATGACGTTTTCTTTGACCGTTTTGCTTTCATCCAGCTGCGGTTCCTGCGCCAGATAGCCAACGGTAATATATTCGCCCGGCCACGCCTCGCCGGTAAACTCGGTATCCATCCCAGCCATGATTTTCATCAACGTCGATTTACCGGTGCCATTTGGACCAACAATACCGATCTTGGCATCGGGGTAGAATTGCAGGTTGATGTTGCTGAGCACCGGTTTGGGAGCGCCGGGGAATGTTTTCGTCATCCCCTTCATGACATAACTATATTGGGCGGCCATTCGGATATCTTTCTAATCGAGCAATTGCTGAAATTTGCGCCGCATCTAGCCAAGCATTGTGAGTGCCGCAAGGCGGGATTGGCAAAGCAACAGGAAAGCTTTAAGCCAGTTGCATGAAATCAATGATCTACCGCGTATCAATCGCCTCCGCTCTTGCTGCAATCGCACAACAATCTGGCGCCATTCCGCCGCCGCCGGTGTCGCGCGTTCCAGAAGTCGATGCTTATGCTATTGTTGAAGAGCTGACCCGAGAGATTGGGCCGCGCCAAGCAGGAACTGCAGCTGAGCAAAAAGCTCGCGATTGGTCGGTCACGAAACTCAAATCCTTGGGCTTTGAAAATGTCCGTGAAGAAAGCTTCATGATGCCCACTTGGGTGCGGGGCGAGGAAAAGGCTGAAATGATTGCAAGCCAAGGTGTCGCCGCAACACCGTTGAGCGTGACTGCACTTGGCAACTCAGCCTCAACTGGTTCTGGCGGCGTTATTGGGGACGTTGTCTACTTCCAGACGTTCGACCAATTTGTTGACGCAGAGGCCGTTTCGTTGACTGGCAAGATTGTGTTCATCGATCACAAAATGTCGAAAACGCAGGATGGCAGCAGCTATGGCTATTTTGGCCGTGCCCGTTTCCAGGGGCCGAATTTGGCCGCTAAGCGGGGCGCGGCTGCTATAATTGTTCGTTCAATCGGGTCCGACCATCATGATTTCCCGCACACCGGCAATACCAATTTTGAAAAGGATGTGAAACCGATACCTGCGGCCGCAATTTCCAATGTTGACGCGGATTTGCTGATCCAATCCTATCAAACAGCACAAGAGTCTATGCGCCCCAATGCGATGGGGATTGGTGTGCCAAAAACCAGCAGTGAAAAGCCACTTTCGCTGAAACTGGTTTTGACGCCTAAAAATCTAGGTCAGCAAAAATCGGGTAATGTCATCGCCGAAGTTGTTGGAACCAACCCCAGCCTTCCGCCGATAGTCATTGCCTGCCACCTTGATAGCTGGGATCTTGGCACAGGCGCCATCGACGATGCTTCGGGATGTGGGATCATAACGGCAGCAGCTAACAACGCCAAAATGTGGGGAGAATACCCCAAGCGCACGATACGCTTATTGTGGGCCGGTGCAGAGGAGGTCGGCATTTGGGGCGGTAAGGACTACGCCGAAAAACATGGAGCCGAGCCTCATGCGTTGGCGATGGAATCCGACTTTGGCGCAGACCATGTCTGGGCTGTCGATTTTAATCTACCCGAAAGTGCGAAAGCACTCCAGGCTGAGATAACGCGCCGCCTAGCCTTGCTAGGAATCGTTCCACGTAAGGATAAAGCGGGCGGTGGTGCCGATGTAGGTCCAATCATCGCCAAGCAGGGGCTGGGTGTGATCGACCTCCAACAGGATGGAACACGCTATTTCGACATTCATCACAACGCGACGGACACGATTGAGCGGATTGATAGGGAACAGCTCCGCCAGAATATGCAGGCGTGGACGATAGTTCTGAAAGAAGTGGCCAATTATGAAGGCGAATTGAAGCCATGATGCGTTCCGCGCTAACCTTAGCCCTGCTTACCCTAACCTCAGCGTGTTCGAACGAGTCAGCGCCCAAAAAAGCCGAAAAAGCGCAGACTGCCGAGGTCAAAGAAGTAACTGACTCCGCTGTCAAAGCTGAAAAAAAAAGCATTGAGGAAGCAGCAGAGGCTGCGGTGAAGCTGGTCGAGGAAGAAAGCCGACAGGAGATTGAGGGTTTGGCGCCACCTGAAGCCAAGTGACATAGCTGCGTTCATCTATACCGTTAGCCCTGAGCCTGTCGAAGGGTGTCCCAAAATCTCAACTGACGTGCTTGGCTGAGAGGCGTGCTTCGACAGGCTCAGCACTAACGGTATGACATTTGCGTAACGTGATGGATTAAGAAGCGACTGGGTTGGTATCAAAGTCGGAAATAGCCGCAGCCGCCAATCCCTTCACATCCACCCGGGCCTGTAACCGCGCGGCGAGCAGCGCCGTTCCGCTGACTTTGCGTTGCACAAACAACGTATCAACCTCTGGCACATGCCAAGTCGACCGGTCGGCAATCATCGCTTTGGCCTCTTCGCGGACAACCGGCACAAAGGCTCGGTCGCCGAAATCGAACCGGCCACTGCGGTTCATCGCCTCGTCAATCGCGGCAATGATCCGGTCGATAGGCTCCTGATGAGCAGCGGCGGCACCTGATCCCAAAAACCCAGCGGCCACAGCAGTTTCGCGCATACCGTCGCGGTCGCCGATTAGTCCCGCCTCGATCATGGCTTTATACGCCGCCGCCGTCGCAACCGGCACATCGCGCGTCGCGCCGAAATCGAGCAGCACGAGCCGCCCGGTTTCCGGCTGCCAGCGATAATTGGCAAAATTGGGGTCGGTCTGCATCACGCCGAATTCAAATATCTCGCGCAGCACCAGCTCGATCAGATGCGCCATTGCAGTATCGCGCGTCTCTTGCGGCGCATCGACCAAAGTCTCGACCGCTTTTCCTTCAACAAAGCTCATCGCCAACACACGCGATGTTGTGAACGCATCTTCAAGCACAGGAACACCATAACGGTCATCCCCCGCCAGCAAAAAAGCAAAGCGTCGCATCTGTTCACCTTCGCGGATATAG
>JANMGR010000098.1:0-15963 GCA_031374785.1 Sphingomonadales bacterium | reverse complement strand
CCCATCCTCCAGCGGCGTGCCAGCAAACATATTGCCAATCACAGTGCCCTTCACCGGCACCAGCGCGTTGACCGGCACGCTTTCGGGGTGGGCCGGCAAGGTCGCCAGCGTGTGGATGAAGCCCACCCGGTCGGCGCGCGTCTCGCCCATGCCGACAATCCCGCCGCTGCACACGTTGATGCCAGCGCGGCGCACCTCGGCCAGCGTATCGAGCCGGTCCTCCATCGTCCGCGTGGTGATGATCTCGTTGTAACGTTCGGGCGAGGTGTCGATATTGTGGTTGTAATAATCGAGCCCCGCCTCGGCCAGCATGTCGGCTTGGGCGGGCGTCAGCATCCCCAAGGTCATGCAGGTTTCCATGCCCATCTGCCGCACGCCTTTGACGATCTCGACAATCGCGGGCATGTCGCGGTCTTTGGGGTTGCGCCACGCCGCGCCCATGCAGAACCGGTGGCTGCCATTGTCCGCTGCCTGCGCCGCCTTTTGCAGCACCGCCTGCACATCCATCAACTTGGTCGCCTCGACCCCGCTGTCGGCCTTGACCGACTGGCTGCAATAGCCGCAATCCTCTGGGCAGCCGCCGGTCTTAATGGAGAGCAGCGTGCACAGCTGGATTTGCCCTACGGCATGATGCGCGCGGTGGACGGTCGCGGCCTGATAAACCAGCTCGTCAAACGGCAGGTCGAATAGCGCGGCGATTTCGTCGCGGGTCCAGTCAGTGCGGACAGCGTCCATCAATTAAACTCCTCCAGCATCGATTCGAGCTGCGAAATCCGCGTGCGAGTTTGCGTTTCCAGACAGAGATTGAACAACATCGGCTCAATCGACCCGCCACGAGCTTGATAGCCCTCCATCGTGCAATGCGCATCGCGGAAGGTAATCCATGCGCGTTGCGCCGCACGGAGCGTTTCGAAATCGCCGGGGCGACTGTCATATTGCTTATCGCGTTGCTTGTCGCTTTCCTTGGCTGATGCGACCGCTTTGGGCCAAATCGCGTTCAAATCCTTATCCGCCGCATCAAACCGCTGATAAGCGCACTGGTTCATCGCTTGTTGCGGACCATCCATGCTGCACAATTCCACCGGTGCGGTCGATAGTGCCAATGCCAAAAGCAAACTCATGTCATTCTCCCAAAGGCGGCATATTATGGCCGAGCATCCGCAGCACATCGGCTGCACATTCGACTACGTTCGATCCGGGCCCGTAAATCCCCTGCACCCCTGCGTCACGCAGGAAATCATAGTCTTGCGGCGGAATAACTCCGCCCGCGATGACTTTGATGTCGTTGCGCCCTGCTGCGCGCAGGCCTTTGATCAGTTCGGGAATGAGTGTTTTATGCCCCGCTGCCAGACTGGACGCGCCGACAACATCGACTTCGCTTTCTAGCGCGAGCACCACCGTTTCCTCCGGCGTCTGAAACAACGGCCCCGATACAATGTCAAAGCCCATATCGCCAAAGGCTGACGAGATAACATTTGCCCCGCGATCGTGCCCGTCCTGCCCCATCTTAGCGACCATCAGCTTTGGCTTGCGGCCCAAGCGGCGCTCAACGGCTTGAACGCCTTCGATGACCTGAGCCCAGCGCTTGTCGAATTCATAGGCGCTGCCGTAGATTCCGGAAACGGGAGTCGGCGTAGTGCCATAGCGGCCAAACACCGCCTCCATCGCGTCCGATATTTCGCCGAGCGAAGCGCGTGCTCGGGCGGCGACTACGGCGAGTGCCAAGAGGTTGTTTCCTAAATCCTCCCCGAGCTTGCTCGGGGAGGTGGCAGTTGCGTCAGCAACTGACGGAGGGGCGGCGCTCACTAGAGCGCCAGCTTTGCTGGCGGCCCCTCCACCACCCTGCGGGCGGTCCCCCTCCCCGAGCAAGCTTGGGGAGGATTTGGCGCCCTCGGTCAGTGCCGACAACGCCGCCTGACACGCCGCCTCGTCGCGTGAAGCGCGCATCTTGGCGAGGCGGGCGATTTGGCCCTGCCGTACCATGTCGTTGTCGATGTCGAGTGTGTCTAAATGCGCCTCGGATTCGAGCCGGTATTTGTTGACGCCAACGATGACATCCTCGCCTTTGTCCACCCGCGCCTGACGTGCGGCAGCAGCTTCTTCAATCAGGCGCTTTGGCATACCCGATGCGACCGCTTTGGTCATGCCGCCGAGTTCGTCGACTTCGCCGATAATCTGCCAAGCCTGATCGACCAATTCGGCGGTCAAAGCTTCGACGTAATAGCTGCCACCCAAAGGATCGACGACCTTGGTAATGCCGGTTTCTTCGGTCAGAATGATCTGCGTGTTCCGCGCAATTCGTGCCGAGAATTCGGTGGGAAGCGCAATCGCCTCATCGAGCGCGTTGGTATGTAGCGACTGCGTGCCACCCAAAGTCGCGGCCATCGCCTCAATCGTGGTGCGGATGACGTTATTAAAAGGATCTTGCTCCTGCAACGACACGCCCGACGTCTGGCAATGCGTGCGCAGCATTTTCGAACGCTCGTCCTTCGCGCCAAGCCCGTCCATCACGCGGTGCCACAAAGTCCGCGCGGCACGCAGCTTTGACACTTCCATGAAGAAGTTCATGCCAATGCCGAAGAAGAAGCTCAACCTCCCCGCAAACGCATCGATATCCAGCCCGCGTTCCATGGCCCGCTGCACATATTCTTTGCCATCGGCGATGGTAAAGGCCAGCTCCTGCACCGCCGTCGCCCCAGCCTCGTGCATGTGATAGCCCGAGATCGAAATGCTGTTGAATTTCGGCATGTTCGCGCTGGTATAGGCGATAATATCCGACACGATCCGCATCGATGGCTCGGGTGGGTAGATATAGGTGTTGCGGACCATGAACTCCTTGAGGATGTCGTTCTGGATGGTGCCATCAAGCTGCGCCTGCGAAACGCCCTGTTCTTCGCCCGCGACGATGAAGAATGCGAGGATCGGAATGACCGCGCCGTTCATCGTCATCGACACCGACATCTGGTCGAGCGGGATGCCGTCGAAGAGGATTTTCATATCCTCGACGCTGTCGATGGCAACACCTGCCTTGCCGACATCGCCGACAACGCGCGGGTGATCGCTGTCATAACCGCGGTGGGTGGCGAGATCGAACGCGACGCTTAGGCCCTTTTGTCCGGCGGCGAGGTTACGGCGGTAGAAGGCGTTCGATTCTTCGGCAGTCGAGAAACCCGCATATTGGCGGATGGTCCAAGGTCGCCCTGCATACATCGACGCGCGCACACCGCGTGTGAATGGCGCGAATCCGGGTAATCCCGGATCACTGGCATCGTCGGAGGTATATAGCGGCTTTACGGCAATACCCTCTGGCGTGTGCCAGGTCAGGTCGCGCCCTTTAACCTCTTTGTCAGCGGCAGCTTGCCAGTCGGATAGGCTTTTTTCACTCATCGTTTCACCATTCAAGCGGCAGCACTGGGCCGGGCAGAGACACGCGTGTGCCAAGCACGAAGCGACGCAAGATCATCGGGCACCGATATGCCAATGAACCCGGCGAAATCGACTGTAGTCAGCAACAGTATGTCAGCAATCGTGTAGTGATCAGCAGCCAGAAATTCGCGGTCGTGGAGCGCTGCATCAAAAAAACGCATGGCATCATCGACGCGCGGGCGATTGGCTTCGCCCCAATCCGCATTGCGGCCTGGAAGAGCGGCTGTAAATGCGTGGGTGTGGACCCAGACCGCGCCGACCGGCGGCATCAGGATCATCTCGACCCTTCGGCTCCACATTTCGACGACCGCCTGTTCCAGCGCACCGTTACCGAACAGCGGCGTTTCAGGATGCAAACATTCAAGATAACGGCAAATAGCGACGCTTTCCGCAATCACGGTCCCGTCGTCCAGCTGCAAAGCCGGTGTTTGCCCGCGCGGATTGAGCGCGACAAAATCGTCCGATTTATGCTCACGCGCCGGAATGGACAAGTCACGCATGGGAAGCTCAATGCCCTTTTCCGCCGCAAAAATGCGGACACGGCGGGGGTTGGGCGCGGGGTTGGGGCTGTTGAAGAATAACATCAGCGGCCCTTAAACTCCGCTTTGCGCTTTTCCAAAAACGCTTTGCCGCCTTCACGGGCATCGTCGGAGCCACCGGCAATTCGCTGCCCCTCGGCTTCGGCTTGCAAAGTGTCGGACAGTCCATGTTCCAACGAAGTCAGGATATTCTTGCGCATCGTTGCATACGACAGCGTCGGGCCGTTGGCGAGGCGCGTGGCTAGAGCATGCACCTCAGCCGCCAGCGTATCGTCGGCAACGCATTTATAGATTAGGCCCCATTCGGCGGCTTGTTCTCCCGAAATCTTTTCGCCCAGCATCATCATCTGCGTCGCGCGCGCTTTACCGATCAAGCGCGGTAACAGCCATGTGGAACCACCATCGGGAACAAGGCCGATGTTGACGAACGCTTGCAAGAAATAACCGCTTTTACCCGCCAGAACAAAATCGCCAACAAGCCCGATGGAACAACCCACGCCCGCCGCAGGGCCATTGATCGCGGTAATGACGGGCATATCGAGCCGCATCAATTTCAGGATCATCGGATTATATTTCTGCGTCAGCGCAATATAGCTGCCCTGCCCGCCTGTCACCGGACGATCACTACGCGCAGCCAAATCGGCCCCCGAACAAAACGCACGCCCCGCGCCAGTAATCACCAGCACGCGGGCATCGCCCAACCGGTCAAGCGCGTCCGAAATCTCATCCGCCATGTCGAGCGAACAGGCGTTGAGCCGCTCTGGCTTATTCAGCGTGATGGTCGCGATCTGGTTTGTGATGTCCAAGGTAATGGTTTCGTAGGTCATGTTCTCTCCAATGTTCTCCCCTCTCCAATGGGAGAGGGTTGCGAAAGCTTGGCAGCGTGCTGCCTAGCTGTAGCTGGGTGAGGGGTTGTGTTCTGTCGATTACTCACAACCCCTCACCAACTCCGCCTAACCAGCAAGCTGGTAAAGGCTTCATATCCTCTCCCACTGGAGAGGATATTGTGGTCAATGCCCCCCCGGCGCCACTTCCATAATTTCAGTCAAAACCCCGCCCATATCCTTTGGATGGAGAAAAAATATCAACGTCCCATGCGCACCAACACGCGGCTCGCCCAGCACGCGTTTGCCCATCGCCTCGAACTCGGCCTTGGCGGCATGGATATCGGGCACTTCGTAACACACATGATGCTGGCCCCCTTGCGGGTTCTTGGCGAGGAAGCGGGTGATGCTGGTGTTCCCCGGCAGCGGCTCGACCAACTCGATCTGAGTGCCACCACTTTCCGCCTGTCCTGAGCCTGTCGAAGGAGGAGTATCAACAAAACAAACCTTCACCCCCTGATCAGGTAAGTCAAACGGCGCATGGATTTTCGTCGCGCCCATCACGTCGCGATAAAATACGATGCTGTCTGCAATAGAAGGCGTTGCAACACCGATATGGTTGAGACGGCCTAGTTTCATTGGACTCTTCCGCCATCTTTGGGCTTGTCCAGAGCCAGCAGACCGGCAAAAATTTCATCCATGTAAGCGCGGGCTAGTTCCTCGCTGTAAAACAGAACACCCGAATCAAGTTCTTCTACGGCCAACCGTAAGTCACCGCTTGCACCGGCGTGGCGATTCCATTTGCCCCATTCATCGGCGATCTGACGACGTTTACGTCGTGGCAACGAGGATATCGCATCAGCTAGATCAAGCATAGGACTGCGATCATCATCGCCATGTGCGGCGGCGCTCAAAAGTGCGGCAAGGTTTGGCCATTGTACAGCGGCCTTGGTTTGTTGCGTTCCCATGGATGTCATATCTTTATCTCCGAAACCCGAATTCGTCATTCCCGCGAAGGCGGGAGTCCATCACCTGCCCATTAATATTCAACCGCCGGTGATGGACCCCCGCCTTCGCGGGAATGACGAAGGAAGGGGTATGAGGCGTCGCAACGCCGATATGGTTGAGGCGGTCTAGTTTCATTTTTGATCGACGCCTCTAATTGAACAGTTTCCAGCTCGACCTTGAACGACGCGCGTCAATGCATCCTCCTCAAATCTCTGCAAAGACCCCTGCCAAAAATCGGCCATCAGCGGCTTCTTAGAAAGAACGCCTTCGCTTACTCTGATTTCAAGGAGCTTATTAATTCCTATTCGGCACTTCCCGATCGTCGCTTTCGCAATCTCAGAATTCGAACCAGGAGCACGCCCTAATCTATAGCCCCAATTATGAATGCACTGGGAAACTTCGCCTTCAGCGTCGAACGATGTTTTTTTGTCAGCACCCATTGGATTTGCAATAAATCCAGGACTTGGATCGCAAATCAAGTCTTCATCAGAGAACTTTTCCGAGCATCCAGCGACTGACAATGCAAACATAGCAATGAGTCCGACATGGTTGAGACGACTTAGTTTCATTCTACCTTGCACTTTCCAGCACGAGCTTGAACAACCCTGAATAGCGCTTGCTCAAAAACATCCGCTCGTACTTCTTTCACAGCTTGATCATAGGCCGCTGGATCTGGCTCGCCCGCTCGGTTAGCAGGCATGGCGGCAAATTCTATAGGCTCTTTACAAGCAGCAACGGCAGCCCGGGCAATTTCAATGTTACTGCCAGACGCTGAAGCGAGCCGATAACTCCATCGATGAACACACTGCTCAGGTGGATCAGGTAGTTTGTTTGCGACAAACCGATCATTGGCTTTGCCAACATCCAGATAGGAAATTGACGAGCACACATCTGGATTAGAAGAATTGCAACTAACCAGAGTGCCGCAAGCCAGACCGAAAAAGCTAAAGCGGAATATTGTCATGTTTTTTCCATGGGTTCTCGAGGTTCTTGTTCCGCAATTTCCGTAATCCCAAGGCAATCCGTTTCCGCGTCGAATGCGGATAGATTACTTCGTCGATAAAGCCTTTGCTCGCCGCGACAAACGGGTTGGCAAAGCGGTCTTCATACTCCTTTGTCCGCTCTGCAATTTTTTCGGGATCGCCAATGTCGCTGCGGAAGATGATTTCGACTGCGCCCTTTGCACCCATCACCGCGATTTCGGCGGTGGGCCAGGCGTAGTTGAGGTCGCCGCGCAGATGCTTTGACGCCATGACGTCATAGGCCCCGCCATAGGCTTTGCGCGTGATCACGGTGATTTTTGGCACCGTCGCCTCGGCATAAGCAAACAGCAACTTTGCGCCGTGCTTGATGATACCATTATGTTCCTGCGCGGTACCGGGCAGGAAGCCGGGGACATCGACAAAGGTAATGATCGGGATTTCAAACGCATCGCAAAACCGCACAAAACGCGCGGCTTTTTTGGAGCTGTTGATGTCCAGCACACCCGCCAAGACCATCGGCTGATTGGCGACAATGCCCACGCTACGGCCCTCTATGCGGCCAAAACCGATGATAATGTTGGCTGCATGGGTTGGCTGCACCTCGAAGAAATCGGCTTCGTCGACCGTCTTGCGGATCAGCTCGTGCATATCATAGGGCTGGTTCGCGTTTGGCGGGATTAACGTATCGAGGCTAAAATCCTCCCTATCCCAGGGGTCGTTTGTTGGCCGTTCGGGCACGCCAAGCCGGTTATTTTCGGGCAGATAGTCAAAGAAATCACGCGTCGCCAGCAACGCCTCTATATCATTTTCAAACGCATTGTCGGCAACGCCCGATTTGCTGGTGTGCGCAATCGCGCCGCCCAGTTCCTCTTGCGTCACCACTTCATTGGTAACCGTTTTGACAACATCTGGCCCAGTTACAAACATATAGCTGCTATCCTTCACCATAAAGATGAAGTCTGTCATCGCGGGAGAATACACCGCACCGCCCGCGCATGGCCCCATAATGAGTGAAATCTGCGGGACAACGCCGCTTGCCAGCACGTTGCGCTGAAACACCTCGGCATAGCCGCCAAGCGACGCCACGCCCTCTTGAATGCGCGCACCGCCGCTGTCGTTCAGGCCAATGACGGGCGCGCCGACTTTCATTGCATTGTCCATGACTTTGCAGATTTTCATCGCATGGGCTTCCGACAGCGAACCGCCGAAGACGGTAAAATCTTGGCTGTATACAAACACCAACCGCCCGTTGATGGTGCCGCTGCCGGTAACCACGCCGTCGCCGGGAATTTTCTGTTCCTGCATCCCGAATTCGACGCAGTTGTGTTCGACATACATGTCCATCTCTTCGAAACTGTCTTCGTCCAGCAGGATGTGCAGCCGTTCGCGCGCCGTCAACCGCCCTTTGGCGTGCTGCGCATCAATCCGCTTTTGCCCGCCACCCATCTGGGCCTGTTCGCGGCGCTTTTCCATTTCGGCGATATTTGCGGACATGGCGTTCCCCATTGTAATTATGTTGCGCAATCTTTGGCATCGCGTCCAAAAAATTGCAAGTTAATCGCGCGATTAAATTATCTCTCAAATTCTTGATATTGACCGCTGCAAATTGGTGCGGTTATCGCTATAGCGGCGCCCATGTCTGATGCTCATCCCATTAAAGTAGCCGCGTTGTACCGGTTCGTCGCCTTTCACGAACCCGATATATTACAATCACTTATTATCGACCAATGCAACGCGACCGGCATTAAAGGTACGATCCTGTTGGCACGTGAGGGGATAAACGGAACGGTGGCTGGCAAGGCCGAGGCAATCGATACGCTTATAGGCTATTTGCGCGGCATTGCTGGCTGTGCAGAGCTCGACGTTAAATACTCACATGCCGTCGAAATGCCATTCTACCGCATGAAAGTGCGTGTGAAGAAAGAGATTGTGACTTTAGGCGTCGATGGCATCGACCCCAAGCGCGAGGTTGGCACCTATGTGCAATCAGAGGATTGGAACGCGCTGATATCTGACCCCGACACTATCCTGATCGACACGCGTAATGATTATGAAGTTGCGATTGGCACGTTTGAGGGAGCGATTGATCCGCAGACCAAAACATTCCGCGATTTCCCCGAATGGTTCCGCGAAAACCGCGAAGAAATGGCAGCGGAAGGCAAAAAATTCGCGATGTTCTGCACCGGCGGCATCCGATGCGAGAAATCGACCGCGTTTTTGAAAGCCGAGGGAATTGAAGACGTCTATCATCTGGAAGGGGGCATCCTGCGGTATCTGGAAACGGTGCCAGAGGCCGAAAGCAAATGGCAGGGTGAGTGTTTCGTCTTCGACGAACGCGTGTCGGTGCGCCACGGGCTAGAGCTTGGCGAGATGGAATTGTGCCACGCGTGCCGTCGGCCGATTTCTCAAGACGACAAGGTGTCAGATCACTTCATCGAAGGGGTATCCTGCCCCGCCTGCTACGCAGAACGCAGCGCCGAGGACCGCGCGCGCTTTGCCGAGCGGCAAAAGCAAATCGCGCTCGCTAACAAACGCGGAGAACAGCATATCGGCGTCAATCATCGCGCAGATGACTGAACCACCCATTCTATACAGCTTTCGCCGCTGTCCTTATGCGATGCGGGCAAGGATGGCGATTGCTGTCAGCGGGGTGACGGTTGAACTACGCGAAGTGGTATTACGCGATAAGCCGCCGGAATTGCTTGCAGCGTCGGCGAAGGCGACCGTTCCGGTTCTTGTGCTGGATGACGGAAAAGTCATCGATGAAAGTTTGGACATCATGCGCTGGGCATTAGGGCAAAATGATCCTGAAGGCTGGCTGGCCTCTGACGACCAAAGCTTAATCGCGCAAAACGACGGTCCCTTCAAAGCGGCACTAGACCGCTATAAATATCCGCATCGTTATGGATTAGAAAACGGCGGTCCTCTTCGTGATGAAGGCTTAGCCATTTTGCTTCAGCTAGAAGTGCGCTTGCAAAGCCAACCGTTTCTATCAGGCGAAACACGCGGAATTACCGACATCGCGATCTTTCCATTTATCCGCCAGTTTGCAGCCACAGACCAAGCGTGGTTTGGCGCGCAGCCCCTGCCCGCTTTGCACCGCTGGCTTGACCAATTGCTGTTGTCGGATTTATTCGCGAATATCATGCACCGATACCCGCAGTGGCGGGCGGGAGGGAGATGATTTATTGCTCTTTCCATAAAACCGTAGTGCTGAGCCTGTCGAGCCGAAGGCCACCGAAGGTGAACCACGTCTGGCCGATAAGCGCCCTTCGACAGGCTCAGGGCTACGGTAAATATGAAATTATTTCATCAAAACCAGTTCTTCGGCCATGCTAGGATGCAGTGCGACAGTATCGTCAAACGCCTGCTTAGTCAGCCCAGCCTTCACCGCAATTGCAGCCGCTTGCAGAATTTCGCCGCTGTCCGGGCCGATCAAGTGCAGCCCGACGACCTTATCCGTCGCGCCGTCAACGACCATTTTATACAAAGCGCGTTCGTGACGTCCGGCCAGGACATTTTTCATCGCACGGAAATCGCTTTTATAGACTTTGATGTCGGATAGCGTCGCGCGCGCCTCTTCCTCGGTCAGGCCGACTCCTGCTATGGGAGGGTTGCTGAAAACCGCCGTGGGGATCGTCGCATAGTCGATAGTGCGCGGGTTATTGCCAAAGACCGTGTCGGCAAAGGCATGGCCTTCGCGGATGGCGACGGGGGTTAGTTGCACGCGGTTAGTGACGTCACCGACCGCGTAAATGCCGGGAACATTGGTGCGGTTATATTCGTCAACGATGACAGCGCCTTCTTTGTCGAGTGCAACGCCTACGGTTTCTAGACCCATATCCGTTGTTTTCGGGACGCGACCGATAGCGAATAGCACTAAGTCGGTTTCGATATTGCCATGATCGCCGCCATCGACGACAAGGCTGCCACCGGCTTGTTTAGTGATCGATCTGAAGGGGAAGTCGAACCTTAGATCAATGCCCTTTTCGCGCGTAATGCCGACCAGTTTCTCAACAATTTCCTGATCATAACTGCGCAACATCTTGTCGCCGCGTGTGACCAGAGTGACTTCGACGCCAAGTTCGTTGAAGATACCTGCAAACTCATTGGCGATATAGCCTGCGCCAGCGATCACCGCTCGTTTGGGTAAATGGTCGAGATGGAAAACCTCGTTTGACGTGATGCCAAATTCACCACCCGGTATGCTTGGCATAGACGGCCAAGCGCCGGTCGCGATCAAAATGTTTGCCGCGCTGACTTCAGTGCCATCGGCAAGGCAAACCAGATTGGCACCAGCGATCACGGCCCTCTGTTGGATCACTTCAACCTTCGCGTTACCTAAAGTCTGACCATACAGCCCTTCAAGCCGGTCCACTTCTGCCGCGACATTGTCACGCAATGTTGGCCAATCAAAAGTTGCCCCGTCGGTGTTCCAGCCAAAGCGTTTCGCATCGGCCAAATCCTCGGCGAAGTGCGAGCCATAAACGAGCAGCTTTTTGGGAACGCAGCCGCGAATGACGCAGGTTCCACCCATGCGGTATTCCTCTGCCACCGCCACACGCGCGCCGTGTGATGAGGCTATCCGCGAGGCTCTTACGCCGCCCGAACCCCCACCGATGACAAACAGGTCATAGTCAAAATTCATAGCCCAAGCCCCGCTGCTGCCAATAACGCACTGGTCGATGGATCGAACCCTGCTGCACCGTTGTCCGATATGCCCTTGGCAATTTCCTTACCCAACTCAACGCCGAATTGGTCATAGGGGTTTATGCCGAGCAGCACCGCATTGGCAAAGGTCCGATGTTCGTAAAAGGCAATAAGACCACCGAGTGTCGCGGGCGTAACATCATCGAGCAGGATGGTCGTCGATGGCCGATCCCCCGTATAATTCCGCGCCAGATCATCGCTGTGCTTGCCTTGCATCAGCGCTGCCCCTTGCGCGAAGCAATTGACCAACAATGTTTCGTGATGCGAAGGGTTAAGATCATGGCCGGGTAGTATGCTGGCGATAAACTCGACGGGTATCAAATGCGTTCCCTGATGCAGCAACTGGAACACGGCATGCTGGGCGTCGGTGCCAACCCCGCCCCAAGTCACAGGCGCACTAGGATAGCTTAGCGGCTTCCCATCCGATGTCACTGATTTACCGTTCGATTCCATTTCAAGCTGTTGCAAATAATCGGGCAGCAAACGCATCCGCTCGTCGTAAGCAAACACCGCCCGCGTCTGACACCCTCGTGTTTGCGCGTAGTACAGGTCGGCAAACGCCGCGATAATCGGTGCATTTTCCGCAAGCGGCGCTGTGCGAAAATGGCGATCCATGACGGCTGCGCCCTCGAGCAGTTCTTCATACGCCCCCCAACCCAGTGCCGTCGCAAAGGGAAATCCAATCGAGCACCACAAAGAATAACGCCCTCCAACGCTTTCAGCGAATGGTAATATGCGGCTTTCATCAACGCCCCATTCTAATGCCTTTTCGGGCTTTGCGGTCAGCGCGATTAAGCGACCGTGCGGATCATCAACGCCCGCCTCGCGCATCCATTGCAGCGCGCTTTCGGCGTTTAGGAGTGTTTCCGTGGTGGTGAAGGTTTTCGATGCGACCGCAATCAACGTGGCGTGCGGGTCCATGTGCTTGATTGCCTCTGCCATTGCGGCGCCGTCGATGTTCGACACGACCTTGACGTCATATTGCGAACCATCGCGGCCCAATGCGTCGATTAGCAGTTTGGGGCCAAGCGCCGACCCGCCGATTCCGATGTGCAATATATGTTTGATCTCGCCGAACGCACCGCCCTCAATCGCATCAAGCAAACCGCGCATCCGCGCCTGCAACGCCTTTGCCTGTGCGACTGCCTCGGCCGAACCGCTGCCACGTTCAGCGGTATGTTCAGCCGCCCTACCCTCTGTTTTGTTGATCGCGACGCCGTTGAATAATGCTTCACGAGCTGCGGTCAGCCCTTGTGTTTCTGCCAATCCCGAAAGCAACGTAATCGCTTTACTATCCAAATGCGTTTTCGAAAAATCAAAACGGATATCGGCCAATGATAGCGTGTAAGTGTTCACGCGTCCCGCATCGACGGCAAACAACTCTGCCAGCGTCGGCTTTGGCAGCGCGGCTAGCTTTCCCCAAAACTGTTCGACCATATTAATTTTCCGTTCGATAAAAGGCGAATCCCGCGCTGGCATTCAGGGCAACTGCGCTTTAGAAGCACGAGAAATTAACAGCCACAGCAAAATAGGGCATCACAGCGTGAGCGAAGATAAAACTGCAATAAATTCGAATGCTTCGCCCGATAAAGCGAAGCCGCAGAACAGTGAGTGGCGTGAATATGGCCTGTTTTTGCTGAAACTCGCGGCGATTGTGCTGATTTTCCGCAGCATCGTGTTTTCGCCATTCTATATCCCGTCGGAATCAATGCAGCCCCGACTTTTGATCGGTGACTATCTGTTCGTCGCAAAATGGCCTTACGGGATTTCGAGCCAAAGCCTTCCGCTACAATTGCCTTTGTTTGAGGGGCGGATGTTTGGGAGCCTGCCAACACCCGGCGATGTTGTCGTTTTCAAAAAGCCACCCGCACAAACCGATGACTATATCAAACGCGCCATCGCTTTGCCGGGCGATGTTGTTCAGATGCGTGCAGGCGTTCTGGAAATCAACGGTAAGGCGGTGAAAAAAGAGCGCCTGCCCGATTTTGTGACGCCCGTGACGCAAGGGATGCGCGACGCGGTGGCGCTCGAAGGAGGGACTTACTCTTGTTACCGTCCCGAATTTGAAGAAGACGCCAAGGGTGGTGGCCGCCAATGCCGCTATCGCCGTTTCCGCGAAACATTGCCCAATGGCCGCAGTTATGAAATTCTCGACTTGCTTGATGCAGGCGCTGGCGACGATACAGAGGCGCTGATTGTGCCCGAGGGCCATGTCTTTTTCATGGGCGATAACCGTGATCGCAGCGCCGACAGCCGTTTTCCAGCAGGCGGCGTTGCTATTGGTATGGTGCCGATCGAGAACATTTTGGGCCGCGCGCAGTTGGTCTGGTTCTCAACCGATGGCAGTGCCCGTTGGTTGCTGCCTTGGACTTGGTTCAGCGCCGCTCGCCCCGACCGTATAGGTAAAGGCTTTTGATTTTGGCAGAACTGGATGACTGGCTGACAACACATTTCGGCACGAAGATCACCGATGCGACATTGTTCACCCGTGCGCTGACGCATGGCAGCACCGGCGAGGCCGACTATCAGCGGCTTGAGTTTTTGGGCGACCGTGTGCTTGGTCTAGTCATCGCCGACATGCTCTATGCACGCTTTCCTGAGGAGCCAGAGGGACGATTGTCGCACAGGCTAAATAGCCTTGTCGCTGGAACCACCTGCGCCGCAGTAGCACGCTCAATTGCAGTGCAACCCCATCTACGCCTCGGCAAGCAAGCCCGCGATGATGGCGCACGTGAAAGCGACAATGTGCTAGGCGATGTTATGGAGGCGCTTGTCGGTGCAGTGTATATCGACGCCGGGCTGGATGCCTGTCGCAAACTTGTGGAAACGCACTGGCGGCCGATGTTAGAGGCCGCACTGACCGCGCCCAAACACCCCAAATCGACATTGCAGGAATACTGCGCGTCGCACAATCGCAAGGTGCCTGTTTACGAAGTCACCGCCAAGGAAGGCCCACCGCACGCTATGCGTTTTGAAGTTACCGTGACCGTCAAAGGTTTCGACCCCATCGCCGCCAGCGGCAACAGTAAACAATCCGCCGAAACCGCCGCCGCCGAAGCATTTTTGGCGGCCTACACATGACCAAGCCCAAAAATCCTAGATGTGGTCATGTTGCTGTCATCGGCGCACCGAATGCGGGCAAATCGACTCTGGTCAACGCGCTGGTTGGGCAAAAGGTCGCTATTGTCAGTCCCAAAGCGCAAACCACCCGTGTCCGCCTGATGGGTGTGGCGATGGAGGGCGAAACGCAGATTATCCTTGTCGATACCCCCGGTATCTTTGCACCAAACCGGCGTCTGGACCGCGCGATGGTTGCCGCCGCTTGGGAAGGTGCGCAAGAAGCCGATTTAATACTAGCCGTTGTGGATGGTCGCGCAGGGGCTGGGCCAAAGGTTGAGAAGGTTTTTGGAACCCTCAAAGACCGGCCAGAGCGCAAATGGTTGCTGCTCAACAAGGTCGATATTGCGGCCAAGGACAAGCTGTTGTCGTTGACAACAAAGCTGCTCGATATGTGCGAGTTTGAACGCATCCTCTATATCAGCGCCGAGACAGGCGAGGCCGTCGCCGAACTGAAAGCCGCGGTTGCCGCCGAGATGCCCGAAGGCGATTGGCACTATCCTGAGGATCAGATTTCAGACGCGACGGAGCGCCTGATGGCCGCGGAAATCACCCGCGAACAGCTGTATCTGCAACTACACGACGAACTGCCCTATGCCAGCACCGTTGAAACTGAAAAATATGTCGAACGAGAAGATGGCAGCCTGGAATTATACCAGCAAATTTTCGTCGAACGCGAAAGCCAGCGGGCGATTATCCTGGGCAAAGGCGGCGCGCGGATCAAATCCATTGGCGCAACGGCTCGCGAAGAAATCGCCAAATCAATGGGCGTCAAAGTGCATTTATATCTGCACGTGAAGGTCAAACCCAATTGGGATGAAGACCGCGATGTCTATCGCGACATGGGGCTGGACTGGGTGGAGTGAGTTAAGCTTAAGCAAGCCTTGCTGATTAGCGTTTCATCTCTTTAATCCACTGTTCTAGTAATTCTGCACCTTCTTTGTGCACACTAGAACGCCCTAATTCGGGCATAGCAATTCCGGGATCGGTGCTCTTTAGCCGATAGAGCAAAATTGAGCGTTCGGGATGGCCTGGATCAATCACAAAATCAAGATTGCCGCTACCTCTGCCCGCAGCAACAGGGCGTTTGCCAATGCCTATCGCTGTATCACCGCTGATTATATCGTCGAAAAACAGTCCAGAATTGCTCGCAGACCCAGTGGGCCGGTGGCAGTGGCCACAATTGATCCGCAGGTAGGATAAAGCACGCTTTTCGACACTTCCTGTTTTTGGATCATTCCAGACCGCATCGGCAAATAGCCCATTTTGCGGAAAACTTGCGCGTACAGCGAGGTGGTTTTTATCAGCCTCGCTGTTGAAAATCATATTTTGCCATATTGGTCCGATGGGCTCAAT
>JANMGR010000175.1:0-6039 GCA_031374785.1 Sphingomonadales bacterium | reverse complement strand
GCCGAAATGCGGCGCAACCCTACCGAGCCGGAAAAGCGCCTATGGCGGCATTTGTCGAACCGTCAGCTGGATGAAGCCAAGTTCCGGCGACAAGAGGTCATTGGTTGGTCAATTGCCGACTTTGCTTGCCCATCCGCCAATCTGATCGTCGAGGTTGATGGCGACACGCATGACGATCCGGCAAAAGACCAGCGTCGAGATGCGAAACTGGCAGAGTTCGGCTACCGCGTGATCCATGTGACCAACGCCGATGTCCTGCACAATATGGAAAGCGTGTTGACGATTATATCTGAAGCATTGCGTGAAGCCGAGAGTCCCCACCCCAACCCCTCCCCTAACGGGGAGGGCCATAAGGAAGGGCAGACGTTGCTGGGGATTTCGCTTGAGGGGAGTGTGGGGTGATGAATACGATTGTTCTAATTGGCCTAATGGTCGGATCGTCAAGTGCATCAGATATGGCGCTCGACTACAAAAAATGCGTTGAAGAATTTGCGATTAGCCAGATACGATCTGGAGAATCTGCCGAAATATTGGTGCAAGTAGGTGAAGCAGAATGTGCTGGTAGATTAGTGGATATCGAACAGGCAGTCCGCGCAGAAATTCAGGCGATGCCAAGCACGCGTGACGGCTATGAGGGGTTATCCAAAGAGGATGTTGACAAATTGATTGAAGATTCAGTCAATGATCGAATGTCAACTTACACGAAGCTTTCTCACGACGCTGCGTTGAGAAATGTCGTTTTCTTTAAGGCTCGTGTCAACGAGATCGAAAGTAAGTAATGCTCCAAATCCATAACCTCCACGCCAACGTTGGCGACAAGCCTATTCTCAAGGGCCTCACGCTCTCGCTGGGTGCAGGCGAAATCCATGCGATTATGGGGCCGAATGGCGCGGGCAAATCGACGCTGGGTTATGTGCTGTCGGGGCGGCCTGGATATGAGGTGACTGAGGGTAGCGTCACGTTTACACCACCACCACGTCACCCCGTGCTTGACACGGGGTTAGGCTTTTCTGCGGACGGCGAGGCAAAAAGCCAAGCCCCGCATCAAGTGCGGGGCGACGGTGATTTGGTTGAAGGGGAAGGGATAGACCTGCTTGCACTCGAACCCCACGAACGCGCCGCCGCTGGTCTGTTCCTTGGTTTCCAATATCCGGTCGAAATCCCCGGCGTGTCGAACGTACAGTTCTTGCGCGAAGCACTCAACGCACAGCGAAAGCATCGCGGCGAGGCTCCGCTATCGGGCGGCGAGTTCTTGAAAGTAGCGCGCGAACAAGCGGGTGCGCTTGGCATGGATGTGGTTATGCTGAAACGTCCGGTAAATGTCGGCTTTTCGGGCGGCGAGAAGAAGCGCAACGAGATGGTCCAGATGGGCATCATCGACCCCGCGCTGGCGATCCTCGACGAAACCGACAGCGGCCTGGATATCGACGCGCTGCGCGTCGTCGGCGACGGCATCAACCGCATCATGCGGCGTTCCGATAAGGCGGTGCTGCTGATCACGCATTACCAGCGGTTGCTGGACTATGTGAAGCCCGATTTCGTGCACGTCCTCGACGGCGGTCGCATCACGCGCACTGGTGGACCGGAACTGGCGCTGGAGCTGGAGCGTGACGGGTCCAAGGAGCTAGCGGCGTGACGCTTTTTCTATCTTCCCTTCTTTGCGTCTTTGCGTCTTTGCGCGAACTATCCCGTCCTTGTTTCGCGCAAAGACGCAAAGACGCAAAGGGAGTTTGCTGAAATGTCTGCGCTTCTTCCTACCCGTCGTGATGAGGCATTTCGATATTCGGATTTGGATGCGCTGGCGCGCGTTTGGCCTTTGCCTG
The DNA here is from genome assembly GCA_031374785.1 of Sphingomonadales bacterium. Classification (GTDB taxonomy): domain Bacteria; phylum Pseudomonadota; class Alphaproteobacteria; order Sphingomonadales; family Sphingomonadaceae; genus Sphingorhabdus_B. The sequence goes on along the minus strand of JANMGR010000175.1, from coordinate 4,216 downwards.
CGGCGGAGTGTGTGGTGGTGCCTGCGGGTGGGAGTTTCGTGCGGACGATTGTTCAGGACGGTGGTTCGATCCATCAGCTTGATCTTGCCATTGGCAAAGGCGCGACCGCTGCGATCCATGTGCTGAATATCGGCGGCGATTATGGGCGGGTGGAGTTGAATGTTACCTTGCACGAAGGTGCCGACTTTAAGCTTGGCGCCGTGCAGATTGGTGACGGTTCGCAGACGTTGGAGATCATCACCACTGTTACGCATGCCGAACCCAAAGCGACCTCTTCGCAGATTGTGCGTTCGGTGCTGGCTGGCACAGCGACCGGAACCTATCTCGGCAAAGTTGCGGTGGCGCGTGATGCGCAGCTGACCGACTCTGTGCAATCGGTCAAAGCGATGCTGCTCGACCGCAGCGCAACCGCAAATGCCAAGCCAGAACTGGAAATTTACGCCGACGACGTCAAATGCGCGCATGGCTGTGCGATTGGTGAACTCGACCCGATGGGGCTGTTTTACCTGCAAGCACGCGGCATTGCGCCTGCGGATGCAAAAAAGCTGATGTTGCAGGCGTTCGTCGCTGGCGTGTTTGAGGGCGCTGCGGATGAGGCGATGCTGACCGAAATGGCGTTGGCGAAATTGGGGGATTTGGTGTGAACTTTGTCACTCCCACCAACCGTGCGGTAGCGCGCTGGGAAGGCGAGGGCGGTGCCTTGGCTGTTAATCCGTTGCGTGATGACTTTCCCGGCTTAGCAGGCAACTGGCATTACCTGGATACAGGAGCGACGGCACAGAAACCACAGGTCGTGCTTGACGCCATGATGCGCGCTGGCGGAGCGGATTATGCCACCGTTCATCGCGGCGTTTATGCGCGCTCGGCGAATATGACGGTGGCGTTTGAGGCGGTGCGCAGGCGGGTGGCGGAATTCATCGGCGGACGCGAGGATGAGGTTGTCTTTACGAAAGGCGCAACAGAGGGAATTAATCTTGTTGCCCAATGCTGGCCCGAAGTTCCCGGTAAAGGACGCCGCGTATTGCTTAGCCAGCTGGAGCATCACAGCAACATCGTGCCGTGGCAACTGGCCGGATGGCAGGTCGATGTCTGCCCGTTGACTGCCGATGGCCAGATTGATCTGGATGCAGCCGAGGCGATGCTGACCAACAACTTCGATATGATCGCTTTTGCGCATGTCTCCAACGTTCTGGGTTCGGTGCTGGATGTGCCGCGCGCTGCGGCGCTGGCGCGAAAAGTTGGCGCATGCTTGCTGCTCGATGGCTGCCAGGCTGTGCCGCGATTGTCGGTTGATGTCGCTACGCTCGATTGCGACTTCTATGTGTTTTCAGGGCATAAGCTTTATGGCCCGACTGGTGTTGGTGTGCTGTGGGGGCGTAAGGCTTTGCTGGATGCGATGCCCCCCTATCAGGGCGGCGGCGCGATGATTGACCGCGTGTCGTTTGAAGGCACAACCTACGCCCCGGCGCCTCAGCGTTTTGAGGCAGGCACGCCAATGATTATCGAGGTGCTGGGTCTTCATGCCGCGATTGATTATGTCGACGCAATTGGCCTGAACACGATCCACACACATGAAACAGCCCTAGTCCAGCAAACCCGCGAAGCGCTCAGCGCGATCAATTCGATCACGCTCTATGGCCCTGAAAAATCGGCCGGGATTGTCTCTTTCAGCATGGAGGGGGTGCATCCGCACGACATCGGCACTATCTTGGATGAGGAAGGCGTGGCGATCCGCGCCGGGCATCATTGCTGCCAACCGCTGATGGACTATCTGGGCGTGCCCGCCACCGCGCGTGCGAGTTTTGGGATTTACAATGATGAAAGCGATGTTGCTGCGTTAGTGCGCGGATTGCATCGCGTTCAAAGGATATTCGGATGAGTGATAACAGCATCAAAATCGAAGAAGTCGAAAGCGTCGAAGCGCCTCCCAAAGCACGCGTCGAAAGCGCGGTGCAGACGTTTGAGCGTAAGAAGGATTACCTCGAAGGCTTTCTAGCGCAGAAACCCGCGCCGGTTGTCGCAGAGGGCGATGAGGCTTTGCAAGACGCGATTATCGAGGCGATCAAAGAGATTTACGACCCCGAAATCCCGGTCAACATTTACGACTTGGGTCTGATTTACGGTGTTGAAGTCAACAACGGCCATGCGCTTGTTTCGATGACACTAACGACTCCGCATTGCCCGGTTGCCGAATCTATGCCGAGCGAAGTTGAGCTTCGTGTAGGTGCGGTCCCCGGTGTCGGCGATGCCGAAGTGGTGCTTGTTTGGGACCCGCCTTGGGATCCAGCCAAAATGTCTGACGAGGCGCGGTTGGAATTGGGGATGTTATGATCCTTACCAGCATAGCCGTTGGTGCTGAGTTTGTCGAAGCACCGCTCGAATGCGCAATCCGTCCTTCGACAGGCTCAGGACTAACGGAGTTTTAGTTATGGAAACACAAACCAGACCCCGCCGCCCGCTGCCCGCCGCCGTCAACCTGACTGCGAACTCTGAAGCCCGCATCGCCGAACTGATGGCCAAAGCCCCTGCGGACGCCATCGGCGTAAAGCTATCTACCCCGCGTCGTGGTTGCTCTGGCCTTGCCTATTCGGTCGATTATGTGACCGAGGCGGTTGCGTTTGATGAGAAGATCGAAACCCCCGGTGGCGTGCTGTATATTGATGGCGGATCGGTGTTGTATCTGGTTGGATCAACGATGGACTGGGTCGAGGATGAATTCGCAGCAGGCTTTGTGTTCAACAACCCCAACGCCACCGGCAGTTGCGGATGCGGTGAGAGCTTTACCGTTTGAGAAGGTCCCGCTAAGCGGCCTTTATGTCTCCTGATTTTTCTCACATCGATACCTGGATATTCGATCTCGACCTGACGCTCTATGGTCCAGAACATAATATCATGGAGCAAGTGCGCGACCGGATTGCGCTGTTCGTGGAGGATTATTTCGACATCGATAGCGAAGCGGCGCACAAAATCCGCCATGCCTATTGGAAAAGCTATGGCACAACGCTCGGCGGATTGATGGCCGAACATGGCGTTGATTTGAATCAATATCTCGATTTCGTGCACGATGTCGATCTGTCGCTGCTCAAACCTTGCGACCGGTTGCGGGTAGGGATCGAGGCACTGCCGGGGCGCAAGCTGATTTTCACCAATGCCGATGCGCCTTATGCACAGCGCGTGCTGACCAAGCGCGGGCTGGACGGCGTGTTCGAGGGGCTGTTTGATATCCACCAGATGGACCATCAGCCCAAGCCAAAGCCCGAGAGCTATGATCGGTTTTGCCGCGAATTTGGCATCGATCCAACGACGGCTTTGTTTGTCGAGGATTCCGCGCACAATCTGGAACCGGCCAAAGCCATCGGTATGACCACAGTATGGATCAACCACGCGACTGACCCAGAAAGCGGCGGCGACACCCCGCATTATGTCGATCACGAAATCACGGATGTGGCCGATTGGCTGCGCAATATCAAAGAACGGGAAGCAGCATGAGCCAAGCATTACAGGCAGCAATCGAGGCAGCATGGGATGCCCGCGATACCCTGACCATCACCACAAAAGGCGAAACCCGCGACGCGGTTGAGGCCGCGATTGAGGGCCTAGACAATGGCAGTTTCCGCGTTGCTGAAAAATTGGACGGCAGCTGGACGGTGAATCAATGGTTGAAAAAGGCAGTGCTCCTGTCGTTCCGGCTGAATGATAATGCGGTCGTCGATAATGGTTCCGCTGGTTCGCCCGGCTTTGACAAAGTGCCAAGCAAATTTGCCGGATGGGGCGACAACCGTTTCCGCGAAGCTGGCTTTCGCGTCGTCCCCGGCGCGGTCGCACGGCGCGGCAGCTTTATCGCGCGCAACGTCGTGCTGATGCCCAGCTTCGTCAACATCGGCGCGCGCGTCGATGAAGGGTCGATGGTTGATGCCTGGGCCACCGTCGGCAGCTGCGCCCAAATCGGCAAGAACGTGCATCTATCGGGCGGCGTCGGCATCGGCGGCGTGCTGGAGCCATTGCAAGCCGGCCCTGTGATCATCGAAGACAATTGTTTCATCGGCGCGCGGTCAGAAGTCGTCGAAGGCGTGATTGTCGAGGAAGGTGCCGTGCTGGCGATGGGCGTGTTCATCAGCTCGACCAGCAAGATCGTCGACCGCGAAACCGGGGAGGTCTTTGTCGGCCGCGTGCCCGCTTATTCGGTGGTCGTCCCCGGCTCGTTGCCCGGCAAGCC
>JANMGR010000158.1:0-1621 GCA_031374785.1 Sphingomonadales bacterium | reverse complement strand
CTTATAGGGGAGAAGGAGCTGTGGTTTTATTCAGCTTTCCACTGCTGCGCCGTCGTCACCCGCATCATCCCCATCCGGCCCACCGACCATCATTTCTTCGGCGACTTCCTCGGTCTTGCCGCGGATGGCGGCCTCCAGCTTAGCGGCGTGGTCGGGGTTTTCGCGGAGCCAGATTTTGGCATTTTCGCGGCCCTGTCCGATGCGGATCGAATCGTAACTGAACCATGCGCCTGACTTTTCAACCAAACCAGCCTTTACGCCAATGTCGAGCAGCTCGCCATTTTTGGAAATGCCTTGGCCGTACATGATGTCAAACTCGACCTGTTTGAACGGCGGCGATACTTTGTTTTTGACGACCTTTACCCGCGTGGTGTTGCCGACAATGTCTTCGCCTTGCTTAATCTGACCGGTGCGACGGATGTCGAGGCGGACCGAGGCGTAGAATTTGAGCGCGTTGCCGCCCGATGTGGTTTCTGGCGAACCATACATCACGCCGATTTTCATGCGGATCTGGTTGATGAAGATCACCATACAGTTCGACCGCGAAATCGAACCCGTGATTTTGCGCAAGGCTTGGCTCATCAAACGGGCTTGCAGGCCAACATGGGTATCACCCATTTCGCCTTCAATTTCTGCGCGCGGGACCAAAGCCGCAACCGAATCGATCACAACGATATCGACCGCATTCGAACGCACCAAAGTATCAGCGATTTCCAGTGCCTGTTCACCAGTATCAGGCTGCGAAACGATTAGGTTGTCGATATCGACGCCCAGTTTTTTCGCATAGCCCGGGTCGAGTGCGTGTTCCGCATCGATAAACGCCGCTGTTCCGCCAAGCTTCTGAATCTCTGCAATCGCATGCAGCGTCAGTGTGGTTTTGCCCGAGCTTTCTGGACCGTAAATTTCGATCACGCGGCCACGCGGCAAGCCGCCGATACCAAGCGCAATATCAAGGCCCAGCGACCCTGTGGACACAGCCTCGATCGCAACCGTTTCCCGGCTGCCAAGCTTCATCGCCGAGCCTTTACCAAAGGCACGATCAATCTGTGCAAGCGCTGCTTCCAGTGCCTTATCACGTTCTGCGTTATTCATATTTGATGCCCGATCCCCGTCGATAACTTTAAGACTTGCCGCCATTGTTCCACTCCTTTGGCTGATGCCGCCCTATCCTGTAGGACAACCTTTATGTATCGCCTTTGTTCTAGTAGAACAAGTGTGGAACGATATTTTATTTATCTATTAAATCAATGCCATATAAATCCTGCTACATTTTAAGCGCATCGCGCACCGCCTCCGCTATCTGCTGCACCGAGAACGGTTTTGGCAGGAACGCGACCTTGTCGAGATTGATCGATTCGCGCAATTGTTCCTCGGCATAGCCCGACATAAATAGGATGCGCATATCGGGGCGTTGCTTGCGCAATTCGCGCGCCATTGCCGGACCATCCATGTTGGGCATGACGACGTCGGAGACGACCAGATCATAGCTTTTCCCTTCGGCAAATAGCGCCAGCGCCTCTTCGCCATCGCACGCGGTTTCGACGGTATAACCCTGTCGCACGAGCGCGCGTTCAGCGACGGCGCGGACCATCGGTTCATCCTCGACCACCAGCAAGCGCCC
>JANMGR010000088.1:0-5923 GCA_031374785.1 Sphingomonadales bacterium | reverse complement strand
CGCCTCGCACCCTTTTGCTAGTGGCCCGCTCCTACCTGTCGGGACGTGTGCGGCCATGGCGGAATTGGTAGACGCGCAACGTTGAGGTCGTTGTGGGCGAAAGCCCGTGGAAGTTCGAGTCTTCTTGGCCGCACCATTTTTCTTAGCCTCAAGCGCCGGCGGTCGCATCTGCGATAAACTTTGTGTTTGCCGCTTGTCAGCGATGGGGGCTTTTCTCGCATAAGCTCGGGCGGCCAGTCGGCCTTGCGAACCCTGACGGGTTCGGCATCCCCTATCACGACGTCAGATGGGCCAAGACTAACGATTTGCGCGTAAGCTAAGACGTTGTTCGTCGAAATCCTGTGTCGACAATCGGTAATGTGCGCAAGTTTGAATCTTAACCGCGTAATGCCTGTAGAAATCGGCTAGGCCGTATTTGCTGTATTTGCTGTATGCTGTGCTAGTGGTATAGCACACCCTTTGGCGTAATCTGGCCCCATATTCAGGCCAAGGTAATCGAGACACTGTCATGAACTTCAATAATATCTCTGCTTGGTCCATCCTGAATCCGGTTGTGCCTATCGTCTTGTTCGTCGGGCTGACGCTCGCGGGTATTATGTCGTTTCGTAACATGGATGTGCAAAACGACCCCGATATCGAGTTTCCTGTTGTTGTCGTTTCGATTTCTCAACCGGGTGCCGCGCCGACCGAAATCACCACGCAAATTACGCAAAAGGTCGAATCGGCGATCCGCAGTGTGCAGGGCGTCCGCAACATCGATGCCAGCGCCAGCGAAGGCAACACAACGGTCAGCGCCGAATTTGAAATCGGCGACGATATCAACGCAGCCGTCAGCGAAGTGAAAAATGCCGTCGATCAGATCCGCAGCGATTTGCCCGATGGCATATTAGAACCACAGATTTTCAAAGTCGCAACCTCCAGCGACCCGATTGCCTATTTCGCCGTCGAGGCCAGCGATATGACGCTGGAACAGCTCAGCTGGTTTGTGGACGATACCGTTTCGCGCCGCTTGCTCGCGGTTGAGGGCATGGCCTCTGTCAGCCGTAACGGCGGCGTAAACCGAGAAATTCGCGTCGTTCTCAATCCCGCTAAAATGCAATCGCTGGGCGTCACGGCCAGCCAGATCAGCGGCGTGCTACGCCAGCAAAATGTCAACGCCTCGGGCGGTCAGTCACAAATCGCTGGTTCGCGGCAATCGGTTCGTGTGCTTGGCAATGCAGCCGATGCCTATGCCCTTAGCCAAGCACAGATCAGTCTGGGCGGTGGGCGCAACATCAAATTGTCGGATGTTGCCGAGGTGACCGATGGCTATAGCGAACAAAAGTCGATGGCGTTTGCGGGCGGCAAACAAGTCGTCACTTTTGGCATGTCGCGCGCAAAGGGGGCATCGGACGTCACGGTATTTGACGAAGCTATGCTAAAGATGGCTGAGATCGAAAAAACCAATCCCGGCATCAAATTCACAACATTGTTCAACAGCGTCGATTACACCAAAGGCCAGTATAAAAGCTCTATGGCAGCGATGATCGAAGGAGCGTTGCTCGCGATTGTCGTTGTGTTCCTGTTCCTGCGCGATTGGCGCGCAACGATCATTTCGGCGATTGCGATTCCGCTGTCAGCCATTCCGACATTTTGGTTCCTTGATCTGTTGGGCTTTACGCTGAACACCATGTCGTTGTTGGCGCTGGGTCTGGTCGCCGGGGTCTTGGTTGATGATGCGATTGTGGAGATTGAGAACATCGTCCGGCATATGCGGATGGGCAAATCCGCCTATCAGGCATCGATAGATGCAGCGGATGAAATCGGCCTTGCGGTTGTCGCGACGACATTTTCGATTGTCGCGGTTTTCCTTCCCGTTGGCTTGATGCCGGGGGTTGCAGGGCAATTTTTTAAGAATTTCGGTCTGACCGTTGTTGCCTCGGTGTTGATGAGCCTTGCGGTCGCGCGGATGATTACACCGATGATTGCGGCCTATTTCCTGAAATCATCGGGGTCTGCAGAACATGGCGAAGGGCCGTTGATGGACCGTTATATGAACCTGCTGCGCTGGTCGCTCGACGGTTCAAAGTCGGCGGCGGTAAAACAGGGGCTGACCGCAATAAAAGGGCGGTTCTGGTTTTATCCGTTATGGATGCTGATTGTCGCCACGTTCATCGGCATTTTTGGAATGGCGCTCCAAGCGTTTTACGCAATGGCTGGTCAGGCAGAGTTGCCCGCGATTGTTAGCGTGATTGCCGCCATATTCGGTGCTGGAATAATAACCGTTGGGGCATGGGTTGCCATCGGCCTAGTCATTCGCCTGCTCGGCGGACAATTTGCGGCATGGTATGGCTATGTCGGACAAAGGATTGTTGCCCGGCGGCATGATCACCGGTTTTGGATGATGGGCCTTGGGTTTTTGTCGCTGGTCGCAACGGTAGTGTTGCTTATCGTGCTCCCCAAGCAATTTTTCCCTGATGGCAATGCCGATTTTAGCCGCGTCCGTATCGAAATGGTGCCGGGCACAACGCTGGAGCGGACTCGCGAAGTAACGAGCGAAGCCGCAGCGATCATTGAAAAGCAACCCGAAGTGCGCACGGCCCTACAAAGCGTGCGTGAAGGCGGCGCCAACATCTTTATCACACTGCACGAAGATCGGGCGCGGGACAGCCGGACTTTCGAAGAAGATCTGACTCCGGTGCTGACGAAAATCGCCGATGCGCGCGTCACGTTTCAGGCCAATGGCCCTGGTGGCGGTGGCGGTTCGGGTCGTGATGCGTCGGTCATGCTATCGGGCTCCGACCCGAAAAAGCTAGATGAAACGGCGGCGATATTGGTTGAGCAGATGAAGACACTGCCAGAATTGCGCGCACCGCGTATTGCCGCCGATTTACAGCGCCCAGAACTTTTGATCAAACCGCGCACCGATATTGCCGCGCAATTGGGCGTCTCGACCGTTGCGCTTAGCCAGACGATTCGTATCGCGACTTTGGGCGATATTGATCAAAACAGCGCAAAGTTCTCGCTGTCGGACCGGCAAATCCCCATTCGGGTTATGCTGGCAAAGGAATCGCGGCAAAGCATCGACGTGATCCGCAACCTGCCGGTACCATTGGCAAGCGGTGGTTCGGTGCCATTGTCGCTCGTCGCCGATATCAGCTTTGGCGCAGGGCCAACAACGATCCAGCGTCGGAACCAGAATTTCCGCACCTTTGTTGGCGCAGATTTTGCCCCGGGCATTGTGTCCTCCGATGCGGATGCAAAAATCAACAACCTGCCCGTTATGAAGGCGCTGCCGACCGGTGTGTCGCGCGCGCCGTTTGGGGAGCAAGAATGGCAAGAAGAAATGCAGCGCGACTTTTTGACCGCGTTGATTGCGGGCACTTTGCTGGTCTTTGCGGTGCTGGTGCTGCTCTATCACCGCTTTATGTCGCCTTTGGTCAACATGGGCTCGTTGCTGCTCGCGCCATTGGGCGGGCTGTTGGCGCTGGCTATCGTTCAGCAGCCGATTTCGATGCCGGTGTTTATCGGGGTGCTGATGCTGTTTGGCATTGTTGCCAAAAACTCCATCCTGCTGATCGATTTCGCCATCGAAGAAATGGCGCGCGGTGTTCCAAAGTTTCAGGCAATTATGGAGGCGGGGCATAAACGCGCGCAGCCGATTGTGATGACCACAGTGGCGATGACCGCGGGCATGGTTCCCACCGCGTTATCGTTGGGCGGTGACGGTCAATGGCGGCAACCAATGGGGACAGTGGTGATCGGCGGCTTGATTGTCTCGACGGTGCTGACGCTGTTGATTGTGCCCGCAGGCTTCAGCCTTGCCGATGGTTTGGAAAAACGCATGGGGCCGTGGCTGCGCGACAAGCTGTTGACCTATAAGCCCGAGGCGCAATCCAAAAAAGGCGGGGGCGATAAGCCTTCCGGCACCAGCTTGGGCGGCGATCTTCCGGGGTTGCAGCCTGCTGAATGACAGCTGCTCGTCCGAAAACGGACTTTGCTACCGGACGCTTCGGTTACAGGGCGGCGCGTTTCGGGCAGAGCGAGCCGTTGCTGCGAGCGGTGGGTTCGTCAAAGTCGCGGCCGCTGAACATCGTCGATGCGACCGGCGGATTGGGCCATGATGGCTTTCTTTTGGCGGCTTCGGGTGCAACGGTTACGCTGATCGAACGGTCGCCGGTGATGTTTGCCGAGCTGGAACGCGCGCTGACCGATGCCCGGCAAAATGACGATTTGGCCGAAATAGCCGCGCGGATGACAGTTCTACTCGGTGATTCGCGTGAGGTTCTGCGCGATATCAAAGCTGACGTGTTTTACGTCGATCCGATGCACCCCGAACGCAAAAAGTCGGCACTGGTCAAAGAGCCGATGCGGTTGTTGCGCGAGGTGGTGGGGGACGATCCCGATAGCGCGGAATTGATTCAAATTGCGCTCCGACATTCTCCGGGGCGCGTTGTCATTAAATGGCCCAGCAAAGCCGCTTTGCCCGATGGCGTTCCCGAGCCTAGTTATGAACTGCGGACGCGCACTACGCGCTATTGCGTTTTTATCGCTGGGGCTGATGCGTCAAAAATCGATGGCGAGACCCTTTAGCTCCCAATCTCCGTAGCGCACGGGGTCGGGCCGTTCGGGATCAGGCGCAGGGCCGGGCTTGGCCGCGCCGGGCTTTGGCACTGGCGGGCTTTTCGACAAATAGGCGGGTGCTTTTACATGCGCGGGTCGTGTGCCCATGATGTTTGTCCTTTTTCGAGTATAAATTATACATCGGCGCAAGGAATGCAGATATCAAGATGGCACTTCGCCTCTTGCCCCTTTTACATTCCGCTATCGCGGCCTAAGGCGCTGCGATGAACACACTTCCAACTACCGCCACCGGTTTGAATACCCGCAAAGCAGCTCTACGAATGCTAGACACTGTAATGCGCACGGGTCAGCCAATGGATCAAGCGGTGACGATGGCGACGCGCGATCTGGAATCCTCCGACCGCGCCTTGGCAATTGCGATTGCACAAGAGGTGCTGCGCTGGACCCCCGATTTCGACTTGCTGATCGACAGCCAGACCCAGCTTCCCTTGGCCGACGATGCCAAGGCGCGGATGGTGTTGCGCATGGCGTTGGCGCAGATGTTGCGGCTGAACACCCCGCCCCATGCCGCGATTGCGACGGCGTTGCCGCTTCTTGATAAGGGGCCAAGACGCTTGGTTCACGGCGTTCTGGGGTCGCTGTGGCGGCTGCAACCGACTTTGGCTACTGCGCCAAGATTGCTGCACGAGCCCGCGACGCGTTGGGCAGCAGCTTGGGGTGCCGAGATGGTAGAGCAGGCTCGTATCGCGCTTGCCGAACCACCGATGCTTGATCTTGCGTTAAAGGTCCATGCTGACACGGCGGAATGGGCCGAAAAACTGGGCGGCTTCAGCCTTGCCCCCGGGCATGTCCGCTTGCCGCGCGGAAGTGCGATTGAGACGCTTACGGGCTATGCTGATGGCGCATGGTGGGTGCAGGATTTGGCATCGACTTTGCCGGTGCGGGTGTTGGGTGCAGGGAATGGACGGTCTGTGCTTGATCTGTGCGCTGCCCCTGGCGGCAAAACGATGCAATTAGCGGCGGCTGACTGGAATGTGACGGCGCTGGACCTGTCGGCAAAACGCATGGCATTGCTCGACAGCAATTTGGAGCGTACTGGGCTGCAAGCCGAAACCGTCATCGCCGATCTGCGCAAATGGGAGAGCGAGGTTCAGTTCGACGCGGTGCTTCTTGATGCTCCGTGTAGCGCAACCGGCACTTTCCGCCGCCACCCCGATGTTCTGCACCGGATTGGGCAGCGACAGATTGCCGAACTGGTCGAGTTGCAGGCGTCCTTGCTCGGCCATGCGGCTCAACGCGTGAAGCCGGGTGGGTCTTTGGTCTACGCGACCTGCTCGCTGGAGCCGGAAGAAGGTGAGGC
>JANMGR010000208.1:0-3895 GCA_031374785.1 Sphingomonadales bacterium | reverse complement strand
TAAAGTCAGCTTTGATGGCAACGCCATGTTCCGTCACAAAGACCTCGCCGAGTTGCGCGACCTAACCGAAGAAGACCCTGCCGAAGTTGAAGCCAGCGAATATGACCTCGCTTACATCAAGCTCGACGGCAACATCGGCTGCATGGTCAATGGCGCTGGCCTTGCGATGGCGACAATGGATATCATCAAGCTGAACGGCGAATTCCCCGCCAACTTCCTCGATGTCGGCGGCGGCGCGAACAAGGAAAAGGTGACCGCAGCGTTCAAGATCATCCTGAAAGATCCAGCGGTCAAAGGCATTTTGGTGAACATCTTTGGCGGCATCATGAAGTGCGATATTATTGCAGAGGGTATTGTTGCGGCGGCCAAGGAAGTAAACCTGTCGGTTCCTTTGGTTGTCCGTCTGGAAGGCACCAATGTGCAGCAGGGCAAAGACATTTTGGCGAACAGCGGCTTACCGATTGTTGCGGCCAATGACTTGGGCGATGCCGCGCAAAAGATTGTTGCCGAGGTTCGGGCGGCGGCGTAAGGTTAGTACATGGCCGAGAATGTCGATAATCTGATGCTGGAGCACCTGAGGCGTTTTCAGGCTACTCTTGAGCGGATCGAAAACAAGATCGGCGAGTTGACCACGCGTCAGAACGAAACGCATTCTGCGGTAATCAGCTTACGGCGCGATCAGGCTCAAGATGCTGAGGTTTCGGCGCATCTACAAGTGAAGCTGGATGCAGTGCGTGAACGATTAGGACCGCATTGAGCGTCGAATTGAACTTACCAACTAAGCGTTTTCAGTGCGCGATTTGCGCTTTCATCACCCACTTGACGTTCACGTAAACGTTAAGCATAGGGCGCAAAGTATTTAGCCTCCGGCTATCGTGCCGGCTCGGTGATTCGATTGGAGAAGGAACAGTCCCATGAAAATCCTCGTCCCCGTAAAACGGGTGATCGATTACAACGTAAAGCCGCGGGTAAAGCCCGATGGCAGCGGCATTGATCTGAACAATGTCAAAATGAGCATGAACCCGTTTGACGAAATCGCAGTCGAAGAAGCACTGCGTTTGCGTGAAAAGGGTGCAGCGACTGAAGTGATCGCTGTCTCTGTCGGCCCTGAAAAGGCGCAGGAAACATTGCGCACGGCGCTCGCGATGGGTGCGGATCGCGCGATCCTTGTTGTTGCCGAAGACGTTGAGCCGTTGGGCGTTGCCAAGCTGCTCGCCAAGATTATGGAAGAAGAGGCTCCGGGCCTTGTCATCCTTGGCAAGCAAGCGATTGACGATGATTCGAATCAAACCGGGCAAATGCTCGCAGCATTGACCGGTTGTCCGCAAGGCACCTTTGCCAGTGCGGTTGAAGTATCGGGCGATAGCGTTTCGGTAACGCGCGAAGTTGATGGCGGTTCGGAAACGGTCTCGCTGAAAACCCCGGCAATCATCACCACGGACCTTCGTTTGAACGAGCCGCGCTATGCGTCTTTGCCCAACATCATGAAGGCCAAGTCAAAGCCGATGGCTATGAAAACCCCCACCGATTATGGTGTGGACGTATCGCCGCGTTTGAAAACGTTGAAAGTCAACGAGCCACCAGTGCGCAGCGCAGGGATTAAAGTTCCCGACGTTGATACTCTGGTCTCCAAACTTAATGAAATGGGAGTCGCATAATGGCCGTTCTCGTTTATGCCGAACATGACAATGCGTCGTTAAAGGACGCAACTCTGGCTGTCGTCACCGCCGCTGCGCAATTGGGCGAAGTCCATGTGCTGGTCGCTGGCAATGGCTGTGATAGCGTTAGCCAAGCTGCCTCGAAAGTTGCTGGCGTGGCCAAGGTTCTCGTCGCCAATGACGCCGCCTTTGCCAACCAGCTGGCCGAAAACGTCGCGCCGCTCGTTTCGGGTTTGATGGCAGGCTATGACGCCGCTTTGTTCCCCGCCACAGCGCACGGCAAAAACATCGCTCCGCGCGTCGCCGCGTTGTTGGACGTGATGCAAATCTCGGACATCCTCAGCGTGGAAAGCGCCGATACTTTCACCCGCCCAATCTATGCGGGCAACGCGATTGCGACTGTGCAGTCGACCGATGCCAAAAAGGTGATCACCGTGCGCGGCACTGCATTTGCAAAGGCTGAAGCTACTGGTGGTTCTGCGTCGGTTGAGGCTGTATCGGGTAACGGCGATGCGGGCACCTCCAGCTTTGTCGGCAGCGAAATCGCAAAGCTTGAACGACCCGAACTAACAGCCGCAAAGATTATCGTCTCTGGCGGTCGTGCATTGAAAGACGGGGCGACGTTTGAAGCCACGATCTTCCCCCTCGCCGATAAACTCGGTGCCGCCGTCGGCGCATCGCGCGCTGCGGTTGACGCAGGCTATGTCCCCAACGACTATCAAGTCGGTCAAACCGGCAAGATCGTTGCCCCAGAAATCTACATCGCCATCGGCATTTCCGGCGCGATCCAGCATCTTGCGGGCATGAAGGACTCCAAAACCATCATCGCCATCAACAAAGACGAAGACGCCCCGATTTTTCAGGTGGCCGACATCGGGCTGGTGGGCGATTTGTTTAATGTCGTGCCGGAATTGACCGGCAAACTCTGAACAACACTTGGCCTGAAAAAATAGCGAGGGGCGGTCAGCAATGGCCGCCCTTTGTCGTTGCACCGCCCCCAGAAAAAGGCGAAAGGCGCGGTATGAACTCTTCCCCACACACCGTCCAAATCAACGCTACCCTGAACTACCATTTGCCGCGCGCGTCCGATGTATTGCTGGCGGTGGAGGCTATTCCGGGGATGACGGACCAGACTTTGTTGACCGACCTGCTGAAAGTTGGTGGGGATTGTTCGCCGCTAAAAACGATTGAGGGCATGGATGGCCTTGGGCGGCGGACATGGCTGCATGCGCGCGGGCGGATTGATATCCGTTATACCGCGACTGCGACGATCAACCGCGCGCCGACCGCGATTGCCGGGCTTGAGACGGTGCCTTTGTCGGATCTGCCACCTGCGTATGTGCAATATTTGATGCCTAGTCGCTATTGCCCATCCGACCGCCACGACAATTTCGTCGCCACACGCTTTGATGCAAAGACCGCTGGCGACCGCGTTTTGCAAATGGCGGAGTGGATTTACAGCCATGTCAAATATGCGCCGGGGCGGCCGGGAAATGGCGGTAGTGCGACGGATACCTTTATCACCCGCCACGGCGTCTGCCGCGATTTTGCGCATTTGCTGATCACCTTTGCCCGTGCCGCCGACATTCCGGCGCGGATGGTTTCGGCCTATGCGTTGGGCATCAACCCGCCCGATTTTCACGCGGTGGTCGAGGTTTATCTCAATGGCCGCTGGCACCTTGTCGATGCAACGCGGTTGGTGACCGAAGACAATCTGGTAAGGATCGCGGTCGGGCGTGATGCGACCGATATCAGCTTTATGACGATATTCGGCCGCGCCGATATGATCGGGCAATCTGTGGTGGTGGAACGGGTTTAAGCTATTGCAAATCCGCAGGCAAAATAGGCTCTGACAGGATTTTTTCCATCCGCCGCCAGCGTTCGGTTTCGTCCGGGTTGCCGCGCTCGACATAGCCCTTCACCAGCTCTTTGCCCCAACCATAGTTGATCACATAGCTGCGATAATGATCGGTAAAGCCTACCGATTGTTCGGCTCGGGCAGGGCTGACGAGCAGATACTTCTCCGTAAGCGCTAATGCCTTTGGCCGGTCTATTTCGCCGTCGAGATACAGCTTGGCAATCGTCAGCCGCGCGCCGGAAAGTGCGTCGGTTGCTTGCTGCAGGTTCCAAAATGCTTCTGCGGTTTTCGGGTCGAGTCCCGCCAGCGGATACAGAACGTCACGTTCAAATTGCAACCGATCGGCTGGCGAAAAAGCAAGGTCGATGCCGTAATTGGC
>JANMGR010000146.1:0-20806 GCA_031374785.1 Sphingomonadales bacterium | reverse complement strand
GTTGGCATTTTCCATAAGCTCGCTCTCAATCGTCGCCTGAACCCCGCCCCACGCCACAAAATCCTGCTTCGGCACGATCACGAGGATCTGGACGGTGCCGTTCGTTTTGGCCGCACGACGCGTGGCGAAACGCAGCGCAATCTCGGCCTCCTCGGTTTCATCCAACACCACCAAATATGTGCGCACTCGCTTATTTGCCCCTCATTTTCTCTTATCAAACAAAAGGTGCGGCAAGTTTTGCAAAACTGCAAGGGCTTGCCTCTTTCGCTTGGGGGAAACTGCCGTTACGGTTGACGCGTAAATTGACCAACAGGTGGCCCACTGATGACAATCGAACTCAAAATGCCCGCGCTTTCCCCAACGATGGAGGAAGGCACGCTCGCCAAATGGATGATCAAGGTTGGCGATACCGTCAAATCAGGTGACCTTATGGCCGAGATTGAGACCGACAAGGCGACGATGGAATTTGAGGCGGTTGATGAAGGGGTAGTGACTTCAATCACAATTGCCGAGGGAACCGATAATGTGAAAGTCGGCACGGTTATCGCGACGATTACTGGTGAGGATGAAGATGAAAAGCCCTCTCCACTTCAGGGGAGAGGGTTGGGAGAGGGGGCGAGCGAAGCGAGTTCAACCAATGGACTCCCCCCCACCCCAGCCCTCCCCCCTAAAGGGGAGAGGGAGCAGATCGCCCCCAAAGTGACCTCTGTTCCTTCCGTTCCCGCCGGAACTGGGATGATCACACTCACCTTACGCGAAGCGCTCCGCGACGCGATGGCCGAAGAAATGCGAGCCGACGACCGCGTTTTTGTGATGGGTGAGGAAGTCGCGGAATATCAAGGCGCGTATAAAGTTACGCAAGGATTGCTGGAAGAATTCGGCCCACGCCGCGTGATTGACACGCCGATTACCGAATATGGCTTTGCTGGAATCGGAACCGGCGCGGCGATGGGCGGCTTGCGTCCTGTTATCGAGTTTATGACGTTCAACTTTGCCATGCAGGCGATTGACCACATCATCAACTCGGCAGCGAAAACGAACTATATGTCAGGCGGCCAGATGCGTTGCCCCATTGTGTTCCGCGGTCCCAATGGTGCTGCGGCGAGGGTTGGCGCGCAACACAGCCAGAATTATGCGCCTTGGTATGCCAGTGTCCCGGGCCTGATTGTGATCTGTCCGTATGATGCGGCAGACGCCAAGGGTCTGTTAAAGGCGGCAATCCGCTGCGAAGATCCCGTGGTCTTCCTTGAAAATGAATTGTTGTATGGCCGCAATTTTGAAGTCCCCAATGTTGATGATTACGTGCTGCCCATCGGCAAAGCGCGTGTCATGCGCGAAGGCAGCGACTTAACCATTGTCAGCTACTCCATCGGTGTCGGTATGGCGCTGGAGGCGGCGGAAGTGTTGGCAGGTGAGGGCGTTGACGTCGAAGTCATTGATCTGCGCACCCTGCGTCCGCTCGATAAAGCGACAATGCTCGCCAGTCTAAAGAAGACCAATCGGCTGATCGTTGCAGAAGAGGGCTGGCCCGCTTGTTCCATCGGCAGTGAAATCGCCGCGATCTGCATGGAAGAAGGCTTTGACGATTTGGACGCGCCGGTATTGCGCATCACCAACGAAGATGTGCCGATGCCCTATGCCGCCAATCTGGAGAAACTGGCGTTGCTAAATACGGCTAAAATCGTCGAAGGTGCGCGGAAACTATTGAAGCCATAAGCTGTTCGCCCTGCGAAATGCGATTGTTAAAAAGTGGTATTATACAAGTTGCACGTCGATACCGATGATGCTGGATTTGGGTTGTAATTTTGGCTTAGATCGCGGTCGTCACGAACATAGAACGCTGCTTCTTTCCTTAGCGTTCTTGGCCCAATCAGCGAAGATGCAACCAATGGCTTATATGTATAGGTAACTTCGACAAAGATGACCGCGCTATTGGGTTCGGCCTGAACGCGGCTGGTCCCAGTTCCCATGCCCTGAAAGCCATTTGTTGCTGGCGCATTAGGCTGGGTGGCGCCTTCGACGCCATATTCGGAAACGACATTCAGCAATCCTTTGCACCGTTGCCATTTGATCGTTTGGCGACCTGCGGCATTCTGTTGCAAGCTGGAGACAATGACGCGGCCGTTTTCAAAAAGTGGCAGGCCAGCGCCTCCCTGAATTCGGGCCCCCAAAAGTGTATCGTTAATGTCAACTTCGCGCAGCTGTGGCGCAGTTAACGGCACAGATTCGGCGACACGCGACATGTTGTCAGCAACAGTCATCGCAATCTGGCTAACGCGCATGTTAGCAATTGCGAGCGCAGAGACCTCAATGCCCGTAAAGCTCAAAATGACAAACAGCGGCAAGACATAAGCAAATTCGACAATAATCACGCCGCTTTCGCAGCCGCGCAGCTTGTTAACCTTGGCCAATATGGAACGTTTTATATGCATATGCTGACCCCGACACGCGCTGCTTGCGCACCAAATGGCTGGTTGCGTAGATATGTGTATGCTTCGATCAGTTGATTTTGTGATTGCCCAGTCATCGCCCAAAGCGGGAAGACGCGTTTGTACGTAACGCTGGCCTTGATCGAGATAACATCCTGCGCACCACCGCGTCCCGCAATTCCAACGTTAGTATCATACTGACGGTTATTGTTGCGATCCATGTAACATTCTCCCGCCTCCCGTGAGCCATTGGAATTGGTGTCGGTAAATTGCTCCGGTAAAATCAGATCATCGTAATCTTCATAGACTCTTGGGTCCAAGGTGAAGCTTATGTCAGTCGAAGGGTCGGATGACGGAATCACGGCAAGGATCTGCCCTTTCACCTTATTTTCGATATCGGTCCACTGCGTGTTTTCCAGCGACGCTTTTCTTGCTGCCTCTTCAACCGCACCTTGCAGCACCGCTTTGGTGTATACGCCAAAGCCCAAATCGAACGTGGCCATCAGGACACTGACAAACATAGGTGCGACCAAGGCAAATTCCACAGCAGAGACACCCCGCTGATCGCGGCCCAAGGTGCCGCCTCGCAATCGGGACCGAAATTTACTGAATAAATTTATCATTTCACCAACCTCAAATCTGAAATATCGGCTGCAATACGTTTAAAGGCATCGTTCAACGCCGTTGTGCTGTTCGCTTGCAATGCACGATTGGGATCGGCGCAGTTGGTCAAATTGCCAGTAATGGAGGTGCCGAATCCAATTGCCCAGACGCTTACTGAACCGCGTTGTGCGTCACACAGAGCCTGAAAACGAGCGGCGTGGCGCGCTGCACCAACGGAAGTTCCGGAGGATCCGGTTATCCGCCGATCAACATTTTCCATTGCATAGGCGGAATAGGTTGTGCCCTCTGAAACCGGAATACCGTCGGTCAAAAAGATAATATGCCGATCTATCTGGCCGCCTGCACTACCGGCACCGTTGCGATAAGCAAACATTCCCTGTTTCGCGATCATCCGCAGGCCCCAAATCATGCCTACATCCATGTAAGTGTAACCGTTTGCTTGCAACGAGTCAGCATAGGCATTCACTTGAGCTTGGTCCAAAACTTGCAAGTTTTGCATTTTTGCTGTCGGGCAGGAATAATCGGGTTTACTGTTATTGCCGGTTTTCGTTTCCTGTGCTGGTGCGGATCTAAGCCAGGCAAGCCCAGGAGCTGCTGTTCGCCAATACGTATCCGACGTCGTGCCACCGACCAAAAAGTTCAAATCCCTTGCCGCAGACGGAATAGGAGCGAAGTTAGACGCATCGGTTGTTGTGCGTTCCTCCATACAACCATCCCAATAAATAGTGCTTTGGGTAAGGCCGCTTTTGTTCGGTTGCGCCATTAACTGAACTGGATCATACGAGCCAGCAGTTGTAACAGTATAGTTTGTGGTATCGACATTTGATACAAAAGAGAGGGCGTTGCCCTGTTTGAATTGACTAACGTTGAAGGCGACAGGTTTGTATGTCCAATCGGTGAACTTATACACTGTCCCTCTTATATAATGCGTACGTGACAGCCGCCTTGTGCATTTTTGGTAGGCAGTAGTTGTCCCGCCATTATTGTCATTCCAATAGCCGCTGACACGTTCTGTTGTCAGCTTTGTATAGCCCGTGCCTGTGGTTGGTTCGGTAGTCTGCCATACAGAGCTGCCATCGGATTGATAAAACGAGTCAATTCCAGCGTTGTCGGAATAGCTGGATGCTTCATACGGATACAGCATGACGTCCAGATTGATGCCACCAATGTTGAAACTGGTATTCGTTACGCTCCACCGTTCACAGTCATTGTTAGATATGTTGGTGCCATTGGTGCCGGATGCAACAAAGGGCTGCCTCGTCGCAGCGACATCCTTATCAAAGACTTGCGTGTATGTGGTTGGCGTGACCGAGTTGTCGACTGTCCAGCTGCTAACAACTGGGGTGTTGAAATTGGCTACACGCGATTGAATAGTCATCGTATCGGCCAAATGACTCAGCGGCACTTCGCCTTTTGAAGTATCTGGCGATGCTTTGAACATTCCTGAACCGTTGACGGTCTGGCTGTAAGGAACAAATCCTAGCCGGATTTGAGCCAAAGAACCTGCGGGAATGTTAGATTTCAATGTCGTATAGAAACTTTTGACAGCGGCACGCAAAGCGACAATTTTCGAACTGGCGTTGCTGTTGCAAGCACTTCCATCGGGACATTCCCCCATTGACCCTGTAACGTCCAACACCATCACAACATCGATGTTCGGCACTTGCAAATCGGCGCTGCATTCGACCGATAAATCCGTGCTGTTTCTTCCAAAAATCTTCATCAACACAGTGGGAAGTTTTGTCGTCGCGCTGCCGATTACCGTTCCTTGCGAATTGGCAAACGTAGGAAAGGTTGTGGTATTGGCTTCATATTGCGCGCTGTTATAATTAAAGTTGAACATCGCCTCGGCGCGGAGCTTTGCAGCTGCTGTGTATGTCGTGGTTGTCATCGCCTTGCGACCAGCGAGCACGCCAGCATCGCAGGCGGCCTGCAGTCGTGATCGCGTCATATAGATGCGGCTCATATCGACTGCACCGCCGATAACTGCTAGCATCGGTAAAACAGCCGCAGCGGTCATCGCCAAGATGTTTCCCGATTGGTCGCGTAGCAATCGCGACAGCGCGCCTGATGAGCGATGGACGGCAGGCTTTTTCACGGTGGTAACCCCTGTTAAACGGATATATCTACGTTTGGCTATGGGAGCGAAGGTGTCACCACGCTTTGAAGAAACAGAGTTACCGACCTGTTAACCTTGAAATTTATACATAAAGTGCCACGCATATCCTGATGAAAAATGCAGATGACCCTTTGCCGCCACCGATGCTGTTAGCCATAGCCTATGCCCCTGTTAAGGTGCGTGCGAGGTTGAAATGGCTGATGATGCTGGATCAGCGGCTATCCGATGTTTTGGATCGTGCGCGTGAACCGATGATTGCTCAACTACGACTTTCTTGGTGGCGTGATGCGTTGAAATCTGCTCCGGATAAGCGCCCAAAAGGGGAGCCGTTATTGATGGCGCTACAGCTAATAAAACCCGATGCTGCACTGATTACCGCAGGTCTTGCATTGGTTGATGCCTTTGAAATTTTGGCGACTAGTGCAAATTTGCAGGACCACGATGATGCAAGGAAACAGCGCGTTTCGGCGATCTGTGATGCCTATGGTGATTGGATCGGATATGCAGATTCTGCGGATAGTTGCATAGAAAAATTGGTTGTTTGGTGGGCAAATCCTGTCGGGTCAGTTCCACAATCCTTGCCGCGCATACATCGGCCATTATCCATCCTTGCGCTGGCTGAGCATATGGAGGCTTCGCAAAATGGACGGTTAGCTCTGCGCCTGAACTGGCATGCCTTGACGGGGCGCTAAGCTTCACGCAAGAGGCAGTCGGGGTGTCGATCAGATTTGGAGGCGGAGGTGAAACAACTTCTCGTCGGGGGAGCGATAACGCTGCTCGCTACATCGGTCGGTTTATGGTTTTGGCAAAGCCATGCGGGCACGGAAATTCCTATTCCTTTACCGCCACCAGAACTGCCGGTCGAACTTAGCCTGCCGATGGCGGGGCCGGATGCGCCGAAGTTTGGATTGGCACCACCAACTCCACCAGCCGCGCCTAAGGCAAGCCGCGAAGAGCAGCGTTTCAACCGTTATGACCGCAACCGGGATGAACTCGTTTCGCGGCTGGAAATGATGTCGAGCCGGACAAAGGATTTCAAAAAACTGGATAAAGACGGCAATAATCTGTTGAGTTTTGAGGAATGGGCAGCGGCTACTGGTGAGCGGTTTGCCAAAGCCGATGGTAATACGGACCGGCTGTTAACCCGCAAAGAGTTTGCTGTTACTCGGCCAAAACGAGTGGTGAAGCCGGGATGTCGTTGCTGAGTTTTGCATCGGCCATCCAGGTCGATAGATCAGCGCGCGCACGGTTGGTGAAAAACGCTTTGCGTTCTTTCTTATGCACTTTGCTTTCCGGCTGCGGAAACAGGCCGAAATTGATGTTCATCGGTTGATAGCTGTCGGCCTCTGCGTCGCCGGTTATGTGGCCAAGCAACGCGCCAAACGCAGTGGTCACAGGGGGAGGGGTGAAATCACGCTCGGCCAATTCATGCGCCGCCATGATGCCAGCCATCAACCCCACCGCAGCACTTTCGACATAGCCTTCGCAGCCAGTGATTTGCCCGGCAAAACGAACGTGCGGTGATGATTTCAGCCGCAACTGTCGGTCGAGCAAAATGGGGGAGCGGATGAAGGTATTGCGGTGCAACCCGCCAAGCCGCGCAAATTCTGCATTTTCTAGCCCTGGAATAGTGCGGAACAATTCCACCTGCGCGCCGTGTTTCATTTTTGTCTGAAACCCGACCATGTTCCAGATTGAACCCCGCTTATTATCTTGACGCAATTGCACCACCGCATGCGGCCAACGCCCAGTTTTGGGATTATCAAGCCCCACCGGCTTCATCGGACCAAAGCGCAACGTATCCAGCCCGCGTTCGGCCATCACCTCAATCGGCATGCACCCTTCGAAATAGGGTGTGTTTTTTTCCCACTCCTTAAATTCCGACTTTTCCGCTGCAAGCAATCCGGCGTGGAACGCAAGATATTGATCCTTGTCCATCGGGCAGTTGATATAGTCTTTGCCCTCGCCTTTATCCCAGCGCGACGCGTACCAGCATATGTCCATGTCGATGCTGTCGTGATAGACGATGGGGGCGATGGCGTCGAAGAATGCAAGGCTGGTTTCACCCGTCGCACAGCGTATGTTTTCGGCGAGAGACATTGCGGTGAGTGGGCCGGTCGAGATTATCGTCAACCCTGCACTCGGCACTGCGTCCACCCGTTCGCGAACAATCTCAACGGTGCCAAGATCCAACAACCGCCGCGTAACCTCAGCCGAAAACACATCGCGGTCGACGGCAAGCGCCGAACCCGCAGGCACTTTGGCAACCTCTGCCGCAGACATCACCAGCGAGTCCAAAGTCCGCATTTCTTGATGCAGCAAACCCACCGCGTTGCTTTCGGCATCATCAGATCGAAAACTGTTGGAGCAGACGAGTTCTGCAAGCCCATCTGTCTGATGCGCCGCCGTCATTTCTCCGGATCCGCGCATTTCCGACAAGCGCACTTTGATGCCGCGCTTTCCCAATTGCCAAGCCGCTTCGCTACCCGCAAGCCCGCCGCCGATGATGTGAACTTGATGTTTCGACATTCAAAAACCTATCCGAAAACCGTTAGCACTGAGCCTGTCAAAGTGCGCCCCGCGTTTGTAGCGCGATCCTTTTGGACGTGCTTCGACAGGCTCTGCACTAACGGTCTACTTGGCGGGGTGATTGCCCATCTAGCAAACAGGCTTGCAGTTGCACAGGCAAAAGGCGAGAGAGGATTATGTCAAAGGATTTAGCCCATAAACGCCCGTGGCTGCTGGCCAGCCTGTTCTTCGGGTTGACCTTCCCGCTAAGCTGGCAGCTTGGCTTGCCGGATTATGTGTCTATCCCTTGGAAGATGGCGGGCGTCGGGCTGCTGATAGGCTATGCTTTGCGCAAGCACCGTATGGGCGAGTTTTTGCTGGTCGCGGGTGTCATGGCGTTTTGGGCATTGGGTGATGGTTTACTGGAACTTGATATGATTTGGGGCGCGATAGCGTTTGCCGCCGGGCATGTCATTGCGATCTATTTGTTCTTGCGCCACCAACGCGTGCATCCGGTGTTGAGTCAGAAGCTTCTGGCGATTGCGGTGTTTGTGCTTGCTCCATTGATTGCCTATTTTCTGCCGACGGATCGAGCGTTTGGAATTCAAGCCGCAGTTTATACGCTCTTTGTCGCAGGCATGGCGGCAGCCGCATGGAACAGCAATTTCCCGCGCTATCGTGTTGGTATGGGGGCAATGGCATTTGTAGCATCGGACCTGCTGATCTTTGCACGAATGGGACCGCTGTTAGGCGCTGCTTGGCCCGATCTGGCGATCTGGGTGCTCTATTATGGCGGTGTATTGATGATCGCAGTCGGTGTCGTCACAACTTTGGTGAAACGCGGACCTTATACTAATTGGTGATGATTATGGCCAGCGTTCCGCATTTCATCGCCGATAATTTCCTGCCCGTTGCTGTGCATCAGGGGCTTTTGGCGCATACCCTAACTATTGATGATTTCGCGTCTGGCAAAGTGATTGCCAACGGTGCGTCCGATTATCTGCCGGCTGTCCGCAAGGGGCAATTATCCAATGATCGGTTGGGGCCGTATAGACCGGCGTTTCGAGAGGCTTTGCTGGGCGCATTTCCAGAAATCTGCATCGCAACCGGCGTAGCCCAATTTGACCTTGCCGAGATAGAAATCCGTTTGGCGGCACACAGCGATGGCGATTTTTTTAGCGCGCATCGCGATAGCTTTACCGGCAATGATCGCGATGAAACCCGCGGCGATCGGTTGATTACAGCGGTCTATTATTTTCACCAAACACCGTGCGCGTTTCAGGGTGGTGACCTGCATATCCACCCTTTCGATAAAAGTACACCAGCAGTGGTCGAACCACACGACAACCGATTGGTCGCGTTTCCCTCGTTCATGCTGCACGAAGTTTTGCCAGTGTCGGTTCTCGGAAGAAATTTTGCAGATTCACGTTTTTCAGTCAGCTGCTGGTTTGATCGAGCGCGATAGGGCATTTGGATGCCAATCGCACCCTGTTGTCAAAATCGCCAAGTGATTGTAGCGTCAATACGAAGTTATACGACGTGAAGCGAGCTGGACGATCCGATCAATTTGCGCCAAGCATCAATGCCGATAAGGGGAGCTAGAAACATGACTGATACCGAGCCAACACCAAAAGTGGATGTCACCAAAGCATGGGAAGCATCACAAGGCCAAAAGGGCAAAGCGACAAAGCTGCGCATATTTGCGGGCCTGTCTTGGGTTGTTGCCATCGGCACCGAAATTACAGGGATAGTCCTCCTAAAAAAAGGTACGTTCAACGACGGTAACCTTGCGCTGTTGATCGGCATATTGGTCGGCATCGCCGTGTTCGCGATTGCCGGTAGCCTAATGTGGAAAGCCGCTAACAAGCATGATCCCGCCAGCCGCGCCGATGGTTTCCGCTTCTTTGTGCAGAATCAGCTGGGTGCGATTATTACAGTGATCGCATTCCTGCCGCTGCTTGCCCTGATCTTCCTTGATAAAGATATGGACCCCAAGAATAAGAAGATTGCAGGCGGCGTTGGCGTTGCTCTGGCGATGCTCGCGACCGTCATCGGCATCGATTTCAAGCCGCCGTCGACTGAGCAATATACTGAGGACATGAACGCCTGCGCGACGCAGATTAAATCCAAACAGCCAACAACGGCGTGTTCGCCAGAGGTTGCTGAACAAGCGCAAGCTATTGCCGAAGATTCGGAAGCCGTTGCCGAAGCGACGAAAAGCGAGGCTAACCCGAATGGCTTGGATACTGTCTATTGGATCGCACCACCGGCAGGCGCCAAAAAGTCTGCATCGGCGCTTGTGTTCCACCTGTGCGACGACGTCAGCACATTGCGCGGAAAGACCGTTAACAAAGGCTCGGTAACCGAAGCCTATGCGCAAAACGCCATCCGCATCACCAAACAAATCAAGATGGAGCAGGGGCAGTGCGGATTTGCAACACCTGCTACTGCGGCGGCGAAGTAAGCTCGGTATTTACGTACAAAGCCTAAAATTCATTGGCGCTAAAATTATTTTCCACCGCTTTTGAACCGTTTGCCTTTCTAATCCGACTTAGAAGTTCCGGAGTAATTACCGGACTTTTAAGTGCGCAATTTGAAAGGAAGTTGAATGTCGTATAAACGCAAAATCGGCGGAGCTGTATTGGCTTTGGCGTTGGTGGCGGGGGCAATCCCCGGCACCATTTCCAGCGCTTCGGCGGTCGAAACTGGCCAGATGAAGATCTGCCTTGGTTCTGACGGAAAACATCATCCTTGTAACAGAGGCAGTCCGGTTGTCCTTGCTCTGGTAGTGGCGGCTTCTGTCGCCGGAATTTATCTGCTTGTGCAAGGCAGCAGTGATCGGCCAACTAGCCCGTAAATGACGCTGCCACTCCGCTGATTATCCGAAACGCCAGCGGAGCGGCGGCAAAGAAAAGGGGGCGCAGTCTTGCGTCTCCTTTTTTTGCTGAAACGAACACCCCGAAATCTGGAAAGTCACACTAAGGACTCACCTTAAACGATGTTCAAATGACCAGAAGCTTGAGGGTTTTTCGTGTTAGGCTGATTGCATGCCCATGCAGCCATTGGGCGGTTCGCGATGTCCGAATGAAACATCGCAAATGAATTCCTACATTTCAATAGCTGATTGCGTTCGACCGCATTGGGCTTTGCACGCAACGGCGATTTAGAAACCGCAAGGTTCAAAGGATGTAAAAGAGGAGGAGAGATGGGGAGGGGTTGTGGCCTGCATCGGCGCCTCTTTGCCTCCCATCTCTTTTACATGCTTTCGACGTTGCTGGTTACGCATCGAGGTTATTGTGTGAAGGCACAAATAGACAACGTAGCAAAACGAGGACATGCTATTGCGTGTCCCCGGCTTTGCGGGCGGCTTAGACGGCGATGTGAGTGAATGACTTGGGGGTTAAGTAAACTGTCGTCGTAACCTATTTAGTATTGTGTCCCCGGAACTCGTCCCGGCTTAGCGGGCGGTTTCGACGGCGATGTGAGTGGATAATTTGGGGGTTAAGTAAACTGTCGGCGTAACCCAACCTCAGAATTTTGCACAATTTTACACTCTGAATATGTTCACCTAGGCTGAATTGCTTGATCTTTTCCGTGGCATAGACAAGTCAGAGATAGATAAGACAGAAATGAATGGCAAGTTCCGACGGTGGGAGCGAGAGCATGAGTGTGACATCAATCATAATTTGGACGCCAGTGATCCTTGTAGGAACGGGCTTCGTACTGTGGCTAATCCGTGAAACAACAATCAAGTTGTCTGTTAGGGTTTATGGATTAAATTTTACCAATTATTTGTTCCGGATCTCTTTGTGGGCGAACAGATTTTTGGTATTATCCACATGGATATTCCCAAAAATATTTTACGTTTACATGTTTTTTCTGATTGGATTTGGCCTAGCATACCTTTTGACATCAACCGGCCTGTTGCAAAAATAGCAATAATGTAAATGAATCGCCATCGTTATTCGTAGTTTCTGTATATTTAGCGCAAAGCATAGGAGATTATGATGGCTAGAGTGTCGAAAAAAGATAACATCGCTTGCATTGAAGTATTTATAGATGGAGAATGGAAGCCTGTTAAGTTTGTAAAGCGAGAAATTTGGGAGCCGCCATCTGTATGGGAAAACAAGATTCGTTTTGCGATTAAAGAATTGGAGGCTAAAAGTCCCTAGAGGCCAAAACGGAAGAATTTTTGCGGCAAAAGAATACTGGTGACACAATTCTAGCTAGCTTCGTCGCCATCCGCTTCTGGGCCGTCAACAACGCCATCCTCAACCTCAACCTCATCCGCCTCCTCAATCTTCGCCGCGCCGACAACATGCTCGTTATCATCCACATTGAACAACCGCACCCCAGCCGTCCCGCGCCCCAGCACGCGTAGGGAATCTAGCGGCATCCTAATCAGCTTCGCTTGGTCGGTGACCAGCATCAACTGATCGCCTTTGGTCGCGGGGAAGCTTGCCACAACTGGCCCGTTGCGGTCGATGTTGTCGATGTTGGTGATCCCCTGACCCCCGCGGCCGGTGCGGCGGTATCCGTATGCGGACGACAGCTTGCCATAGCCATTGGCGCAGACGGTTAGGATGAACTGTTCGCATTCCGCCATTTCGGTGATGCGTTCGGGGGACATTGTGGGTTCGCCTTCTTTTTCGGGCTTCCACGGGGCGAAGCGCAGATAATCTTCGCGCTCCTCTGGTGTGGTGCCGACGCGGGTTAGGATGGAGAGCGAGATGACTTCGTCGTTGCCCCCGTCCTTTAGCTTGCCCAGCTTCATCGCGCGCACGCCCGTCGAATTCCGGCTTTGGAATTCGCGGATGTCGTCTGCCGCAAAACGGATGGCTTTGCCGCCGCGGCTTGCCAGCAACACGTCATCATCCGCCGACAGCAATTCAACGCCGATCAACCGGTCGTCGGCATCTTCACCTTCAAACTTCATCGCAATTTTGCCGTTGCTGGGCACATTGGCAAAGGCATCCATGCTGTTGCGCCGCGCATAGCCTTTGGCCGTGGCAAACACGACCGACAGACCGCCCCATTCGGCCTCATCCTCTGGCAGGGTCAATACATTAGAGATCGTCTCGCCATCGCCAAGCGGCAGCAAGTTGACCATTGGCCGGCCTTTGGTGGTCGGGCCACCCTCCGGCAAGCGCCACACTTTCAGCCGGTAAACTTTGCCGATGTTGCTAAAGAATAAGACTGGCGTGTGCGTGCTGGTCACGAACATTTCGGTGATTGCGTCTTCGTCCTTCGTCGCCATGCCAGAGCGACCCTTGCCGCCCTTGTTTTGCGCACGGAATGTGGCGAGCGCGGTGCGTTTGATATAGCCGCCATGCGTGACGGTGACGACCATCTCTTCGCGTTCCATCAGGTCTTCGTCTTCGACGCCGTCCCAGCTTGCGGTGATTTCGCACAATCGAGGCGTGGAGAATTCGCGGTCGATGGCCTCCAATTCTTCGCGCATCACAGCATACAGCTTCACGCGGTCGCCAAGGATCGCCAGATAGCCCTCAATATCGATGGCCAGTGCTTTCAGCTCATTGCCGATTTCGTCGCGACCAAGTGCGGTTAGCCTGTGCAGGCGTAGCTCAAGGATTGCGCGGACCTGAATATCCGAAAGCTGATAGGTATCGCCTTCAATGGCGGTCTCGATAGCCTCGACCAGCTGAATATATTGCGCGATTTCGGCAATCGGCCATTGGCGGGCGCTGAGTGCTGCGCGCGCCACTGGCGGGGATGATGAGGCGCGGATGATTTTCACCACCTCGTCCATGTTGGTGACGGCAACGACCAGCCCGAGCAAGATATGCGCGCGGTCGCGGGCTTTGTTTAGCTCAAACTTCGTGCGGCGGGTGATGACTTCTTCGCGGAAACGGATGAACGCCTCGATAAAGTCGCGCAAAGTCAGCACTTCGGGCCGTCCGCCGCGGATCGCGAGCATATTGGCGGGGAAGTTTGATTGCGCAGGCGTGTGCCGCCAGATTTGGTTGAGCACCACTTCGGGAGTCGCATCCTTTTTCAGGTCGATGACAACGCGCACACCCTTACGGCTCGATTCGTCGCGGATGTCGGACACACCCTCGATGCGTTTGTCCTTGGCTGCCTCAGCCAGTTTTTCGACCAGATTGTTTTTGCCCAGTTGAAAAGGGATAGAGACGAGAACGATAGACCGGCGGTCATTTTTGCCTTCCTCAATGACATGTCGCGCGCGTTGCACGACAGAGCCTTTGCCGTCGCGATACGCGTTGCGCGCGCCGGTCTGGCCGAGGATCAACGGTCCGGTGGGAAAATCGGGGGCAGGGATGATCTCGATCAGTTCATCAACGGTGATCGCGGGGTTTTCAATATACGCTAGGCAAGCGCGGATGACTTCGCCCAGATTATGCGGCGGGATGTTGGTCGCCATGCCGACGGCGATGCCGCCTGCGCCATTTACGAGTAGGTTCGGATAGCGGGCAGGGAGGACCGATGGTTCTTCGCGGCTGCCATCATAGTTCGGTTGAAAATCAACGGTATCTTTGTCGAGATCATCAAGCAGCGCATTGGCGACTTTTTTCAGCCGCGCCTCTGTATAGCGCATCGATGCTGGCGGATCGGGGTCCATCGATCCAAAGTTACCCTGACCATCGATCAGCGGCAGGCGCATCGACCAATCCTGCGTCATGCGAGCAAGCGCGTCATAAATCGCGCTATCACCATGCGGGTGATAGTTACCCATCACGTCGCCGACGATTTTTGCGGACTTGCGATACGGTCGCCCAGCGACAAATCCGCCCTCTTGGCTGGCGAACAAGATGCGGCGGTGCACAGGTTTCAAGCCGTCACGCACATCGGGCAAAGCGCGGGCGACGATGACTGACATGGCGTAATCGAGATAGCTCGATTTCATCTCATCGACGATATCGACCGGTTCGATTCCCGACGGCTCTTTGCCTGTTTCTTCTTCGCTCACGTCCGCTAATCCCTTATCTTTTCTTTGTAGGGTTTACCCTAGGGGAGCAGACAGAAATTAGCCACCCGCAGCACCGATAAAGTCGCGTTTTTTGACAGTTTATCCACAGATTCACGTTGCACACCGTGCAGGCCATTTTACACGTTCGTTCAACCGCAATTCAGGCGGCAATGCTATCGTGATTGCCTATCGCAGCGGAGAATCGTAAAGCCAGAATCAATGTTGGATTGAACCGGCGGCACACACAGACCGCAGCCTTTCGAGTGGAGAGTATTGAATGAAACGCGTTTCCAAATATGCCTTATATTTTGCACTGACCGCATTTGCGGTGCCCGCCTTTGTATCGGCGCAGACAGCCGATAAGCCCAAAAAGGAAGAAAAGGCCAAAAAGGACAAAAAAGCCGAAGCAGCTAAACCGCAGGGTCAGTTTTCCAAGGAGTTCATTGCTGCATACACGCCGACAAATGATGCCTATGAAAAGGCAAAAGATTATCCACGGGCAAAATCGCTTGTTCCCGCCTTATTAGCTGCCGCAAAAAGTGATGATGAAAAAGTGCAGGCCGGACGACTGACTTTTCTGATTGGGGCGCAGGTTCAGGATATTCCTATTCAAAAACAAGGTATTGACCTTGCACTTAGTAGCGCAACCGTCCCAACGCCGATCAAATCGGTGTTCGTCTTTCAACGCGGAGCGTTTGCGTCAGCCGAGAAAAATTATGCCGCTGCAATCCCCGATTTTCTTGCCGCGTATAATGACGGCTATCGTGGCAACAATGTTGAGTGGCTAATCGGCAATGCCTATCAGCAACAGAATAACAATGCTGAGGCGATGAGCTGGTACCTCAAAATGGTCGATGCAGCGCGTGCCAAAAACGCGCTGCCCGATAGGGCGGTATTGTCTCGGGCACTGGAGCTTAGCGGGAAGATGAAGGACGTGGCGCAAGTTGCCTATTGGGGCAAAGAAAGCATCCGTGCCTATCCAGAGCCGAAAGTGTATCGCGATGCGACGATTTTCTATGACCGCA
This sequence comes from Sphingomonadales bacterium, assembly GCA_031374785.1. Lineage (GTDB taxonomy): Bacteria > Pseudomonadota > Alphaproteobacteria > Sphingomonadales > Sphingomonadaceae > Sphingorhabdus_B. The sequence continues at coordinate 5,152 of JANMGR010000146.1, read as the reverse complement.
CTGCGCAGCTTGAAGGGCAGGAATCGCTAGACCTTATGCGCCTTGCACGTCTGAACAAGGGGCTCGTGCTGGAAAGCGACTATCGCAACTTTGTTGAGGCCGCCGACCCTCGCCGTTTCCCCGCAGAAGCCATTGCGGTGATCAATGAAGGACTTGCAGCGGGCATTATTCAGAAAACCAACAGCTTCTTTACTGAACAGCTTAACGCTGCGAACCAAGCCGATGCGGCTTTGAGGACAGGTTGGGACCAAGACGAAAAGACAGTGTTGGCAGCTGCAAAGGGAATGCAGTCGTCCTTGTTCGGCGATACTATGCTTTCGTATAGCGAATATGCCCGTGCCCAAAGGTTGTATGAGGCGGCGCTGGCAAAGGGCGGCGTTATTGATAATGAAGGTAAAAACCAGTCAGAACGCACGCGTCTGCGCCTAGGAATCGCTAAGGCAATGCAGGGCAACGTCGCTGGTGCAAAGGCCGACTTTGCGGCTGTAAGTGAGCCTCGGCGCAAAGTGATAGCGGAATATTGGCTGATCTACCTTGACCAAAAGCCCACTGTTTGAATGTAGTCGAAGTCATACGATGTCGAAGGGGGCTCGCAGTGAGTGTCCTTCGACAGAAATTTAGAATATGGCCTTTTGCTGAATTGATACTACACCGGAACGCCGGGTTCATCCTTTGCTGTGCGTATCGTCAGCGATGTCTTAACGCTTGAAACATTGGGCGCCGACGTCAGCTTTGACGTTAGAAATTCCTGAAATGTTTGAAGGTCATGCGCGACGATCTTCAGAATAAAATCAATCTCTCCATTCAGCATATGGCACTCTCGCACTTCGGGCAGAGCGCGAACATGCGCCTCGAAACCGCGCAAATCCTCCTCGGCCTGGCTTTTCAAACTGACCATAGCAAACACCATAATCGAATAGCCCATAGCGGCAGGATCGATTTCTGCATGGTAGCCGCGAATCGCACCGGATTGCTCCAACGCACGCATACGGCGTAGGCAAGGCGGCGCTGTCAGACCGACTTTTGTGGCCAGTTCAACGTTCGTAATACGCCCATTTTCCTGAAGCTCAGCGAGAAGTTTCAGATCGATTGCGTCAAAGTTTATTGCTGCCATGGTTTGCGACATATCCCTGTCTGTAATTGATACAATCGTATAATATTATTATAGTAATATGCAATTGTCCCATAGTGTGACGCGATAATTTAGCCGCTTTTTTGCACCCGCCGTTGTCGCTATCGCAAGTTAAAACACGATAAGACGGGATTTGACAAAAAGCGTGCGCATCGATGATCGCCTAGACACTGCGCTGCGCAATGCTGACATCGCCTTGGACGCGCCTGCCATCGGACAATGGCGTCAGCTTATTGATATACTTGCGCAAAATCCATTGCGATATGACGCTGCTCAGATAGCGCTGGGCTTAATCCAGGCTCGAAAAATGCGCGATGCAGTCCCCGTTACGGACCGCGTTTCGGCGCTAGAATCGCTTCATGGCCGCATATTGTCCCCTCCGCTTGTTCAGCTTCTTGCCGCAGATACACCTGCCGTTGCTGCGGCAGTGATTTCCGGGGCTAGGTTGGATGATGGCCAATGGGCAGATCTTGTTCCACATTTGCCCGTTCGCGCACGAGGTTTTTTGCGGATGCGGCGGGATTTGGGGCCGATGACTCTCCGCGCACTCACGCTCTATTCTGGCGGCGATTTTGCCTTATCCGGTGCGAAAGAAGCTGTTGGAGCCAAAGCGGTTGAGCCATTATCGCGACCCAACTGGGACAATAAAGCCGTCCCCATCGGCGAAGTTGTCGAACGGCTTGAACAATGGCGCCGCGATCATGAACGCAACGAAGCGCCGCAGCTGCCGTTTGAAGCCGACGGCGCTGGTTCTCCTCAACCTGCGTATGAAATCCGCTTTGAAACAGACGATAATGGAACGGTCATCTGGGTGGAGGGCGCGCCACGGGGCGCTATTGTAGGTATTGATATTGCGCAACCAGCCTTTGACTATGGCCCGGGCCCAGATGCTTACGGCGCTGCGGCATTCCGTCAGCGTATGCCAATGGAAAACGCACGGATGCGGCTTCGTGGCGCGTCAGTTGTCGAGGGTGACTGGCGGATGAGCGCCTCGCCCTTTTTCGACGCAGAAAGCGGACGTTTCCGTGGCTTTCGCGGCATTATGCGCCGCCCTTCTGTGGCCGAAACCGCAAGCTTGGCGCATGATCCGCAACGCCAAGCCGAACAGCTGCAACAGATATTGCATGAACTGCGCACGCCCTTGGGGGCGATTGTTGGTTTTGCGGAAATTATCGAACAACAGATGTTTGGTCCCGTGGAGCCCGAATATCGCGGTCTTGCCGACACGATTTTAACCGATGCTAATCAGCTTTTGTCGGGCTTTGAGGACCTTGCAATTGCTGCTCAAATGGATCGCGGAGTATTGGAAATCCGCAGCGGGACGACGGAATGCAACTGGCTTGCCGAAAGACTGGCTTTGCGGCTGCGCACCGTCAGCGATAGCCTTAACGTAGAAGTCAATTTGTCGATTGCCGATCCGGTGCGCCCATTCGCTGTCGAGCAAGACATGGCAGAACGCCTGTTTTCAAGGCTTTTAGCATCCGTGATCATGGGCTGTGAGCCCGGCGAGACACTCGCTGGTCGGTTCAGCACCGTGCTTGGCGCGATGGCGCAAAATCGGTTTCGACTGACTTTGCCGTCTAAGCTTTCCGGTCTTACCGAAGGGGAATTACTGGGGTCAGGGCCAGTTGCGACATCGTCCGTGGGGGGTTCTCCTCTTTTAGGTCTTGGCTTTTCCCTGCGGCTTGTGCGGAACCTTGCGCGAAATGTCGGCGGCAGTTTACACTTTCAAAACGAAAGCTTGCTAGTCATTATACCAGCGGTGCAGGACGATGCGCACGTGTTTAGGGACCAAAGGGGCGAATAGTCATGCGCGAGAGAATGGGGGCAGCTGTTGATCTGAAGCCCGTTAATCCGCAGACGGTTCAATTTGTCGATTTAGATTTCGGCAGTCCGCGCTTTATCGTCACCGTCGACACTGAGGAAGAATTTGATTGGAACGCGCCGTTCACACGCGACCATCATGGCACAACGCATGTCAGCGCGATTGACCGGTTTCAGCAACTTTGTGACGAGCATGATGTCCGTCCTGTCTATTTGGTGGACTATCCCATTGCGAATGATGCGCCTGCAGTTGAGCTGCTCGGCGGGTATGTAGCCCAGGCTCGCGCAGATGTTGGCGTGCAGCTGCATCCCTGGGTCAATCCGCCTTTCCTAGAAGAACCAAGCGTTCACAATAGTTACGCATGCAATCTTACACCTGAACTGGAAAGCGCGAAATTGACAGCTTTGCATGCGTTGATTGTCGACCGCTTTGGCGTGAAGCCGCAAATGTACCGGGCGGGTCGCTATGGTGCCGGGCATCACACTAGGGAAATTTTGTGCGATTTGGGCGTCGCCATCGATACCTCTGTGCGCTCATTGTTTGACTACACCGGGCAGGGAGGCCCTAATTACACGCATTATCCCCTTGAGCCCTATTGGATCGCCGAAAGAAAGTTGATTGAACTTCCGGTAACTAGCGTATTCAGCGGAGCTCTGCGGTCTGCTGGCGCAGCAATTTTTAGCCGAGCTTTCCAGTCGTTAACTTCAAGAGGCCTATTGGCGCGGACTGGCATGTTAGAGAGGATTGCTTTGACGCCAGAGGGCATTCCTGTGGAGAAGGCTATGCAAGCTGTTGATGTAGCACTTGCTTTAAACATTCCTATCCTGAATTTTTCCTTCCACTCGCCGTCTCTCGCCGTTGGCAACACGCCCTATGTGCGTAATGAGGAGGATTTGGAGCGGTTTTATGATTGGTGGAGGCAGATATTTGCGCACCTGAACACTCGCGGCGTGAAGCCAGTGCATGTCAACGAAATAGCCCGTGCCGCAGGAATTATGCTTCCCGAATGATAATAATTGGATTTGTTGCTTGCATTGCCGCCATTTCATCCGCTATCGGCGCGGCGTGAACGGTAAACAGGTTTGGGCCTGTAGCTCAGTTGGTTAGAGCTGGCCGCTCATAACGGCTAGGTCGGGGGTTCGAGTCCCTCCGGGCCCACCAGCCTTTGCTCCTTCGGGGCTTCGGCTGGCAAGCCAGCAGATTTTCTGCTGAATAGTCCGTCGAGGCCTTGGCTTAGATTGGCGAAAGAGTTATAGAGCTCCATGTCGGGGAGTGGCGCAGCCTGGTAGCGCATCTGGTTTGGGACCAGAGGGTCGCAAGTTCGAATCTTGTCTCCCCGACCATTTTCTTTCATCACAAAATTGAGACTTAGTGACTTTTGCCTGTGTTGACGCGGCGTTTGGTTGCGTCTTTGCATTTTCAGCATGAACGATGAAACACCTCCTTCAAAATCAAACCGTGGCCGCGCTGTGCCAACTGGTCGTTTATCCCGGCTCGGCACTTTCGGACGACTTGCAGGCGGAGTGGCTGGCGGGATGCTCGCGGAAGGCGCGCGGCGACTGGCGAGTGGTGAACGGCCAAAGCTAGAGGATTTGATCCTTACCCCGGCCAATGCAACGCGCGTTGCAGACCGGTTATCGCATTTGCGCGGCGCGGCGATGAAGCTGGGGCAGATGATCTCGATGGATGCAGGCGATCTGCTGCCGCCGGAATTGACCGCCATACTCGCGCGGCTGCGCAATCAGGCTTACCGGATGCCGCCGCCGCAGCTGGATGCGTTGCTGAGAACAGAATGGGGTACAGATTGGCGGCGGCGCTTTGCGCATTTTGAAGCAACACCGATTGCAGCCGCATCGATTGGGCAAGTTCATCGCGCGACTTTGCCTGATGGGCGGAAGCTGGCGATCAAGGTGCAGTATCCGGGGGTGCGCGAAAGCATTGATGCCGATGTCGATAATGTTGCGACGTTGTTGCGGATATCCAGCCTGCTGCCCGCCGAACTAAATCTGCAGCCGCTGCTTCATGAAGCCAAGCGCCAACTGGCCGAGGAAGCGGACTATATCCGCGAAGGTGAACAGATGCGACGCTTTGCTTTTTTGCTGGCGGGGGATGACCGTTATGGTGTTCCTGTGCTTGAAGATGCGTTCACAACATCGCGTGTGTTGGCGATGAGCTTTGTTGAAGGAAAAGCGGTC